>NZ_JTKF01000021.1:0-54882 GCF_000828175.1 Pseudomonas sp. W15Feb9B | reverse complement strand
CTGGCTGCCATCTGGCTGGCCTTTGCTGATACGATGCGCGAACACTCAGCGAAACCATAACTGAGCAGATTTTTTGGCTTGGCTTTATTGCCAGGCACAAAAAACCCCGTCCCGCGAGGGACAGGGTCTGGCGTTGTTGTAGGGGAAAGACCGGCAAGTACTGACCCTACAACGACTAAACCGATGCCAAAGGCGGAGGTCGTGAGGGAAGTGTGGGCTATTGGGTATAGTATTACAATACCGTAATAGCTGTCGGCGGATAGCTGGCACTCCTTCTCGACCGTCTAGCGTTGGCGTCCTCTTCAAGGAACCAACCATGAGAGAGACGAAAAATCGCCGTGTTCGGCGTCGCACACCACAGCACCTCCGGACAGTCCACGTCAGCGCCTATAGCCGCAATCGCTTTGGGCACCGGGAAAGCGTGTGTGAGCATTATCGTAGCCCCCCCTGGACTCAGTTGATGTTTGAGTTCTAGGTGGTAGAGGGGTAGGAAACTACCCCTTTTTTCTACTGAGAGCCGACTTAAACTGTCCGGTTTTCGCTAACAATTGGGTTGAGTGTCCTTAAATGGGCCACTACTGCCTAACTGCACGATTTTCTATGACTGCCGTAGCCGCATAATCGCATTAGTAATCGCCTTTGCATTTGTGTCCAAGGTCTCCATGGCCACGAGTGCATTTTCTGCAACAGTCTCTGCGCCATTCTGTGAAAGCCACTTAGTGACCTCCTCCATCGCCGCACCCAGCGCATGCTGGTTATGCAGCAGCGTCAATGCATCGGCAGTGGCTATGTTGGAACCTGAGTCATTAGGCATGGTATTCGTCCCGGAAGTACGGTTTGCAGAAGCCTAGTTCATCTAATCGGCGACAAAGGCACGTACTCTTTCGAATGTTCAATTTGCGCACCAAAACAGTGCCCATTCCCATCTCAGTCCCATATGGCCATTTTTCAGACGCCAAAAACCACAAACCCCCGACTTTCTCTAGGAAAATCAGGGGTTTGCGTTTACTGAATTTGGCGGTGAAGGAGAGATTCGAACTCTCGATACAGTTTCCTGTATACACACTTTCCAGGCGTGCTCCTTAAGCCACTCGGACACTTCACCGTATCTCTTCAAACATGTTCTGTCTGTCGAGGCGCGCTAATGTAGTCGAAAGCTTTTCTGATGGCAAACTTTTTTTCAGAATTTTCATGCGCTTAAGGCATAAAGGCGTTTCGACCCACCCAGGGCGATGGCAAACCGGACAATCTCTGGTGACGGCCACCCTTCTATATAGAAGCAGAACGGCGTGCTACGCCGGGCGCGGCCGGAAACGGTGACTGGCGGGTCAGTCACGGCGCTTTACCTGGCCTGCGGTGGTGGGTAACGTCTGCCCATCTTTCTTACAAGGAATAGCGTCATGAGTGAGTTGATTGCCTACCACCTCGAAGACGGTATCGCGACCCTGACCCTGAACAACGGCAAGGTCAATGCCATTTCCCCGGACGTGATAGCGGCGTTCAACGCGGCGCTGGATCAGGCGAAGACTGATCGTGCCATCGTGATCATTACCGGTCAGCCGGGGATTCTGTCGGGCGGCTATGACTTGAAGGTGATGACCGCCGGCCCGAAAGAAGCCGTGGCGCTGGTGACTGCGGGTTCGACACTCGCCCGTCGCCTGCTGTCCCACCCGTTTCCGGTGATCGTTGCCTGCCCAGGCCACGCCGTGGCCAAAGGTGCATTCCTGCTGCTGTCCGCCGACTACCGCATCGGTGTCGAGGGCCCGTTCAGCATCGGCCTGAACGAAGTGCAGATCGGCATGACCATGCACCACGCCGGCATCGAGCTGGCCCGTGATCGCTTGCGTCGTTCGGCGTTTCACCGTTCGGTGATCAACGGCGAGATGTTTGATCCGAAAAGCGCGGTGGATGCCGGTTTCCTCGACAAAGTGGTGACTGCCGAAGAGCTGCAAGGCGCAGCCCTGGCAGCAGCGCGTCAGCTGAAGAAGATCAACATGAACGCGCACAAGAACACCAAGCTCAAAGTGCGCAAGGCACTGCTCGAAGCCCTCGACAACGCGATCATTCAGGATCAGGAGCATCTGGGTTAAACCCACGCTTCCCGAGCCGAAGAAAAGCCCGACCGTCGTGTCGGGCTTTTTCTTGCGCGTTTGGTTGATCGAGCGTCGACTGCTCTAGCACGGGTCTGACAATCAACTCGGAAACATGCGCTTAAACATCGCCTATCTCCGCACTCTATAGCAACAATTGCCGAAAACAGTGCACATCCGTACACTGCGCCACCTTTTGTCCCGGTGGGGCCTGAAAATGCTGTTTGTGTTTCGTATGTTATTGATGGGCCTGCACTTTATTCTGGCCGGCGTGCTGGGCGTGATCCTCGGGCTGTGCCGTCCGTTCAACCCGGACAACAGCCGACTGTGCGCCCGCCTCTACGCGCTACCGGCCATGTTTATTTTGCGTTTGCGTGTGAGGGCTGAAGTCGGCCCGTTGATGAACAAGCCCGACAGCTGCGTGATCGTGGCCAACCATCAGTCCAACTACGACCTGTTCGTGTTCGGCAACGTGGTACCCCGCCGGACTGTGTGCATCGGCAAGAAGAGCCTGAAATGGGTGCCGCTGTTCGGGCAACTGTTCTGGCTGGCAGGCAACGTGTTGATTGATCGTGGGAACGCGCACAAGGCGCGCAAGTCGATGCTCACCACCACCCACACTTTGCAACACGAAGACACGTCGATCTGGGTGTTCCCGGAAGGCACGCGCAACCTCGGTGAAGAACTGCTGCCATTCAAGAAAGGTGCGTTCCAGATGGCGATCGCCGCCGGTGTACCGATCGTGCCAGTGTGCGTCAGCAGCTACATCAAGCACATGCGCCTGAACCGCTGGCGCAGCGGGAAAATTCTCATACGCTCGCTGCCGGCGATTCCTACAGCCGGGCTGACCATGGATGACATGCCCATGCTCATGTCCCAATGCCGCGAACAGATGCGCGAGTGCATCGCCGCGATGGATCAGCAGCTGCAAGCTGCGTGAAAAACCAACCCGCCTCGTGCGGGTTTTCTTTTGCCGGGTGAACTGTGCAGATTTCACTGACTCTCAAGCAGCGACACGGCTAAGCTGAAGCCTTGTATTCCCTGCCATCTGCCAAGAAGAAGTGAACCACCACCATGGGTCGAGTTGTTGCTGCTGCGGTTTACAGCGCCGGTAAGAAAGTCACCAATATCACGCTTGACGAAGGCGCCGCCTGGGCCGCAAAAACCGGGCATTTTGTCTGGATCGGCCTGGAAGAGCCGGACGCTCAGGAGCTGGCCAATCTGCAACGCCAGTTCAACCTGCACGAACTGGCCATCGAAGATGCCCTGGAAAAACACAGCCGGCCAAAGCTGGAAACCTTTGGTGACGCCTTGTTTATCGTCACCTACTCGCCGATCCGCGAGCATGGGATTTTGCAGTTCATCGAAACGCATATCTTCGCTGGCAAGGGCTACATCATCACCGCCCGCAACGGCCACTCGGCGTCCTATGCGCACGTCCGCCAGCGCTGTGAGGCGCGGCCGCTGTTGCTCGAGCACGGCGAAGATTTCGTCCTCTATGCACTGCTGGATTTCGTGATCGAAAACTACCAGCCAGTCGGCGAAGCGATTCATGCCGAGATTGATGAATTGGAGCGCAACGTGCTGTGCAGTGCGTTGAACGAGCATGACATCCAGAAACTTCACGGCCTGCGCCGCGATGTGTTGCGCCTGCGCCGTTATGCAGCGCCGATGGTGGAGATTGGCGAGGAGCTGCAGAAACTGAGCTTCCCGTTCATCGACAAGAACATGCGCCCGTACTTCCGCGATGTGCAGATTCACGTCACGCGGCAGATGGAAGACCTGACGACGCTGGCGGACATTGCCAGTCAGACCATCGAGATCGGCGTGTTGCTGGAGGCGTCACGGCAAAGTGTGGTGCAACGCAAGTTTGCTGCGTGGGCGGCGATTCTGGCGTTCCCGACGGCGGTGGCGGGAATTTACGGGATGAACTTCCAGAACATGCCGGAGCTGAGCTGGCATTACGGCTATTTCGCCGTGCTGGGGTTTATCACGGTGGGGTGCGTGAGTTTGTGGGCGAGTTTCAAGAGGTCGGGGTGGTTGTAGGGAAGCAAAAGCAAAAGATCGCAGCCTGCGGCAGCTCCTACATTGGGATGGTGTACACCCTGTAGGAGCTGTCGCAGGCTGCGATCTTTTGATCTGCTATCAAGCAGCCTCAGGCTTGTGCGCCACAAACCGCATCATCCATTCCGCCACCGTGGTGCCATGGTGCTCCTGCTCCAGGCTAGCCACGCCTTTCGAGTAGATCTGCGAACCCAGCGCGTCCTGGCGCAGATCCAGCAGCGCCCGCGAATAGTCGTGGATAAATTCCGGGTGGCCCTGGAAGCACAGCACCTGATCGTTAATGTGGTACGCGGCAAACGGGCAGAAATCGCTGGAGGCAATGACCGTGGCGTTTTCCGGCAACGCCGTGACCTGATCCTGGTGGCTGATCAGCAACGTCAGCTCTTCCCGCACCGGGCTCATCCACGGTGCCTTGGCCGCCAGTTTGTAGTTGTGGGTGCCGACGCCCCAGCCCTGAGTGGCGCGCTCACTCTTGCCGCCCAGCAACAGCGCCAGCAGTTGATGGCCGAAGCACACGCCGAGCAGCTTGTCGCCACGCTCGTAGCGAGTCAGCAGGTATTGCTTGAGAGTCTGGATCCACGGGTCGGTGCCGAACGAATCGGCCTTGCTGCCAGTGATCAGGTACGCATCGAAGGTCAGATCGTCGCTTGGGTATTCGCCCTGCATCACGTTGTACACGGTGAACTCGGCGGCAATCGGTTGCTGCGAGAACAGGCGCTGGAACATCTGCCCGTAACCCTGATATTGATCGACCAGTTCCGGACGCAGGATGTCGGTTTCCAGAATGCAGATGCGTAGCGACATAAAAAATACCTGACACGTGATGGGAATAATTAACACCCAGAGCCTGCCTTGAAACACCCCGGCAAGGCAAGCCCCGCAGCGCTCAGCCGATCACTTAAAACAACTCGCCTTTCGCGGCTTTTTCCAGCAACAACGCCGGTGGCGCAAAGCGCTCGCCGTACTGCTCGGCCAGATACTGCGCGCGTGCGACGAAGTCCTGCACGCCGTACTGATTGATAAATTGCAATGCGCCGCCGGTCCATGGGGCAAATCCAATGCCGAAGATCGAGCCGACGTTGGCATCTGCCGTCGAAGTCAGTACACCCTCCTCCACGCAGCGCACGGTTTCCAGGGCCTGCACGAACAGCAGACGATCACGCACATCCTTCGGCGAAATCTGCCCGTCGGCCTGCTCGAAACGCGTCTTCAGCTCCGGCCACAGATGCTTCTGACCACCCGCCGGGTAATCATAGAAGCCCCCGCCGGCGGCTTTGCCCGGGCGCTTGTATTCGTTGAGCAGCAAGTCAATCACAGCGAACGCCGGATGCTCTGTCAGCGGTTTCCCTTCCGCTTGCAGGTCCTTGGCCGTTTGCTGACGGATATGGCTCATCAGGCTGAGGGAAACTTCGTCGGAGATCGCCAGCGGCCCGACCGGCATCCCGGCCTTGCGCGCTTCGGTCTCGATCATCGGCGCGCTAACACCCTCGCCGAGCATGGCGATGCCTTCGTTGGTGAAGGTGCCGAACACCCGCGAGGTAAAGAAGCCACGACTGTCGTTGACCACGATCGGGGTTTTCTTGATCTGCAGGACGAAGTCGAAACCGCGCGCCAGGGTTTCAGCACTGGTCTGCGCACCCTTGATGATTTCCACCAGCGGCATTTTGTCCACCGGGCTGAAGAAATGCAGACCGATGAACTTGCTCTGATCGGGTACCGCCGTCGCCAGCCCGGTGATCGGCAACGTTGACGTGTTGGAGGCAATCACCGCGTCAGGACCGACAATCTTTTGCGCTGCAGAGGAGACGTTAGCCTTCAGTTCACGGTCTTCGAACACCGCCTCGATGATCAGATCACAACCCGCCAGATCGGCATCGCTCTCGCTGGCCTGGATCCGCGCCAGCACCGCCTCGCGTTTTTCAGCCGTCATCTGCCCACGGGCGACTTTCTTGTCCAGCAATGCCGCCGAGTGGGCCTTGCCCTTCTCGGCCGCCGCCAGGTTGATGTCCTTGAGCACCACATCGATACCAGCCGAGGCACTGACGAAGGCGATCCCGGCGCCCATCATGCCCGCACCTAGTACACCGACCTTGCGCGTGACATAGGGCTCAAAGCCCTGCGGCCGCGAACCGCCGGCATTGATTTCGTTGAGCTGAAACCAGAAGGTGCCGATCAGGTTTTTCGAGATCTGCCCGGTGGTCAGTTCGGTGAAGTAACGGGTTTCGATCAGGTGCGCGGTGTTGAAATCGACCTGCGCGCCCTCCACCGCCGCGCAGAGGATTTTCTCCGGCGCGGGCAGCGTGCCCTGAGTTTTACTGCGCAGGATTGACGGCGCAATCGCCAGCATCTGCGCGACCTTCGGATTCGACGGCGTGCCGCCGGGAATCTGGTAGCCCTTCACATCCCAGCGCTGCACCGCGCTCGGGTTGGCGATAATCCAGGCGCGCGCCTTGGCCAGCAACTCGTCACGATCCGCCGCCAACTCATCGATCAGACCGGCCTGCAACGCCTGCTGTGGGCGGATCTTCTTGCCTTCGAGCAGATACGGCAGGGCTTTTTCGATACCGAGCATGCGCACCATACGCACCACTCCGCCGCCGCCCGGCAACAGTCCGAGGGTCACTTCCGGCAGACCGAGTTGCACCGCCGCATCGTCCAGCGCCACCCGGTGATGGCACGCCAGGCAGATTTCCCAGCCTCCGCCGAGTGCGGCACCGTTGATCGCTGCGACCACCGGTTTGCCGAGGGTTTCCAGGGTGCGCAATTGCCCCTTGAGGCTCAGCACCATGTCATAGAACGCTTTGGCCTCGGGTTTACCGACTTTGATCAGCTCATTGAGGTCGCCGCCGGCAAAGAAGGTTTTCTTCGCCGAGGTGATGATCACCCCGGCAATGCTGTCTTTTTCCGCCACCAGCCGCGCAACGCAGGCGCCCATAGCTTGGCGGTATACGGCGTTCATGGTGTTGGCGCTCTGGCCCGGCATGTCGATGGTCAGCACGACGATGGCGTCCTGACCTTTTTCGTAACGAATGGCTTCGCTCATAACAAGATTCCTTGAATTCGGGGCTCAAAGGCGTTCGATGATGGTGGCAATGCCCATGCCGCCGCCGACGCACAGCGTCGCCAGGCCATAACGCAGGCGCCGGGTTTCCAGCTCATCGAGCAAGGTGCCGAGGATCGCGCATCCGGTGGCGCCCAGCGGATGGCCCATGGCGATCGAGCCGCCGTTGACGTTGACCTTGTCCGGGTCGACCGCCATGTCCTTGATGAACTTGAGCACCACCGAAGCAAACGCCTCGTTGACCTCGAACAGGTCGATGTCTTCCACGCGCAAACCGGCCTTGGCCAGCGCCTTGCGGGTGGCCGGCGCCGGGCCGGTGAGCATGATTGTCGGGTCAGTACTGGTCACCGCCGTGGCGACGATACGCGCCCGAGGCTGCAAACCCAGCGCACGACCCTTGGCTTCGGAGCCGATCAACATCAGCGCCGCACCGTCGACGATCCCGGAGCTGTTGCCCGGCGTATGTACGTGGTTGATTCGCTCGACGTGGCTGTAAACCCGCAGCGCCGTGGCATCAAACCCCATTTGGCCGATCATTTCGAAACTCGGCTTGAGTTTGCCCAGGCCTTCCATCGTCGATTCGGCGCGAATGAATTCGTCGTGATCGAGCAGGATGATGCCGTTCTGGTCCTGCACCGGCACCAACGACTTGTTGAACGAACCGTCGGCCCGGGCACGTGCAGCTTTTTGCTGCGAGTGCAACGCATAGGCATCGACATCCTCACGGCTGAAGCCCTCAAGGGTAGCGATCAGATCCGCGCCAACGCCCTGCGGGGTGAAGTGGCTGTGCAGGTTGGTCTGCGGGTCCAGCGCCCAGGCGCCGCCGTCACTGCCCATCGGTACCCGCGACATCGACTCGACGCCACCGACCACCACCAGGTCTTCGAAACCGGAGCGGACTTTCATCGCGCCGAGATTCACCGCTTCCAGACCGGAGGCGCAGAAGCGGTTGATCTGCACACCGGCGACGCTCACGTCCCAATCCGCCACCTGCACCGAGGTTTTGGCGATATCGGAACCTTGATCGCCAATCGGCGTGACGCAACCGAGTACCACGTCATCGACCTGGCTGGTGTCCAGCGCAGTACGGCTCTGCAGCGCAGTCAACAGGCCCGCGACCAGATTCACCGGTTTGACGCTGTGCAGCGCGCCATCGGCCTTGCCTTTGCCACGGGGCGTACGTAGCGCATCGAAAATCAAAGCTTGGGTCATGACGTCCTCGAACCTGTGCGGTGAGTGAATTTCGTGGTCTCACTGTTGTCCCGCGCCGTCGAGGATTCAATGACCACAGCGCTCAATGATGTTGACGCGCACGCTCAGACGGACGGTCATCCACCCTCAGGTGAACCGGTTCAGGTCGGCGAGTTGTCTAGCAAGCGGTCGGCGCAGAAGCTGGCAATACGCCTCATGTCTTTTTTATTGCCAGCAGCAGCAAATACATACGAAATGGATCTAAGCCGCGCGTGACGCGGGCTCTAAGGTATTACATGTACGTCAGGGTCGTCGGGTTTTGCCGGGGCCGACGTTCTTCTACAGGAAGTGCAGCGTTTGCCGTCATGGATATGCAGGCAAACATCAGGAAATAACAATAAAGGCGGTCAAGCCATGTTCAAACAACCGAAAGTTCGTCAAGCCGGGCTCATTCTTTTCGCCACCACGCTGTTGCTGATTTTGCCGAACCTGACCAAGGTCATCGGCTGACTCAACGGCCGGGTGCATTTCATTGCCATCAACAATGTGACTGGCACGCTTCCCGGGCCAGCGTGGCTGTGCCAACCTTTGCGCACTCCTACGACATGGACGGCGATCATTTGAAAACGCTCATTATGTTCTGGGCCATGCTGCTGAGCATGCCCTTGTCTGCCGCACAGCTGGATCTGCAGCTGGGCGCAACTCGTCACACCTGGCAGACCGAGGAATTGCTCAAGCACCCTCAGGTACAAACCCTGACCATCAAAAATGATGTGTCTTACAAGAAGGACATGACTTATCGCGCCGTCCCGGTCGCGGCGCTGCTCACGGGCATCAAACCGGACGATCATCTGCAAGCGGTGGCGCTGGACGGCTTTGCCGCCGAGCTGAGCGCTGCACCGTTGCTCAATACCAAAAGCGCACGGGCCTGGCTGGCGATCGAAGACCCGGCGCAGCCGTGGCCGCCGCTGTCCGAAGGCAAGCACAGCGCAGGGCCGTTTTATCTGGTATGGACCGACCCGCAGGCCGGCAATATCAGCCCGGAACAATGGCCGTTCCAGGTGGCAAGCATCAAGCGCATGGCGCCAGTGGCCGAACGTTTCCCTGCCCTGTTGCCGGATCCCGCGCTGAAAGCGAATGACCCGGTGAATCAGGGTTTTGCGCTGTTCCAGAAGAACTGCCTGGCCTGCCACCGCTTGAACGGTGCGGGCGATGCGCAGTTCGGGCCGGACCTGAACATTCCGTACAACCCGACCGAGTATTTCGGCGCGGACTTCCTCAAGCGCTACATTCGTGATCCACAGAGTTTGCGCCAGTGGCCACAGGCGAAGATGCCGGGGTTTTCGGCGGAGGTGTTGCCGGAGGGGGATTTGCAGTTACTGATCGGCTATTTGCAGCACATGGCTGGGCGGAAGATCAAGCCATAAGCGTTGCGGTGATATCACCGGCCTCTTCGCTGGCAAGCCAGCTCCCACAGGATTACCGCGGATTCAGAGTCAGCGCAAAACCTGTGGGAGCTGGCTTGCCAGCGATAGCGGTATCCCGGATCTACTGTTGCTGCACGGAAATGACTGGCGTCGGCGACACCAACACCTTCGCATGCATCTGCTCGCTCCCCCCTCCCCGGCGCATGCCGCGCACCGGGCAGGCATCCAGATAATCCAGGCCCACCGCCAGTTTCAGATGGCGCTCCGGGCGGGCCAATTGGTTGGTCACATCAAAGCTGTACCAGGCGTCGTCCAGCCATGCTTCGGCCCAGGCATGGCTGGCCAGGTGCTCGGCGTCCTCGCTGTACAGATAGCCGGAAACGTAGCGTGACGGGATCCCCAGGCTGCGTGCACAGGCGAGAAAGGCATGAGTGTGGTCCTGGCAAACCCCGGCGCGCCCGGCGAAGGCTTCGGCGGCACTGGTGTCGACTTCGGTGGAGCCCGGCGTGTAGGTCATGTGCTGATTCAAGCCGTGCATCAGATCGATCAGGGCGGTGCGGTCGCGTCGCCGCTTGCAGGATTTTTCGGCAAACGTACGCAACGCTTCGTCCGCCTCGGTCAGGCGAGTGAAGCGCAGGAACGGCAGCGCCGACTGACTCTCATGCTCGGCCTCGCGCAACTCGTCGATATCCACTTGGCCGCGGGCGCCGATGATGATCGCTTCGTGCGGTTCATCCATGGTCAGCACATGCAGGATGTTGCCGAACGGATCGAGCTGCGCGCGCACCGGTCGCGGCAGGTCAAGCTGCCAGCTCAATACGTGCTGACGCTCGCTGTCGTGCGGGGTCAGGCGCAGATACTGGATGCTCGCCCGCACCTGATCTTCATAGTGATAGGTGGTCTCGTGGCTAATGGAAAGTCTCATGCAGCCTCCAGGTAAGAACTGTGAATCGCGTTGCCCAACTGGCGCACCAGCGGGATGAATTCGGTGAGCCAGGCGTGCAGACCTTCGGCAAGGATTTCGTTGATGCCGGTGTAGCGCAGACGCGCGTCCATCTCAGCGGCCAGACGTTGCGCCGGACGGCCGTTGGCCCCTGGCAACTGGGCGAGGATCTGGTCGATTTCCTCGGTGCAGGCACGCAACGAACGCGGCACGTCGGCGCGCAACAGCAGCAGCTCGGCGACATGCCGGGCGCCGGGGGCGTCGCGGTAGATTTCGGTGTAGGCCTCGAAGGACGACAGCGCACGCAGCAGCGCACTCCATTGATAGTAAGCGTGGGCGGTGCCGTCACTGACGGCCTCGGCCTGATCGCCAGCCATTTCGTAGCGCGCATCGAGCAGGCGCAGCGTGTTGTCTGCACGCTCGATGAAGGTGCCCAGGCGAATGAAGCGGAACGCATCGTTGCGCATGATCGTGCCGTAGGACGCGCCCCGGAACAGGTGCGAGCGCTCCTTGATCCACTCGCAGAAACGGCTCATGCCGTAACGGCTGAGCCCCTGCTCGGCAATGCCGCGAATCTCCAGCCAGGTGGCGTTGATGTTCTCCCACATGTCTGCGGTGATTCGTCCACGCACCGCGTGCGCACTGGCCCGCGCCGCGCCGAGACAGCTGTAGATGCTCGCCGGGTTGGCCGCATCGAGGGCGAAAAAGTGCAGCAAGCGTTCGGCGTGCAGTTCGCCGTGACGCTCCAGGTAATCGTCGAGGGTGCCGGTAATCAGCAGCGGCATGGCCAGCTCGTGCAGACCGTCGCCGCGACCGTCCTGCGGCATCAGCGACAGCGAATAACTGACATCGAGCATCCGCGCGAGGTTTTCCGCCCGCTCCAGGTAACGCGACATCCAGTACAGATCCGAGGCAGTTCTACTTAACATGGCAAGCTTCCTTCAATCCTCGACCACCCAGGTGTCCTTGGTTCCGCCACCCTGGGAGGAATTCACCACCAGGGAGCCTTCACGCAGGGCGACACGGGTCAAACCGCCGGGCACGACCCGGGTTTCGCGGCCAGACAGTACAAACGGACGCAGGTCGATATGGCGTGGTGCAATGCCGTTTTCGACAAAGGTCGGACAGGTCGACAGTGACAACGTCGGCTGCGCGATGTACGCGTGGGGTTTGGCTTTGATCCGCTCGCGGAATGCATCGATTTCCGCCGCCGTCGCCGCCGGCCCCACCAGCATTCCGTAACCGCCGGAGCCTTGGGTTTCCTTGACCACCAGATCCGGCAGATTGGCCAGTACGTGGGAAAGTTCCGAGGGATTGCGGCACTGCCAGGTCGGCACGTTCTTCAGGATCGGCTCTTCGTCGAGGTAAAAGCGGATCATGTCGGTGACAAACGGGTACACCGACTTGTCGTCCGCCACGCCGGTGCCGATAGCGTTGGCCAGCACCACGTTGCCCGAGCGATAGGAGGACAGCAGTCCCGGTACGCCGAGCATTGAGTCCGGGCGGAACGCCAGCGGGTCGAGGAAAGCGTCGTCGAGACGCCGGTAAATCACGTCCACCGCTTTCGGCCCGTCGGTGGTGCGCATGAAGACCTTGTCGTCACGCACGAACAGATCCGCGCCCTCCACCAGCTCGACGCCCATTTCCCGTGCCAGAAAGGCGTGTTCGAAGAACGCACTGTTGAAGCGCCCCGGCGTCAGTACCACCACGCTCGGGTCGTCGATCGGGCTGGAGCTTTTCAGGGTGTCGAGCAACAGGTTCGGGTAGTGATCGATGGGCGCGATGCGCTGGGCGGCGAACAGCTCCGGAAACAGGCGCATCATCATCTTGCGGTCTTCAAGCATGTAGCTGACGCCGCTCGGGGTACGCAGGTTGTCTTCGAGCACGTAGTAGGTGCCGTCGCCGTCGCGCACCAGATCAACGCCGGAAATATGCGAATAGATATCGCGGTGCAGGTCCAGGCCCTGCATCGCCAACTGGTACTGCTCGTTGGCCAGCACCTGTTCGGCGGGAATGATCCCGGCCTTGATGATGCGCTGCTCGTGATAGAGGTCGGCAAGGAACATGTTCAGCGCCTTGACCCGCTGGATACAGCCACGCTCGACGATCCGCCACTCGCTGGCGGGAATGCTGCGCGGAATGGTGTCGAACGGAATCAGGCGCTCGGTGCCCTGCTCGTCGCCATAGAGCGTGAAGGTGATCCCGGCCCGGTGGAACAGCAGGTCGGCCTCGCGCCGCCGTTGCGCCAGCAACTCGTCAGGCGTGTCGGCAAGCCAGCGGGCGAACTCCCGGTAATGCGGGCGAACCTGGCCGCCGGCATCGTACATTTCATCAAAATAGGTGCGGATCATGCCGTACTCCTTGTCACCCGGACCTACAGGCCTTCGCAAGGCCCGTGCCATCGGCATAAACGCTTTGATTTCAATCGGTTGGATAATCAAGCCGCAAGCACCGCACCATTCCTGTGCGGCAAATGCTCCAACAGGATTGCCCCCGCTTCATTGCGACGCACTGCATCGCCTATCACCAGCATAGTCAGAGTTGATTTCACTGCTTGCGCCGGGCTGCGGATAATCGGCGCATTCGCTGAAAACCTTCCCACTGAAGACTTCAGCTCCACTGATCCGGACTGCCCACGCAGTCCCCGCAGGCCGTAACCCTGACCGGTTTCCTCTCCTTATCGGTCTTCCCTTTTAGCCACCCTCTCCGGTGGCTTTTTTTTGCCTTTCTGAAATGTTTTGAAAGTAAAAAGCAAAAGATCGCAGCCTCCAGCAGCTCCTGCAGGTGATTGGTGCAGAAGCTGCCGGAGGCTGCGATCTTTTGATCTTTGAAAACGACAACGGCCAACCCGAAGGTCAGCCGTTGCTCAATACCTGAAACCAGAGATCAGTTCAGACGATGGCGGTTGCGCACCTCCTGCTTGACGCCCCAGCCTTCGATGATGCCGCCCAGCGGCTCGACCACGGCAGAAAAGCCCTGCTCGAAATCGCCAATGTCGTCATAGGTCGCGTGCATCACTTTGCTCAGTTCCAGTGACCAGGCGCCATCTTCGCGCGCACTGACCTGGGCATTGATGGATTCACCACGAAATTTGCCCGCCGCCCTGCGCGCCCGCTCCTCGTCCGGGAAAATGGCGTAGAACTCGATGGGATGGAACCGGGAAAAGTCGAAACCGCCTTCTTTCATGCGGCGCAGTACGTTGCTGCTGATGTCTTCTTGATAGGCTGTGCTCATGAAACGTCCCCCTCGGATAGATGGATAGACTTTCCGTATTCCCGCCCCGGGCCTTACAGGCCAGAAGTACTTCGGCAAACCGGTTGCCGGCGGGAAACAAGCATGTAGCTGACAAGACCAGACCTTAGCGATTCGTTCGCTGATCTCGCTTGCAGAGTAGCCCCAAGATAGAGCTGCTGCCAAGGCCTGGTTGTTTCGGATGAAAGGAAGATTTTCAGATTGGAGTGATGCTGCGGATCTTGATGCTGTTCTGCGTTTCGAGGCTTTTGACGCCAGCATCAGGGGTTCGCCCTTCCAGATCGTTCAGATCCAGTTTGGCGGCCACCGGCAGGAGCCGTTCCTTGATCAGGCGTGCAGCCTCGTCGTCACTGGGGCATTCCGCGCGCTCGAACACCTCATCGACAATTTCACCATGATCGTCCACGAAAGTGACTTTCCACTTTTGCATCGGTGCCTCCTCGATCAAACCCGCAAATGGGCTTACTACTATCTCGACTTTTGGCGAGATTGATCGTTCAAAAGGATTGCGGCGCACGAACATGAAAAAAACATCATTTTCATGGCTGGAAAATTTTGTGGCGAGGGAGCTTGCTCCCGCTGGGCTGCGAAGCGGCCCCAAAATATTTAGAAATCGCAGATTTTGTGAGTGCTGCGCACTCAAGCGGGAGCAAGCTCCCTCGCCACAAGGAATCCATCGACCTGGTCAGTCGTTGCTTGGCTTGTTGATCGCCTGCAGCACGTACTGTGGCAGCGCGAACGCGCCGATGTGGATTTCCGGGTTGTAGTAGCGGGTGACGATGCCGCTGCCGATGAAGCGCTGCTGCAAGGTTTCACGGCTCAGCTTGCGGTAGGCCGGGTTGGTCGAGCCCCAGGCGAAGGTCATCGAACCGCCGATGTAGGTCGGCACGGCCGCTTGATAGAAGTGCCAGTCCGGGAACAGGCTGCGCAGGCGACCGGCGGTGGTTTTGACTTCATCGATCTGCATGAACGGCGTGCCGTTCTGGGTCACGAGGATTCCGCCTTCGTTCAGGCAACGGTGACAGGCCTGGTAGAAGTTCTCCGAGAACAGCACTTCGCCCGGACCGATCGGGTCGGTGGAGTCAGAGATGATCACGTCGAATTTTTCCGTGGTGGTGGCGACGAAACGCATGCCGTCGTCGATCACCAGATTCAGGCGTGGATCGTCATAGGCGCCCTTGGAGTGGTTCGGCAGAAATTCCTTGCACATGTCGACCACGGTGCCGTCGATCTCGACCATGGTGATGTGCTCGACGCTGGCGTGTTTGGTCACTTCGCGCAGCATGCCACCGTCACCGCCGCCGATGATCAGCACGCGCTTGGCTGTGCCGTGGGCGAGGATCGGCACGTGGGTGAGCATTTCGTGGTAGATGAATTCGTCGGCTTCGGTGGTCTGGATCACGCCGTCCAGCGCCATCACCCGACCCATACGCGGGTTCTGGAAGATCACCAGGTGTTGATGTTCGGTGCGCACTTCGTGCAGCAGTTTTTCCATGCGAAAACGCTGGCCGTAGCCTTCGTAGAGGGTTTCCAGGTACTCGCTGGTCTTGGTGACGGTCATGGTCAAGTGCTCCGATGAATGCGCGGGCGTCGATCGTGGGGACGATTGCCCGGGAAAGGCGCGCATTCTACGTTGCCTAAGATAACAGGTCGAACCTCTGTTCATCGACAATCCACATAACCTTGTGGGAGCTGGCTTGCCAGCGATGCAGACGACGCGGACTCTCAGTGAAACCGCTGCGATGCTATCGCTGGCAAGCCAGCTCCCACAGGTTATGGGGTGCATTCAAAGTTGTGGTCAGACCCGCACATTGCCCCGCGGCCCGGCAATCGCCCAGATGATCAGACCCAGCACCGGCAGGAGGATAATCAGCAGGACCCAGAGGATTTTCATCCCGGTCTCGGCACCGCTTTTCAGTACGTTGATAATGGCCCAGATGTCGAGGGCAAGAATGATCAGGCCAATCAGCCCGTTGAACGTGGAACCCATGGTGTCACTCCAGATTAGTGGCATGCACTTTTAGGATAGACGGTCGCGCGAAGGGTTCCCTTTTATTGCGTTCAGACGTGAACGGCGACTTTCAGCGCTTCCAGGGACGGCGCCGCCGTGATGCCGACTTCGGCACACAGCTCCAGCACTCGTGGCACGTCGTTGCCGTAGACCAGCACCACTTGCAGCTCGTCATCGAGCAGCTGACTGAAGTTCATCAGCGTGTAACCGCCGTTTTCCTTGTTCAGGCTGCTCATCTGCACCTGAATGCGGTTGAGTGCGGTCAGTGCCTCGGTCTTGGCCAGTTGCTTGGGCTTGAGGTTGAATTCGACGCCCGGGCCAAACGAGGCGACGATCTGCGCGAACAGGTCAACGTAGGTGTCGGCCTGGAACAGCACGGTGTCCGGCAGGCTGCCGACCACCACCCACTCCCCCAGCGGAATCGGGAAGGTGTCGTCGTAGTTGATGTCCGGGTTGGCCGCGAGGAACGCATCGGCATCGGCGTAGGCCTGCGCCGCTTCGTCGGCCACGTTCAGGATCTCGTCCTCGCCCATGCAGCCGGAGCTGATTTTGCTGATGAGTTCGACGAGTGCGGCTTTCATGACGGCGGATCCTGTGGCGAAGGTGAATTTCGAGGGCGCGAAGGATAGCGCATTGCGACCTCCGGCTGCACACAGAACAATGTGGCGAGGGAGCTTGCTCCCGCTGGGGCGCGAAGCGGCCCAAAAACAGTGGCCTCACCATTTTTACCAGCGCTACGCACTGGAGCGGGAGCAAGCTCCCTCGCCACAGAATCTCGACAGCCTCAGGCCAGCAGTTTTTCCAGCTGCGCCGTGGTATCGACCGCCCCCATGGTCCGCGCCGCATCCAGCGCGGTGATGCCATTGGCATCTTTGGCTTGCGGATCCGCGCCTTTGCCGATCAGGTAATCGACGATTTCAACGCGGTTGAACATCGCCGCCATCATCAACGCCGTGCGCCCGTCAAAGGACGAACCTTCGATCTCGGCGCCCGCCTCCACCAGCGCCTTGACCACCGCCAGATCGCCTTTGAACGCGGCACCGGCAATCGGGCTCTGGCCGTTGCCGTTGCGCATTTCCGGGTCGGCCTTGTGCTTGAGCAGCACCTGCACCGCGTCGACGTGGCCGTAGTAACTGGCGAGCATCAAGAGCGTGTCGCCCTTGCTGTTTTTCAGGTTCACCGGCAAACCGGCGCTGATCAGCCGATCAAGCATCAGCGCATCACCTTCGCGCGCCTTGTTGAAAACCTGCTCGGTGAATTCGGCAGCTTCTTCAGGGGTCATCTGGCGGCTTTGGTCAGACATGGGCAACTCCACTTTCGGTTATTCGCAAAGCCGACAGTTTCCCGAGCGCGACGATAGCTGTCACCCCCTTTTTCTCAAGTCCGGCCATAGCCAATCTCAATAGCGGTACTTGCCCTGATGAATATCGGTCAGCACCTGATCCGTCACCTGCACGTAAGTCTGAGTGCCGGGCAACCAGGCATAGATTGGGTCATCCCCCGTCTGGGCGGGGTCGAAGCCCTCGTTTTTCAAACGGGTCTTCTGGTATTTGAACGTCCCGGTGGTTTCCATTTTCACCTTCACCCGCAGGAACAGCGGCACCGCATAGGCCGGCATGCGCTGACGGGCGAATGCGAGCAATTCAGTGAAATCCAGGGTCGCCAGTGACTCGGCGGGCGTAATGGCGGCCATCCCGGCGCGACCGTTGGTGTTGCGCACTTCCACACCGTAGGCCACCGCCTCGGAAATGTGCGGATGCTGCAACAACAGGTTTTCCACTTCCGTGGTCGAGACGTTTTCGCCCTTCCAGCGGTAGGTATCGCCGAGGCGATCGACAAACTGCGCATGGCCGAAACCGATATTGCGCAGCAAGTCGCCGGTATTGAAGAAGCGGTCGCCCTTGCTGAACACATCATGTAGCACCACTCTGGCGGTTTTCTCTGGGTCGGTGTAACCGTCCAGCGGGGCCTTTTCATCGATCCGTGCCAGCAGCAAGCCCTGCTCGCCCTTGCCGACCTTGCGCATGAAGCCGTTGGCGCTGCGCAGCGGCTGCCCGCTGTCGTGGTCGTATGCCACCAGTTCCCAGGCCATCAGCGAGAAACCAATGGTGTTGTCGAAGTTGAGAATGTTGCTGAAGCCGATATTGCCGTCACTCGCCGCGTACAGCTCGCAGATGTGCTCGACGGCAAACCGGGTCTTGAACTCGGCCCAGGCGCCGGGACGCAAGCCGTTGCCGATCATCTTGCGCACGGCGTGACGGCTGTCATCGGCGCTGGGTGGTTGATCGACCAGATAGCGGCACAATTCGCCGACATACCCGAGGGTGGTCGCGTTATAGCGACGCACGTCCGGCCAGAACTGGCTGGCGCTGAACTTGCGGCGGATGGCGAACCCGGAAGCACCGTTGATCGCCGAGCCCCAGCACACGCAGAGCCCCGTGGCGTGGTACAGCGGCAAAGTGCAATAGACGACGTCGTCGGGCGTCATGTTCAGGGCGATCATGCCGAAGCTGGCCGAACTGCGCATCCAGCGACCGTGTTTGAACACCCCGGCCTTGGGCAGACCGGTGGTGCCGGAGGTGTAGATGTAAAAACACGGATCGTTGAAGAACACTTCGCCGCTGCTGGGCGGGTTGTCACCGGACGCATCGGCACTGGCACTGATCAGGTTGAGGTAGCCCTCGGGCGCAATGCCCGGGTGGCTGTAGGTGTCGCGGTCAGCGATAAACCAGGTGCGCTGCGCCGGGATCGACACCTGCTCGCGGATCGCGGCAAACGCCGGCTGCAATTCTTCACCGAGCACGATCGCCACTGGTGCCACCAGATTGATGCTGTGAATCAGCGTATCGCGAGTCTGCGAGGTGTTGAGCAATGCGCTAACGGCACCGAGCTTGGCCAGCGCCAGAATGGTCACCAGCAGTTCCGGCCGGTTTTCAATGAACACCGCGACCACATCGCCCTTGCCGATACCCTGCGCACTCAAATAGTGGGCGATGCGATTGGCCCATTGGTTGACCTGCGCGTAAGTCAGCAAGACGTTGTCCTGCAGGATCGCCAGACCTTCAGGGTTACGCAGGGTTGCCTGCTCGAAGGTCCAGCCGAGGCCACACGTTTGGGTCGGATCCGTGACGTTGGCGACTTTCATGCCCTTGACCATCCGCGGGATGGCTTTGGCGATTGTCGGCAGTTTGCGGAGCATCATGCTCCAGGTAATCGTGTCGCTCGGCGCGTGACGCATGGCAGTTCCCCGTTCGACCTGGCTGGCCGGTTTCTTATTGTTCGGGCCGTGGCATGACCTGCGTTGCGGGCAAGGTCGGGATCGAAAATACGACAGCGCTTCTCAAGCTGTACACGCGGTTTTTGCAATGTTTTGTATCCGCCCGCTCATGCCTGGCAGCGGAGATTGCGCCTTTGCCATTTGGTTCCGTCCAACTGAAGAGAATCCCGCAAAATGCAGGATGCACGATGGCCATTCATGCAGTTTGCACGACCCGTGCAAATTTCATTATTTTTAAACCATTGATTTTAAAGGATTTTTTATTTTTCAAATGCTGGCACAATCGCTGCAACCTCCTCTGCATGCTTGCCCTTCAAGTGCATACGGAGCTGAAAGACATGAGCCTGATTCAAGAAAAATTTACCTCCCTGTTCTCCAACTTCAACGTCACCACTGCACCGCGTCCTGATGGCGGAATTTTGCTGACCTTGCGCAGCAGCGAAGGCAAAGTGTTCAAGCGCGCCTTGACCTACCAGCAAATGCACAACGCCGACCAACTGTCGTGGGCAATCAGCGCCATCCGTCGTGACCTGGCAGAAGAAGCCAGTGAACTGCCGCAGATTGCAATGCTGCAAAGCCAGCAGCGTTTTGCCCTGCCGACGTATCACTCGCTGTAAAAATGTAAACGCATTAAACAAAAAAGGCCGTGAAGCATCTGCTCCACGGCCTTTTGTTTGTACGCAATGCTTATGTAGGAGCTGCCGAAGGCTGCGATCTTTTGATCTTGATCTTTTAAATCAAAGTCAAAAGATCGCAGCGTTCCGCAGCTCCTACAGGGACTTGTGTGGTTAGAAGGCTTCGGGTTCGATGCCGGTGAAGCTGTCGACGGTGATATGGCTTCCCAGCTCCCCACCCTCGCGCGCCAGGCCGCAGGTCTTCAGGCCTGCCGATTGAGCGGCATCCAGCTCCTCAACGATGTCGGACAGAAACAGAATGTCCTGCGGCTCGACACCAAGCGCCTGTTGAATGTTGGTGTAAGACTGCGCCTCACGCTTGGGCCCCGAGGTGGTGTCGAAATACCCGCTGAACAGTGGCGTCAGATCCCCCGCCTCGGAACAACCAAAGATCAGTTTCTGCGCCTGGATCGAACCGGACGAATACACAAACAGTTGATAACCAGCCTGATGCCAGCGCTTGAGCGCTTCAACGGCGTCCGGGTAAACGTGGCCTTTCAACTGCCCGGCGTGATAACCCTGCGCCCAGACCATGCCTTGCAAGGCTTTGAGCGGCGTGGCTTTGCGATCTTCCTCGATCCAGCTCAAGAGAATTTCAACAACCCGTTCAACATCGGCCTGCGGTGCATTGCTGTCGCGGCGCACGGCGTCGAGTTGCTCAGCCACATCGGCACGTTCGGCGTTCTGCCGAACAAAATCCGGCAGGTGTTTGGCCGCATACGGGAACAGCACATCAAAAACGAAACTCACCGCGCTGGTGGTGCCTTCAATGTCGGTGAGAATGACTTTGATCGACATCGGCTCAGTCCTCCAGACGCGGGAAGCGCCCGGCGATGTCTTCGCCGGTGAAGTTGGCGACCCAGCCTTCCGGGTTGTTGAACAGGCGAATCGCCACGAAGTGCGGGTGCTCGCCCATGTCGAACCAGTGTTTGGTGCCGGCCGGCACCGAGATCAGGTCGTTCTTCTCGCACAACACCGCGTAGACATAATCGTCGATGTGCAGGGTAAACAGGCCACGACCGGCAACGAAAAAGCGCACTTCGTCCTCGCCATGGCGGTGTTCTTCAAGGAACTTGGCGCGCAGCTCGGCTTTTTGCGGGTGATCGCTGTTGAGGCTGACCACATCGACGGTGATGTAACCGCGCTCGGTCATCAGCTTGTCGATCTGCTCCTGATAGGCGCTGATCACCTCTTCCTGGCTGGCACCGGGCTGGATCTTCGTCGCGGCTTGCCAGCGGTCGAAGCGTACGCCCTGCTCGGCGAGCGTCGAGGCGATGTCTTCGAAATGGGTCAGCACCTTGTTCGGAATCTCGGGGCTGGATACGTGATAAACGGACAGGCTGCTCATGGGCAATTCCTCGGTAACGGCCTTGCCGTCCGGTTCTTGCAGACCGGTCGGGCAGTGCATTTCATCAGGCAAATGGGCGGCTTCGGGTGAAGTCAGCCTTGGCGGTTCATGACGCTGCGGGTTTTCAACTCGCATTCAAACAGAAATTCAAAAGCCTCGATCTGCCGCAGGGCATCGCTCATCTGCGCGCCCCAGGTGTAGAGGCCGTGGCCGCGAATCAGGTAACCGACGCAATCGGGATGGGCGTCGAGCCAAGGCTGCACCTTGGCGGCGAGGCGCGCAATGTCCTGATCGTTGTCGAAGATCGGCACGCGCACCCGCGATTCGTGGGTGGAGATGCCGCTGAAGGCTTTTTGCAGTTCGTAGTCTTCGAACTCGATAAAGTCTTGCGGTGTCAGCCGCGACAGGACCGTGGCGTTCACCGAATGGGTGTGCAGCACCGCACCGATTTCCGCGCGCCAGCTATAGAGCTGGGTGTGCAGCAGGGTTTCGGCGGACGGCTTTTTGCCCGGTTCAAGGCTGTTGCCGGAAAGATCCGTGGCGAGCACATCGTCCAGGCCCAACTGGCCCTTGTGCTTGCCGGACACGGTCAGCAGCGCTTCGCTCGGCGACAGGCGCGTCGAGTAATTGCTGCTGGTGGCCGGCGACCAGCCGCGACCATAAAGAAAACGCCCGGCGTCGACGATCTGCTGGGCGAGCTGTTCACGCGTAAGGCTCATGGCCTGTCCTCTTGCATACGTGTGGCAATGATAACGGCAGCAGCGAGCGCCGCGAGACTGGCAATACTAAAGGTCAATGTCGCGCCGAGGGCATTCCAGCTGTAACCGGAATACAACGCGCCCAGCGCGCCACCGGTGCCGGCCAGCGCCGCGTACAACGCCTGACCCTGACCTTGCTGACGCGCACCGAAGCTACGTTGCACGAACGCGATGGCAGCCGCATGAAAGCTGCCGAAGGTAGCCGCGTGCAGCACCTGGGCCAACAACAGTACCCAGAGGAATTCGGCGAACGAACCTAGCAGCAACCAGCGCAGCGCCGCCAGCAGAAAACTCGCCATCAGCACCCGACGCAATGAAAAGCGCACGAGAATCCGGCTCATCGCCATGAACATCAGCACCTCGGCGACCACGCCCACGGCCCAGAGCATGCCGATTGTGCCGCGTGTGTAACCGAGGCGTTCAAGGTGCAAGGTCAGAAACGTGTAATACGGGCCGTGGCTCATCTGCATCAGCGCGACGCAGGCGTAAAACGCCAGCACACCAGGGCTGCGCAACTGCTTGAGGAAACCTTCGCCGCTTGGCCGGTTACCTTGCGGGGGTTGCGCGTTCGGCACCCACAGGCTGCTGAGGACGATGCCGGCCATGATCAGCACCAGCGCCGCCGGGTAGATGTCGAGGCTCAGCCATTCGAACAAGCGCCCCAGCGCGACCACGGTGATGATGAAACCGATCGAGCCCCACAGGCGAATCTGGCTGTAGCGCGCGGTTTGCCCCTGCAAGTGCGCGAGGGTGATGACTTCGAACTGCGGCAGCACCGCGTGCCAGAAGAACGCGTGCAACGCCATGACCATCGCCAGCCAGGCGTAGGTCTTGCTGACGAAAATCAGCGAGAACGTCAGCAGCGTGCACACTGCGCCGAAGCGCACGATGGCCAGGCGTTTGCCGGTGTAGTCACCGAGCCAGCCCCAGATGTTCGGCGCCACGCAGCGCATCAGCATCGGGATCGCCACCAGTTCGCCGATGCGCGCGGCGCTGAACCCGAGATGATCGAAGTACAGCGCCAGAAACGGCGCTGTCGAACCGAGCAAGGCGAAATAGAACAGATAGAAACTGGACAGCCGCCAGTACGGGAGCGCCGCCACGGTCAGGCCGCGACGGCTTGGCGATCAACCATCAAAGCTGACCCAGCACCGGGGTGCTGACGCGCACGTCGGCGTTCTGCCCACGGTGACGCAGCAGGTGGTCCATCAACACGATGGCCATCATCGCTTCGGCAATCGGCGTGGCGCGGATGCCGACGCACGGGTCATGGCGGCCCTTGGTGATCACGTCTACCGGGTTGCCGTGAATGTCGATCGAACGGCCCGGGGTGGTGATGCTCGACGTCGGTTTCAATGCCAGATGCGCGACGATCGGCTGACCCGACGAGATGCCGCCGAGGATGCCGCCAGCATTGTTGCTGAGGAAACCTTCCGGGGTCAGTTCATCACGATGCTCGGTGCCGCGCTGGGCGACGCAGGCGAAACCGGCGCCGATTTCCACGCCTTTCACCGCGTTGATGCTCATCAGCGCATGCGCCAGTTCAGCGTCGAGGCGGTCGAAAATCGGCTCGCCGAGGCCCGGCATCACGCCTTCGGCGACTACGGTGATCTTCGCCCCGACCGAGTCCTGATCGCGGCGCAACTGGTCCATGTAGGCTTCCAGCTCCGGCACCTTGTCCGGGTCCGGGCTGAAGAACGCGTTCTGTTCCACCGAATCCCAGGTCTTGAACGGGATTTCGATCGGACCGAGCTGGCTCATGTAGCCACGGATGACAATGCCTTGGGTGGCGAGGAATTTCTTCGCAATCGCCCCGGCCGCCACGCGCATGGCGGTTTCGCGCGCCGAGCTGCGTCCGCCGCCGCGATAATCGCGCTCACCGTATTTGTGGTGGTAGGTGTAGTCGGCGTGCGCCGGGCGGAACAGATCCTTGATCGCCGAGTAGTCCTTGGACTTCTGGTCGGTGTTGCGGATCAACAGGCCGATCGAGCAACCGGTGGTGCGCCCTTCGAACACGCCGGAGAGGATTTCGACTTCGTCGGCTTCCTGACGCTGGGTGGTGTGGCGGCTGGTGCCCGGCTTGCGTCGATCGAGGTCGCGCTGCAGGTCTTCGAGGGAGATCTCCAGGCCCGGCGGGCAGCCGTCGACAATGGCGACCAACGCCGGACCATGGCTTTCGCCAGCGGTGGTGACAGTGAACAACTTGCCATAGGTATTGCCGGACATGCAGGACGCTCCGTGAAATCAAACCCGAATTCGTGATGCGCGCCAGTATACGCAGGCTAACCGAGTAGTTCATCCTCGAACCTTAGTGGTGTTGGTGAGTCCAACCGGCACCTTGGCGAATGATGGCGTGATGATGCTGCGAGTTCTGATCTTGAGTCTTACCCTGTTTACCGGTTTTGCCCACGCGACTGTCCTGCAGCGCCCGATCTCTCTGGATACCGGGAGCGGTGAACTTTTCGGCTCGCTGTTGCTGCCAAAATCCGACAACCCGGTGCCGGTTGTCCTGATCCTTGCCGGCTCCGGTCCTACAGATCGTGACGGCAATAACCCCGATGGCGGGCGCAATGACAGCCTCAAGCGGCTGGCCTGGGTGCTGGCCAAACACAACATCGCCAGTGTGCGCTACGACAAGCGCGGGGTCGCTGCGAGCTTCGCGGCCACGCCTGACGAGCGCAATCTGTCGGTGGAGGCCTACGTCAACGATGCTGTGGCCTGGAGCCAGAAGCTGAAAAGCGATCCGCGTTTCGGCCCGTTGATTCTGCTCGGTCACAGCGAAGGCGCCCTCATTGCCACCCTCGCCGCCCCGCGCACGGAGGCTGCTGCGCTGATTTCCCTGTCCGGCAGCGCAAGGCCAGTGGATCAAGTGATTCGCGAACAACTGGCGCGCAGCCTGCCGCCACCGTTGATGCTGCGCAGCAATCAGCTGCTCGACAGCCTCAAGGCCGGCCACACCGACGCCAACGTGCCGGCGCCACTGCAACCGATTTTCCGCCCGAGCGTGCAGCCGTACCTGATTTCGCTGTTCCGTCAGGATCCGGCCAAGGCGTTTGCACAGTTGAAGATGCCGGCGCTGATCGTTCAGGGCAGCAACGACATGCAGGTCGGCGTCGGCGACGCACAGGCGCTCAAAGCGGCCAATCCCAATGCCGAACTGGTGGTAATCGACGGCATGAACCACGTCATGCGAATCGTCGCTGCCGATGTGAAGCGGCAATTGGCCTCCTACAAGGACCCGAATTTGCCACTGGCGGCGGAGCTGGGCGGCAAACTCATCGAATTTATTGACGGACTTCGCAGCCGTTAAACGGTGTTTACCCTCCAGTCCTGAAAAAAACGGCCGATAAGCCTTTGTCGCCAGCGAACCGGCTGGCGACAAGCAGGGCTTGGACAGGATCTCGCCGTTATGACTGATACCCAGACTTCACCCGACACCACCGCTGAAAAAGACGCACCGCCAGCGGTCGAGCTGCCATGGGCGGACGTCAGCGTCGAGCACCACAAGATGCTCCGCCTGGCCCCGCTGCAGACTGACCGTCACACCGGTGGCCGGCCGTTGCGTTTTGTCGAATTCGGCTATGCCGAGCGCAACAGCAAAGAGCACAGCCTGATGCGCATGGCGATCAAACTGCCCGGCCAGCGCGTGCGCAAAGAGCAGAACCATCTCGATGTGTGGGTCAATCACACCAGCAAGCGTGTGCATTTCGGCCCCGACAGCGGCTTGCAGATCGAACCGCTGAACCGTGGCATCGGTCGTTTCCTGGCCGCGCAAGGCATCAACTGGGCGAAAAGACGCTGGCCCGCCTACACCGTCGACGGCATGGACCTGAACAACAAGGACGCGCTGAACGAAGACACCCGCCTGCGTCGCGATCACTTCTTGCGCGTGCATGGTTTTGACGTGATCTACGCCGACGCCCAGCATTTGAAGGGCAGCGTCAAAGAGGTGCAGGTCGGTGACTTGCTGGGCGATTGGAACAGCGAGAAGCTGCAGATCGTCGAGATTCTCGAAGCGGCGCAGATGCTGCAACAGGCCGAGCAGAACCTGGCCGAGCAGGAAGTGAAGCTGAAGAAGCAGGAAGAGAAGGTCAGCAAGTTCAAGCGTGAAGACGCCGGGTTGCGTTTTACCATTACTTGCCTGGTGGCATTTGCGGTGTTTCAGGCGGGGTTGTTGATCTGGATTGCCACACACCGCTGAAATCAGCGCTGCCCTGTGGCGAGGGAGCTTGCTCCCGCTCGGCTGCGAAGCAGTCGTAAATCATGCACATGCGGTATGTCTGGTGCACCGTCATTGCATGTTTTGAGTCTGCTTCGCAGACCAGCGGGAGCAAGTTCCCTCGCCACAGTCAGTCAGGTCAGACGCGGGAGGCGAACAAGGCCTGATGATCGCGGCACTGCTCCGCCGTCAACATGAACACACCATGCCCGCCGCGCTCGAAATCGAGCCAGGCGAAGTCGACTTCCGGGTACAGCGCTTCGACGTGCACCTGGCTGTTGCCCACCTCAACGATCAGCAAACCCCTCTCGGTCAGGTGATCCGCCGCCTCGGCGAGCATCCGTCGCACCAGGTTCAAGCCGTCATCACCACAGGCCAGGCCCAGCTCCGGTTCGTGCTGGTATTCGTCCGGCATGTCGGCGAAATCTTCTGCGTCAACGTACGGCGGGTTCGACACGATCAGATCGAAACGCTGCCCTGGCAACCCGTCAAACCCATCGCCCTGCACGGTGTACACACGCTCATCGACGCCGTGGCGCTCGATGTTCTGGTTGGCCACCTCCAGCGCTTCGAACGACAGATCGGCCAGCACCACTTCAGCGTTCTGGAACTCGTAGGCGCAGGCGATGCCGATGCAGCCGGAGCCGGTGCACAGGTCGAGAATGCGTGCCGGCTCGTCGCCGATCCACGGTGCGAAACGGTTTTCGATCAGCTCGCCAATCGGTGAACGCGGGATCAGTACGCGCTCATCGACGATGAACGACATGCCACAGAACCAAGCTTCGCCCAGCAGGTACGCGGTCGGGATGCGCTCTTCGATGCGGCGCTTGAGCAGGCGTTGCAGGTTGACCAGCTCGTCGTCTTCCAGCGCGCAGTCGAGGTAGCTGTCGGCGATCTCCCATGGCAGGTGCAAGGCACCGAGGACCAACTGCCGGGCTTCATCCCAGGCATTGTCGGTGCCATGGCCGAAAAACAGATCCTCCCCATGGAAGCGGCTGACGGCCCAACGGATGTGGTCGCGCAGGGTACGAAGTCGGGAAGTGATCACGGGGCAGAACTCCAGAAAAAACGACTGGCGATTCTACCAGCCAAAACGCCCGCCGACGACGCAGGAAAATCAGCGGAGCGACAGTAGGACCTTTCTGATTTTTGCATCAGCTATTGAACAGAACGTGTAACTTGACAAGGCTGCAGGCCAGTAACGACGGCGCCTACGATGGTAGCGGTTCACAGAAGCGCTCAGCCAGAGGACAATGCCGCAAAAGCCCCACCCCAAGGAGCCCCAGAATGTCCGTTCCAAAAACGATGTTTCAACTCAGCGGCCGCGGTTACGCAGCGGCCACACTGAGCCATGCCACCGTGGTCATCATCGATGCCCAGAAAGAGTACCTCAGTGGCCCGCTGGCCCTGAGCGGCATGGACGCGGCCGTCGCGAACATCAAACAACTGGTCGCTGCGGCCCGTGCAGCCGGTCGGCCGATCGTGCACGTGCGTCATCTCGGCACCGTCGGTGGCCTGTTCGACCCACAGGGCGAACGTGGCGAATTCATCCCCGGCCTTGAGCCACAGGGCGATGAAACCATCATCGGCAAACTGCTGCCGAGTGCGTTTCACGGTACCGAACTGCTGGACCGTCTGCAGAACCTCGGCTCGCTGGACCTGATCGTCTGCGGCTTCATGAGCCACTCCAGCGTCAGCACCACCGTGCGTGCGGCGAAGAACCTGGGTTTCCGTTGCACGCTGGTCGAAGACGCCTGCGCCACCCGCGACCTGCCGTTCAAGGGCCGCGTGCTCAGCGCCGCCGTGGTACAGGAAGCGGAAATGGCGATCATGGCCGACAACTTCGCCACCCTTGCACTGACTCAAGATCTGATCTGATCTCTGCGAATGAGCGGCTCACCGCGCCGCTCATCCGCAAAAGCCTCGCATTTGCTTCAATTGCCTTAGCCTCAGGAACAACCCGGTCAACTCCCGGTCGAAGGGCCGATACCCATTGAGGAAGGTCGGAATGAAGTTATCCGATGGATTTGACGCACGCCGCTTGCGGCCCAAAGGCCAAAGCAACTGGCGTTTTCGATTCGGCGCAGCGATCGCCGCCATGCTGGCGACGTTCGGTGTGCTGCTGGCGATGGCCGGTGCCGCCAGCCTGCTGGGACGCCCGCCGGCGCTCGGCGACTTGAATGCCACGCCGATGGGTTCGGCGATCATTCTCGCGGTCGGCTTGTTGTTCCTGTACTTCGGCGTGGCCCTGTGGCGTCGATGCCGGCGTCGCGCCCGGCAATCGCGGGAACTGAACATGTCCCCGCACCTGATGAAAAAACACGACTGACTGCACGGCCTGGCTTTTTGCCGGGCCGTTTTGTTTCGACTTGGGTAAACTGGCCGCCCTTCGCGGAGGCTGACATGCAAGACGACGATTTTTCCCTGTTCAAAAGTGCGATCCAAGGCGTCAAGCCGATCAAGCACGACCGCGCCGACACCGGCAAACCCAAGGCTGACCGCGCGCACATTGCCAAGCTGCGCCAGTCCGCCACTGTGCGCACCGACAACACCACCGTGGATGGCCTGTCCGATCAGTTCGTGATCGACGTCGGCCCCGAAGACGAGTTGATGTGGGCCCGCGACGGGGTGCAGGAAAGCCAGATGCGCAAGCTCAAGATCGGGCAGATCCCGTTCGAAGGCAGCCTCGACCTGCACGGCATGAACGTGGAAAAGGCCCGCGAGACGCTTTGGGCGTTTCTCGCCGAAGCAACCCGATTCGAAATCCGCTGCGTGCGCGTCACCCACGGCAAGGCCGTGCGCCTGGACGGCAAGCGGCCGATGATCAAAAGCCACGTCAACACGTGGCTGCGCCAGCATCCACAAGTGCTCGGTTTCTGCTCATGTCAGGCAAAACACGGCGGTGCCGGTGCGGTGTACGTGATGCTCAAACGCACCATGATGGAAGGCCGCGACGAATAATCGCGTTACACCGAACTTGCAGGGTTGTGTCCGCCACCGTACCCTTGCCCTTTGCGAAAATCCCCACAGGTAGTTTCATGTCCCTGGAACAGAATTACACCGCGATTCTCGGCCAACTGGGCGAGGACGTCTCCCGCGAGGGCCTGCTCGACACGCCAAAGCGTGCCGCCAAAGCCATGCAGTACCTCTGCCGCGGTTATGAACAGACGCTCGAAGAGGTCACCAACGGTGCCCTGTTCAGCTCCGACAACAGCGAAATGGTGCTGGTCAAGGACATCGAGCTGTACTCGTTGTGCGAACACCACCTGCTGCCGTTCATCGGCAAGGCCCACGTCGCGTACATTCCGAGCGGCAAAGTGCTGGGCCTGTCGAAGGTCGCGCGGATCGTCGACATGTACGCCCGCCGCCTGCAGATCCAGGAAAACCTCAGCCGTCAGATCGCCGACGCGGTGCAGCAAGTCACCGGTGCGCTGGGCGTGGCCGTGGTGATCGAGGCCAAGCACATGTGCATGATGATGCGCGGTGTCGAGAAACAGAATTCGTCGATGATCACTTCGGTGATGCTCGGTGAGTTCCGCGAAAACGCGGCGACTCGCAGCGAGTTCCTCAGCCTGATCAAGTAATCGGCTGCAGAAAAAACCGGCGTTGATCGCCGGTTTTTTTTCGTCCGTGAAAAATCGGGTAAGCTGCGCGCCCTTCTCTCTTTGCACCGTGAGGCTTTCAACGTGTTCGTAAAAGCGCTTCGTGTCGGCCTTGGCCAACTGATCATCTTCATCGACTTCATCACCCGTCCGGGCAAGAAACAGCGCCCGGCCGAAGTACAGGCACAAGTCAACGCCGCCGCCAAAGGCCTGACCCTGTATCAGTTCCACGCCTGCCCGTTCTGCGTGAAAACCCGCCGCACCCTGCGTCGCCTGAATGTGCCGGTCGCACTGAAGGACGCGAAGAACAACGAACAGGATCGCCAGACCCTGCTGAGTCAGGGCGGCAAGATCAAGGTGCCGTGCCTGCGCATTGAAGAGAATGGGCAGACGACCTGGATGTATGAGTCCAAGGTGATTATTGATTATCTGGATAAGCGGTTTGCTGCAGTCTGATATTGATGTTGTGTTGCTTATGGCCCCATCGCTGGCAAGCCAGCTCCCACAGTGATCTGTAGCGTTCACATAACCTGTGGGAGCTGGCTTGCCAGCGATGAGGCCCGCAAGAACAACACATTACTCAGACAAAAATAAACCGGCCCTCGAGCCGGTTTATTTTTTTCAGGCTGCTTTGTCTAGTTGCGCCTGCCTCACCACCGCCGCCAACCGCTTCAACCCTTCATCCAGTCGCGCCGGGTCGATGTGGCTGAAATTCAAACGCAGGTGCCCGAGGTTTTTATCCGGCTCGGGAAAGAACGGCTCGCCCGGCATGAACGCCACGTCATTGGCCAGCGCCTCGTTGAGCAGCGTTCGCGTATCCAGCGGTTGCTTGAGCGTCAGCCAGAAAAACAGCCCGCCCTGCGGGGCGTTCCAGTCCGCCAGATCGGCAAAGTGCGTTTCCAGCGCCGCTTGAAACGCATCGCGGCGCTGCCGGTAGAAGCCGCGCAACTCACCCAGGTACTGCTGATATTTTTCACCGCCGATCCATTGCAATGCCTGCCACTGGCCGATGCGGTTGGTGTGCAGATCCGCCGATTGCTTGAGTTTGAGCAGGTGCGGAAACAGGTCCGGGCTGGCGATCAGGTAGCCGACGCGCAAACCCGGCAGCAAGGTTTTCGACACGGTGCCGGTGTAGATCCAGCTGGCTTTCTGCAAACGCCCCGCAATCGGTTTGGCGCTGCCGCCATCGAACGTCAGTTCGCGATACGGCTCGTCTTCGATCAGGGTCACGCCGAATTCATCCAGCAGCGCGGCGACGGCAGCGCGCTTGGCTTCGCTGTAACGCACGGCGGACGGATTCTGGAACGTCGGGATCAGGTAGATGAATGCCGGGCGGTGTTGCTCAAGACGACTGCGTAGCTGCGCCAGGTTCGGGCCGTCGGACTCTTGCGGCACGGTCAGGCAATCGGCGCCGAACAGCTGGAAGATCTGCAACGCGGCCAGGTAGGTCGGGGCTTCCAGAAGAATTTCGGTACCCCTGTCGATGTACAACTTGGCGGCCAGATCGAGGGTCTGCTGGGAACCGCTGACCACCAGCACCTGACTCGCCGTGCACGCCAGACCCAACGCTCGCGCCTGCGCCGCCAGCGCTTCACGCAGCGCCGGCTCGCCTTCGCTCATGCCGTACTGACCAAGCGCCAGCGGCATGTCGGCCCATTCGACTTTCGGCAGCATGGCTTCGGCGGGCAGGCCACCGGCAAACGACATCACCTCCGGACGCTGGGCGGCGGCGAGGATTTCACGGATCAGAGAACTTTTAAGGCGCGAAACACGTTCGGAAAAAGCCATGGGAGTCACCGGTAGCGAGGCCTGGGAAAAATGAGTCAAACTGGTTGACTGAAACTACGACAGCTTGAGCGAGTACGTCAACATGCTTGACCTTAAAAACCCCGCCAGCCAGCAGCAGGCGATGGAAGCGTTTTTCTTCGGCTATCAGGCGTTCACCGCCAAGGCCGACGAAATGCTCGAACGTCGCGGCCTGTCCCGGGTGCATCAGCGGATTGTGTTTTTCATCGCGCGTTATCCGAATTTGAGCGTGAAGGAGTTGCTGGGATTGCTCGGCGTGAGCAAGCAGGCGCTGAACATGCCGTTGCGCCAGCTGCAGGAAATGCACTTGGTGGACAGCGTGGCGTCGGAGGCGGACAAGCGTAAGCGCTTGCTGGAGCTGACCGTAGAGGGTGCGAAGTTCGAGCAAGCGTTGCGCCGTGAGCAGGTGAAGTTGCTCGAGCGGGTGTTTGCCGAGGCTGGGGAGGCGGCGGTGAATGGGTGGTTGGCGGTGAATATGGCGCTTGGGGGCACTCAGTCACATCTGGATTGACTGGACCGGCCTCATCGCTGGCAAGCCAGCTCCCACAAGGGCAACGGCGTACACAGATGTGAAGAAACCCACCAACCCTGTGGGAGCTGGCTTGCCAGCGATGGGGCCTCTGAAGGCGATATATCTCTATCGCCTGACCTTTCGTAAACAAAACCAAAAACAATATTTGCTTTATTTGTACACAAAAGCATAATCCACTGCGTGCGAGTTCCTGACCGCATGGTCAACAAATTCGCGTATGCCTCAAAGGGCTGCTGCCACCCCTCATGGGTCCGGCCCTGGAAATAACAATAAAACTCTTGAGGAGTACTCGCTGTGGAAAGCCGCAAATCCGAAGCATCGACGCTGGAACTCTCGCCGCCCTTACGCACAGGCGTGCTGGAGCGCATCTTCAAACTCAGCTTGCATGGCACCACGGTGAAGACCGAGCTGATTGCCGGTCTGACAACCTTCATCACCATGGCTTACATCATCTTCGTCAACCCGAACATCATGGCCGATGCCGGGATCGATCACGGTGCAGCCTTCGTCGCCACCTGCATCGCCGCCGCACTCGGCTGCCTGCTGATGGGCCTGTACGCCAACTGGCCGGTGGGCCTGGCGCCGGGCATGGGCCTCAACGCTTTCTTCACTTACACCGTGGTCGGCACCATGGGCTACAACTGGGAAACCGCGCTCGGTGCGGTGTTCGTTTCCGGTGTGCTGTTCATGATCCTGACCTTCTCGCGGATTCGCGAATGGCTGCTCAACAGCATCCCGGTCAGCCTGCGCTTTGCGATGGGCGCTGGCGTCGGCCTGTTCCTCGGGCTGATTGGTCTGAAAACCGCTGGCATTGTCGTCGACAGCCCGGCCACCCTGATCAAACTCGGCTCCCTGCGTGAACCCGGCCCGCTGCTGGCGGCGATCTGCTTCCTGATGATCGCGATCCTCAGCTACCACAAAGTCTTCGGCGCGATCCTCATCAGCATCATCACCGTGACCCTCGCCGGTTGGGGCCTGGGCATCGTGCACTACTCCGGCATCATGTCGACCCCGCCAAGCCTGGCGCCGACCTTCATGGCGATGAACGTCGCGGGCGTGTTCAACGTCAGCATGATCAGCGTGGTCCTGGCTTTCCTCTTCGTACACATGTTCGACACCGCCGGCACGCTGATGGGCGTCGCCCAGCGGGCCAATCTGGTCAACGCTGACGGGCGTATCGAAAACCTCTCCCGCGCGATGAAAGCCGACAGTGCCTCCAGTGTTTTCGGCGCGGTGGTCGGTGTTCCTCCTGTTACCAGCTATGTGGAAAGTGCCGCTGGCGTAGCCGCTGGTGGTCGGACTGGTCTTACCGCAGTCACCGTGGGTGTGCTATTTATAGCCGCGATGTTTTTCGCACCACTGGCCGGGATGATTCCGGCCTATGCCACCGCCGGTGCACTGATTTACGTCGCGATGCTGATGATGGGCGGCATGGCGCACATCGAATGGGATGAAGCCACTGACGCCATCCCGGCGATCGTCACCGCGATCATGATGCCGCTGACCTTCTCGGTCGCCGACGGCATTGCGCTGGGCTTCATCACCTACGTGGCGTTGAAAGCCGGTACCGGCAAGTACAAGGAAATTTCCGTCAGCCTGTGGGTGCTCTGCGCGATCTTCATCGCCAAGTTCATCTTCTTGTAAGCGTCACGCGGTTCAAGCGTCAAACCAGCCTCACCCTCGCGGGTGGGGCTTTTGCACATTCTTGAGTACAACAAAAAAGGAGCAAAGTGATGAGTCTGGAAACCTGGCTGCTGTTCAGCGGCGCTGCATTGGTGGTGATCCTGATTCCGGGGCCGCTGTCATTGCTGATGATCAGCAACAGTCTGAACTACGGCTTGCGCCGCTCTTATCCGGCGTTTCTCGGCGGCGTGATTGCCTCGATCTGCCTGCTCAGTGCGTCGGCGCTGGGGTTGGGCGCCCTGTTGCTGGCGTCAGAACAGTTGTTCAGCGCCCTGAAAATCGTCGGTGCGCTGTACCTGTTCTACCTCGCCTGGCAGAGCTGGCAGCAATCGCGTCAGCCAGCGGTGGGCGCCGAAGTGCCGCAGGCCGCACCGGTGCCACGTTTCCGCACCCTGTTTGGTCGGGCTTTCGTCTTGGGCGCCAGCAATCCAAAGGACATTCTGTTTTTCGCCGCGTTTCTGCCGCAGTTCCTCAGCGCGCAACAACCGTTCCTGCCGCAACTGCTGATCATGATCGCGACCTGGGTGGTGCTCGACCTGTGCTGCAAACTGGCTTACGGGCTGGGTGCGCATGGTGCGGCGCGCTATCTGCGTAGCGGCAAGGGGCAGAGCTGGTTCAACCGGGTGAGTGCCGGGTTGTTCAGTGGTGCGGGCGCTGCGTCGCTGTTGAGCCGTTAAAGAGCAAAAGATCGCAGCCTGCGGCAGCTCCTACAGGGGATTGCATTCCAAACTGTAGGAGCTGCCGCAGGCTGCGATCTTTTGACTTTAAGGCAGACGAAAAAAAGCCCGCAGTGTGAGCGGGCGAAAGACCAAAGAAGCTATATGCGCAGTCGCTTCCCGGTGGGGGCAGCTGCTTGGGGGTCAGCTGCCCCTGTAGGTGGAATAGCTGTAAGGCGAGATCAGCAGTGGCACGTGGTAGTGATCCTGCTCGGCGGAGATGCCGAAACGCAGCACCACCACGTCGAGGAACGCCGGTTCCGGCAGTTGCACGCCACGGGCGCGGTAGTAATCGCCGGCGTGGAACTGCACCTGATAGACCCCGGTGCGGTAGTCATCGCCCTGCAGCAGCGGCGCATCGACCCGGCCATCGCTGTTGGTAACGGCACTGGCGACCAATTCCAGATGCGAACCTTCAACGCGGTACAGCTCGACCTTGATCGAGCTGCCCGGGCAACCGTGTGCAGCGTCCAAAACGTGTGTTGTCAAACGTCCCATTGATTCTGCGCGCCTGGCCGCAAAGAGCAGTCAGACTTCGCGCCTCCCGAAGTCAGGTAAAAGGAGACCGCACCGATTCGGAGCACGAAAAGTTGCGGCGAGCGACTGATTAAGACATTTTTCAAAAAAATTGTACACAATAAAAACGACATTTTTCGCACCACCCCCGCCATTCGGGTGTTTCACCTTGATCTGCCCCTCAGGCGCCTGAGTATTGAACCTCACAGCCATTAGCTGACTGATCAGGCAGGTTTCTTGCAGGCTTACGCCATTAGCAGCAAAAGATGACAGTCGGTGAAAAATGCGAAAATTCAGGCTTACAAATTGCGAATAAAGTTGTATACAATCAGCCCATCGCTGTGACGCCAGCCTGCGCAGGCCGTTACACAAACCTGTCAACGAATAAGAAGGAAGACTGCAGTGAGCGCTGACTACCCACGCGACCTGATCGGTTACGGCAGTAACCCTCCTCACCCACACTGGCCGGGCAACGCGCGCATCGCGCTGTCCTTCGTACTCAACTACGAAGAAGGCGGCGAGCGCAACATCCTGCACGGCGACAAAGAATCCGAAGCCTTTCTTTCCGAAATGGTTGCTGCCCAGCCGCTGCAAGGCGCGCGCAACATGAGCATGGAATCGCTTTACGAATATGGCAGCCGTGCCGGCGTCTGGCGGATCCTGAAACTGTTCAAGGAATTCGACATTCCGCTGACCATCTTCGCCGTCGCCATGGCTGCCCAGCGCCACCCGGACGTGATCCGCGCGATGGTCGAAGCCGGCCACGAGATCTGCAGCCACGGCTACCGCTGGATCGACTACCAGTACATGGATGAGGCGCAGGAACGCGAGCACATGCTCGAAGCGATCCGCATCCTCACCGAACTTACCGGCGAACGCCCGTTGGGCTGGTACACCGGTCGCACCGGCCCGAACACCCGTCGGCTGGTGATGGAAGAAGGCGGTTTCCTTTACGACTGCGACACCTACGACGACGACCTGCCCTACTGGGAACCGAACAACCCGACCGGCAAGCCGCACCTGGTGATCCCGTACACCCTCGACACCAATGACATGCGCTTCACCCAGGTGCAGGGTTTCAACAAGGGCGACGATTTCTTCGAATACCTCAAAGACGCATTCGACGTGCTCTACGCCGAGGGTGCCGAAGCGCCGAAGATGCTTTCGATCGGTCTGCACTGCCGCCTGATCGGCCGTCCGGCGCGTCTGGCGTCGCTCAAGCGCTTCATCGAATACGCCAAAAGTCATGAACAGGTGTGGTTCAGCCGTCGCGTCGATATTGCGCGCCACTGGCACGAAACCCACCCGTACCAAGGGGCCGCCAAATGAGCCGCTTTCAAACCCTGCAACCGTCGACCCTGAGTCGCGACGCCTTCGTCAAAGCCTTCGCCGACATCTACGAACATTCGCCATGGGTGGCCGAGAAGGCCTACGACCTGGGCGTGGACGCTTCGATCGACGAGATCGAAACCCTGCACCAGCGCATGAGCGACATCCTGTTGAGCGCCGATCACGCCAGCCAGCTTGCGTTGATCAACGCTCACCCGGACCTGGCCGGCAAAGCCGCCGTCCAGGGCCAACTGACCGAAGCCAGCACCCATGAACAGGCTGGCGCCGGTATTCACCAATGCACGGCCGAAGAGTTCCAGCGCTTCACCGAGCTGAACGACGCCTACAAGGCCAAGTTCAAGTTTCCCTTCATCATGGCGGTAAAAGGCAGCAACCGGCATCAGATCCTCGCGGCGTTCGAAACGCGCATTCACAACTCGGTCGACACCGAATTCAAATGCGCGCTGGCGGAGATCAACAAGATCGCCCTGTTCCGTTTACTGACTCTTTAGCAAGCCTGGCCCGAGCATGTCAGACGCGGAGAATGCCCAGGGCCTTGCAAGCATCCCCAGCCAACTTATTAAAGGCAGACAAGAAGAATGAAAGCTTACGCCGTACCTTTCGAGAAGTTCGTCAACCTGGCCGATGCCCGTCTGGGCACCAAAATCATCTCGGTCACCGATGACTGGTTCGCAGACGCCAATCGTCTGTTTCAGCCGACCCCGGCCGTGTGGAAGGAGGGTGTGTTCGACGACAACGGCAAGTGGATGGATGGCTGGGAATCGCGCCGCAAGCGCTTCGAAGGCTACGACAGCGCGGTAATCCGCCTGGGTGTACCAGGTTCGATCAAAGGCGTGGACATCGACACTTCATTCTTCACCGGCAACTTCCCGCCATCGGCCTCGCTGGAAGCATGCTTCCTGGCCTCGGGCGAGCCAGACGAAAACACCCAGTGGACTGAAGTCCTGTCGGCCGTCGAGCTGCAGGGCAACAGCCACCACTACCATGAAATCAGCAGCGACAAAGCGTTCAGTCACCTGCGCTTCAACATCTTCCCGGACGGTGGTGTGGCCCGTCTGCGCGTGTACGGTATTCCGTTCCGCGACTGGTCCGCGGTGGGCGACAACGAGCAAGTCGATCTGGCTGCAGCCCTCAACGGCGGCCGCGCCCTCGCCTGCTCCGACGAACACTTCGGCCGCATGAGCAACATCCTCAACCCAGGCCGTGGCATCAACATGGGCGACGGCTGGGAAACAGCACGTCGTCGCACCCCGGGCAATGACTGGGTGATCGTCGCGTTGGGCCATCCGGGCGAGATCGAAAAAATCATCGTCGACACCCTGCACTTCAAGGGCAACTACCCGGACACCTGCTCGATCCAGGGCGCGTTCGTCAAAGGCGGCACCGACAGCCAGATCGAAACCCAGTCGCTGTTCTGGCGCGAACTGCTGCCGAGCCAGAAGCTGGAAATGCACGCCGAACACACCTTCGTCGAGCAGATCAAGGCACTGGGCCCAATCACCCACATCCGCCTGAACGTGTTCCCGGATGGTGGTGTGAGTCGCCTGCGCGTACTCGGCAAGGTCGCGAAGTAATGCTGAGCCTGTAGGAGCTGCCGCAGGCTGCGATCTCTTGATCTTGATCTTAAAAGCAAAATCAAAAGATCGCAGGCTTCGCCAGCTCCTACAGGGATCGCGCAAGACGCACTTAAAAGTTGAACAACACAGAATTCGGAAAAGAACAGCATGCGCACACTACAGATTGAACCGCTGACCAAAGAAGCCTTCGCCCCCTTCGGTGACGTGATCGAAACCGACGGCAGCGACCACTTCATGATCAACAACGGTTCGACCATGCGCTTCCACAAACTGGCGACGGTCGAAACCGCTACGCCTGAGGACAACGCGATCATCAGCATCTTCCGCGCCGACGCGCAGGACATGCCGCTGACCGTGAGCATGCTGGAACGCCATCCGCTGGGCAGCCAGGCTTTCATCCCGCTGCTCGGCAACCCCTTTCTGATCGTGGTCGCGCCACTTGGCGATGTACCTGTATCAGGCTTGGTCCGCGCCTTCGTCACCAACGGCAGGCAGGGCATCAATTACCATCGCGGCGTCTGGCACCACCCGGTGCTGACGATCGAAAAGCGGGATGACTTCCTGGTGGTTGATCGCAGTGGCACAGGCAATAACTGCGATGAGCATTTTTTCAAAGAGGATGAGCGTTTGATCCTCGCCCCCCACCAATAAGAGAAGGTCTGATCACTCGACAACAAGAGTGACAGGCGAGAGGTAAAGACTGTGGAAGCACATCTGTTGGAATGGCTGAACCTGAGCGTGCGCTGGGTTCACATGATCACTGGCGTGGCCTGGATCGGCGCGTCGTTCTACTTCGTCTGGCTGGAGAACAACCTCAACCGCGTCAACCCGAAAACCGGTCTGGCCGGTGATCTGTGGGCAATCCACGGCGGCGGTATCTATCACCTGGAAAAATACAAACTGGCCCCACCGTCGATGCCGGAGAACCTGCACTGGTTCAAATGGGAAGCCTACTTCACCTGGATGTCGGGGATCGCGCTGCTGTGCGTGGTGTTCTACTCCAATCCCGTGCTCTACCTCGTGGCACCCGGCAGCGGCCTGACCGGCCCTGAAGGCGTGGCCATCGGCATCGGTTCGCTGATCGCCGGCTGGTTCATCTACGACTTCCTTTGCGATTCGGCCCTTGGCAAGAAACCGGCCCTGCTCGGCTTCATCCTGTTCGTGCTGATCATCGGCGCGGCGTATGGCTTCAGCAAGGTGTTCAGCGGTCGTGGTGCGTACCTGCACGTCGGCGCGATCATCGGCACCATCATGGTCGGCAACGTGTTCCGCATCATCATGCCGGCACAGCGTGCACTGGTGGCGGCGATTGCCGAGAACCGTACGCCGGACCCGGCGCTGCCCGCCAAAGGCCTGCTGCGTTCGCGTCACAACAACTACTTCACCCTGCCGGTGCTGTTCATCATGATCAGCAACCACTTCCCGAGCACTTATGGCAGCCAGTACAACTGGTTGATCCTGGCCGGGATCGCGGTGTTGGCGGTGTTGGTGCGTCACTACTTCAACACCCGTCACGACAGCCACAAGTTTGCCTGGACCCTGCCCGTGGCAGCGGTGGGCATGATCACCCTGGCGTACGTCACCGGCCCGGCGCCGATGCCGACCGCACCGGACGTGGCCAAGGCACCCGCGAAAATCGAGTACCAACCGCTGCCGGAAACGGCACTGGGCGGCGGCGCGAAACCGGCTGAAGCGGCGGCACCTGCAGCGCCAGCAGCAGCCCCGGCTGCGGCACCGGCGCAAGCGTCCAACGCCGGTCCGGCCTTCGACAAGGTGCACAACGTGATCCAGGAACGCTGCGCGGTCTGCCACTCGGCCAAACCGACCAGCCCGTTGTTCAGCGCGGCACCGGCCGGTGTGATGTTCGACACCCCCGAGCAGATCCGTCAGAACGCGGCGCGGATCCAGGCGCAAGCCATCACCACGCAGATCATGCCACTGGGCAACATCACACAGATGACCCAGCAGGAACGTGACCTGATCGGTGCATGGATCGCCCAGGGAGCCCAGACCAACTAAGCAACACAAATTGTGGCGAGGGAGCTTGCTCCCGCTGGGTCGCGAAGCGGCCCCTCTCTTTGCCTGAAGAGCAGGGACTGCTACGCAGTCCAGCGGGAGCAAGCTCCCTCGCCACAGACCTGATGCAAAGAAACAGCTGTGAGCCACCCGGCAGCTGTTAATCACAAGAATAAAAAAGATCCGAGGTGTTGCATGTCCGAGCTGTCCAAAGCGCGCATCCCCGACGCACCCGCCATTCAGCGTTTGCCCCTTTTGCAACTGATCCTGGTCGGTTTGCAACATGTTCTGCTGATGTACGGCGGTGCCATCGCGGTGCCGTTGATCATCGGACAGGCCGCTGGCCTGAGTCGTGAAGAAATCGCCTTCCTGATCAACGCCGACCTGCTGGTCGCCGGTATCGCCACCATCGTCCAGTCGCTCGGGATCGGCCCGATGGGCATCCGCATGCCGGTGATGATGGGCGCCAGTTTCGCGGCCGTCGGCAGCATGGTCGCCATGGCCGGCATGCCCGGTATCGGTCTGCAAGGGATCTTCGGTGCGACCATCGCCGCCGGGTTCTTCGGCATGCTGATCGCTCCGTTCATGTCCAAAGTCGTGCGCTTCTTCCCGCCGTTGGTGACTGGCACGGTCATCACTTCGATCGGTCTGTCGCTGTTCCCCGTGGCCGTGAACTGGGCCGGTGGCGGGGCCGCTGCGGCGCAGTTCGGCTCACCGATTTATCTGGCCATCGCCGCGCTGGTGCTGGCGACCATTTTGCTGATCCACCGCTTCATGCGCGGCTTCTGGGTCAATATTTCCGTGCTGATCGGCATGTGCCTGGGCTACGTGCTCTGCGGCGCCATCGGCATGGTCGACCTGAGCGGCATGGCCAACGCGCCATGGGTTCAGTTCGTCACCCCGCTGCACTTCGGCATGCCGAAATTCGAACTGGCGCCGATCCTGTCGATGTGTCTGGTGGTGGTGATCATTTTCGTCGAGTCCACCGGGATGTTCCTCGCGCTGGGCAAAATCACCGGTCAGGAAGTCTGCCCACGGATGCTGCGGCGCGGCCTGCTGTGCGATGCCGGCGCCTCGTTCGTTGCCGGTTTCTTCAACACCTTCACCCACTCCTCGTTTGCGCAGAACATCGGCCTGGTGCAGATGACCGGCGTGCGTTGCCGTTCGGTGACCATCGTTGCCGGTGGCCTGCTGATCGTGCTGAGCCTGCTGCCGAAAGCGGCGTTCCTCGTCGCATCGATTCCACCGGCAGTGCTGGGTGGAGCGGCGATTGCGATGTTCGGCATGGTCGCTGCCACCGGGATCAAGATTCTCCAGGAAGCCGACATCGGTGACCGTCGCAACCAGTTGCTGGTGGCAGTGAGCATCGGCATGGGCCTGATCCCGGTGGTGCGTCCGGAGTTCTTCGCGCATCTGCCGCTGTGGATGAGCCCGATCACCCACAGCGGTATCGCCATGGCCACGCTCAGCGCACTGACGCTGAACCTGCTGTTCAACATCCTCGGCGGCGCCGAACGCGCCGCGATCAACGACTGCCACGCGCATTAACAGCATTACCGATTATCCCTGTGGGAGCGAGCTTGCTCGCGAAGAGGCCATGTCAGTCAACATCACTGTTGAATGACACACCGCTTTCGCGAGCAGGCTCGCTTCCACAGGGGACGTGCAACACCCTGCCTCAACAATAAAAACAAGAGGGAGCAACCGATGATTCGCACGCAAACCAACGTTCTGTTGAGTGGCGGCCTGCTGGCCGCGAGTCAGGCCATGGCCGGCGATTTACTGCTGTGGCAGACCAACAGCCTGAGCTACCTGTACGGCAAGAACTTCGCGATCAACCCGTCGATCCAGCAGACGGTGACGTTCGAGCACGCCGACAAGTGGAAGTACGGCGACAACTTCCTGTTCGTCGACAAGATCTTCTACAACGGCCAGGAAGACCGCAACAAAGGCCCGCACACCTTCTACGGCGAATTCACCCCGCGCTTCTCGTTCGGCAAGATCTTCGATCAGAAAATCGAGTTCGGGCCGATCAAGGACGTGCTGCTGGCGATGACCTACGAGTACGGCGAAGGCGACAGCGAAGCCTACCTGATCGGCCCCGGTTTCGACCTGAAAGTGCCCGGCTTCAACTACGTGACCCTGAACATTTTCCGCCGCCAGACCGAAGGCCCGCGCCCCGGCGACGGCGTGTGGCAGATCACTCCGGGCTGGTCGTACAGCGTGCCGCTGGGCAATTCCGACCTGCTGATCGATGGCTATCTGGACTGGGTGGTCGATAACGATCAGAACTCGCGCGGCACTTACCACGCCAACCTGCACATCAATCCGCAGATCAAATACGACCTCGGCAAAGCCTTGGGCTGGAGCCAGAAGCAGCTGTACGTCGGCACCGAATACAGCTATTGGAAGAACAAATATGGCGTCGAAAGCAGTCACAACCTCGACACCAACCAGAACACCGCCAGCCTGCTGGTGAAGGTGCACTTCTGAGATGGCCCGCAACCGTGCCCCATACCTGTCGTCGGTGCTCTGTTGCGGGGCACTTGAGAGCTGGCCGAGGAGTCAGTATTCTCCGCGGCCTCTTGAATTCGGTCTAAAAAAAAGCCCGGATTTAATTCCTGACCGACGAGCCAACTTATCCCGGCCCCGGTCAGTACCGAGGCATCCCGAAAACACGCGCAATCGACTGTTTTTCAGCAGCCGAACGGGCGTTTTTTTGCTTTTCGAAAGCGTTGGCCCAGCTCTTGCTATCACCAGCGAAGCTGACCGATCGGATGACTTTTGCAGCAACGAAAAAAGGCGCCACACCAGAGCGCCGATCTTAAAAAAATAAACGTGGAACACCTACTTTGGGAGCAACCGAATGAAACGTATGTGCACCAGCCTGATGCTCGCGGGATCGATGCTGGCCGGCGGCCAGGCCATGGCCGACGGCCTGCTGCAATGGCAGAACAACAGCCTGACCTACCTCTACGGCAAAGACTTCAAGGTCAACCCGGCGATCCAGCAGACCGTCACCTTCGAGCACGCCGATGCCTGGAAGTACGGGGATAACTTCCTGTTCATCGACAAGATCTTCTACAACGGCAAGCCAGACGGTGGCGTCGGCAACAACACCTATTACGGTGAATTCCAGCCGCGCATCTCGCTGGGCAAAGTCCTCGACCAGAAGCTCGAATTCGGTCCGATCAAAGACGTGCTGCTGGCGATGACTTACGAGTTCGGTGAAGGCGACGTCGAGTCGTACCTGATCGGTCCTGGCTTCGACCTGGCGATCCCGGGTTTCGACTACTTCCAGCTGAACTTCTACCAGCGCCACACCGACGGCTCGCGTCCGGGTGATAACGTCTGGCAGATCACCCCGGTCTGGTCCTACACCATCCCGGTCGGCAGCTCGAACGTGCTGATCGACGGTTACATGGACTGGGTGGTCGACAACGACGTCAACAGCAAAGGCGAATACCACGCCAACCTGCACTTCAACCCACAGGTCAAATACGACCTGGGCAAGGCGCTGCATTTCGGCGAGAAGCAGCTGTACGTCGGTGTTGAATACGACTACTGGAAAGACAAGTACGGGATCGACGACACCCGTGGCTTCACCACCAATCAGAACGTGACCAGCTTCCTGGTGAAGTTCCACTTCTGATCTTAAAAGCTTCGCGAGCAGGCTCGCTCCCACATTCGACCGAGTTCCAATGTGGGAGCGAGCCTGCTCGCGAAGGCTTCACCGCAAATCTCAGGCCGGAACCACCGCCTCGGTGATCCCCAGAAACCGGCACAATTCCTCGCGCTTGGCCAACGCATCGCGCCGTCCCAGGTCGATCAGCTCGCTGCAATACCCCGCCTCGAACAGCAGATAACTCAGCACCCCTGCCCCACTCGTTTTCGTCGCCCCCGGGCCGCGCAAGAACAAACGCAACGCCGCCGGTAACTCCTGGCGATGCCGCGCGGCGATCTCGTCGATCGGCTGACTCGGCGCAATCACCAGCACGTCCACTGGCGCCACGCCCAACTCACGAGTCGGCACGCCCTCGGGCATCAGGTGGCTGAACTGGTTCAGACGCTGCAGCAACTCGATGTCGCTCTCCAGACTGTCAATGAATGTGCTGTTGAGCATGTGCCCGCCGATCTGCGCCAGCGTCGGCTGCTGCCCGGTGTAGGCGCGCTCCAGCGGCTGCTGCGGATCAAAACCGCGCGGGTTGCCGCTCACACCCACCACCAGCACCCGACTCGCGCCCAGGTGCAGCGCCGGACTGATCGGTGCCGATTGGCGCACTGCGCCGTCGCCGAAATATTCCTCACCGATTTTGACCGGGGCAAACAGCAACGGGATCGCCGAACTGGCCAGCAAATGGTCCACCGACAATTGCGCCGGCACGCCGATCCGTCGATGGCGCAACCACGCATCGATCTTGCCGCCGCCCTGATAGAAGGTCACCGCCTGCCCCGACTCGTAGCCGAACGCGGTCACCGCCACCGCATGCAATTGCTTGCGGGCGATGGATTCGGCGATGCCGGGCATGTGTAGTTTTTCATTGAGCAGGTCGCGCAGCGGCGAACTGTTGAGCAGCGCCACCGGCAGTTGCCGACCGATGCCGAGCAAACTGTGACTGACAAAGCGGCTGGCCTGACGGATCACCCCGGGCCAATCGCTGCGCAGCACCCGATGACTGCGAAAGCCTTGCCAGAACAGAGTGAGACGTTCGATGGCCGCGCGAAAATCGGTGGCGCCGCTGGCCAGGCTAACCGCATTGATCGCCCCGGCCGAAGTGCCGACGATCACCGGAAACGGATTGTCCGCGCCCAGCGGCAGCAATTCGGCAATCGCCGCCAGCACCCCCACCTGATACGCCGCCCGAGCCCCGCCGCCGGAAAGAATCAAACCTGTGACCGGTTCAGCTGGGCTCATCGCAACGCTCCGTGGTGCTTGAAAGGGTGAGTGAATCAGCCGCGCCGTTTCGGGTAAAGCTTCGGCTCGCCCGGTGGACGGCTCTTAAAGCGGCGGTGCGCCCACAAGTATTGCTCAGGGCAGGCGCGCAAGGCGCTTTCCACCCACTGGTTGATGCGGATGCAGTCGGCCTCTTCGGTTTCACCCGGAAAGTCTTCCAGCGGCGGATGAATCACCAGCTTGTAACCGCTGCCGTCGGCCAGACGCTCCTGAGTGAACGGCACCACCAGCGCTTTACCCAAACGGGCAAACTTGGTGGTCGCAGTCACAGTCGCTGCCTGAATGCCGAACAGCGGCACAAAGATACTCTGCTTGGCGCCATAGTCCTGATCCGGCGCGTACCAGATCGCCCGGCCCGAACGCAGCAGCTTGAGCATGCCGCGCACGTCGTCACGCTCCACCGCCAGCGAATCGAGGTTGTGCCGCTCGCGGCCGCGACGCTGGACGAAGTCGAACAACGGGTTCTTGTGCTCGCGGTACATGCCGTCGATGGTGTGCTGCTGGCCGAGCAGCGCCGCGCCGATTTCCAGGGTGGTGAAGTGCGCGGCCATGAGGATCACGCCCTTGCCTTCGCGCTGGGCTTTTTGCAGATGCTCCAGGCCTTCGACGTGGGCCAGTTTGGCCAGACGCTCACGGGACCACCACCAGCTCATCGCCATTTCAAAGAAGGCGATGCCGGTGGAGGCGAAGTTTTCCTTGAGCAGGCGTTTGCGCTCGGCAGCGGATTTTTCCGGGAAGCACAGCTCCAGATTACGCTTGGCGATGCGCCGCCGGTCGCCGGCCACGCGATACATCAATGCGCCCAGCACACGACCGATCATCAGTAAGACCGCATAGGGCAACTGCACGACCAGCCACAACAGCGCCAGACCGCACCAGAGCGGCCAGAAGCGGGGAGAAAGATAGGCTCTTCGAAAACGCGGGCGATCCATTAAAGCTTCCGTAAATTCAGTGGCCGCGCATTCTACATCGTTCGACCCGGCTTGCGGCTCGCGGGCGTTCTCGTTATAAGTCTCGGCACTTTTAGTGACAAGCCGTTGTATGCCGATATGAGCCAAAACGAATCGCCAGACCGAGATCCCGTGTTCCAGTTGAAGGGCAGCATGCTGGCCATTACGGTGCTGGAACTGTCCCGCAACGACCTCGACAGCCTTGATCGGCAACTGGCCGCCAAAGTCGCCCAGGCACCGAATTTCTTCAGCAATGCACCGTTGGTCCTGGCGCTGGACAAACTGCCACCCGGCGAAGGCGCGGTCGATCTGCCCGGGCTGATGCGCGTGTGCCGCCAACATGGCCTGCGCACCCTGGCAATCCGCGCCAGCCGTATCGAAGACATCGCTGCCGCCATCGCCATCGACATCCCGGTGCTGCCGCCGTCCGGCGCCCGCGAGCGACCGCTGGAAGCGCCGGAACCGGAAGTCAAAAAGAAGCCGGAAAAGCCGCCGGAGCCGACGGTCAAACCGACCCGCGTCATCACCACGCCAGTACGTGGTGGCCAACAGATATATGCCCAGGGTGGCGATCTGGTGGTGGTGTCCTCGGTCAGTCCGGGGGCGGAACTTCTGGCCGATGGCAACATCCATGTATACGGCCCGATGCGCGGTCGCGCACTGGCCGGCGTCAAAGGCGACACCAAGGCCCGGATTTTCTGTCAGCAATTGAGCGCTGAACTGATCTCCATCGCCGGGCATTACAAGGTTTCCGAAGATTTGCGCCGCGATCCACTGTGGGGCTCCGGCGTCCAGGTCAGCCTGTCGGCCGACGTGTTGAACATCATTCGGCTTTAACGGATACTGCCGCATTTTCCAAGCATCTCTAAAACGTAGCGAAAACGGCTCAAACGAAGTAGGAAAAAGGATCAAGGAGCGTTTGCCCCCGGCAATTGCGACTTGCGCCGAATTCCAGCCAAGGCTGTCCGACTGCAGTAGTTTTCAAGAGATGTTTTTCAGGGGCTAAACAGTCCTTCTTCCTTAGGGGTGAAACACCTTGGCCAAGATTCTCGTGGTTACATCCGGCAAGGGTGGTGTGGGTAAGACCACCACCAGCGCCGCTATCGGTACCGGCCTCGCTCTGCGCGGCCACAAAACAGTGATCGTCGACTTCGACGTGGGCCTGCGTAACCTCGACCTGATCATGGGTTGCGAGCGTCGCGTGGTGTACGACTTCGTCAACGTGGTCAACGGCGAAGCCAACCTGCAGCAGGCCCTGATCAAAGACAAGCGCCTGGAAAACCTCTACGTGCTGGCCGCCAGCCAGACCCGCGACAAAGACGCGCTGACCCAGGAAGGCGTGGAAAAAGTCCTGATGCAGTTGAAGGAAGACTTCGACTTCGTGGTCTGCGACTCCCCGGCAGGCATCGAGAAAGGCGCACACCTGGCGATGTACTTCGCCGACGAAGCGATCATCGTGACCAACCCGGAAGTGTCCTCGGTACGTGACTCCGACCGCATGCTCGGCCTGCTGGCCAGCAAATCGCGTCGTGCCGAACTCGGCGAAGAGCCGATCAAGGAACACCTCCTGCTGACCCGTTACAACCCGCAGCGCGTCAGCGATGGCGAAATGCTGGGCGTCGAAGACGTGAAGGAAATCCTGGCCGTGACCCTGCTGGGCGTCATCCCTGAGTCGCAGGCGGTCCTGAAGGCTTCCAACTCGGGTGTCCCGGTGATTCTCGACGACCAGAGCGATGCCGGTCAGGCCTACAGCGATGCCGTTGATCGTCTGCTGGGCAAAGAAAAAGAACATCGTTTCCTCGATGTTACGAAGAAGGGATTCTTCGAGCGCCTGTTTGGAGGTAGGTAATGAACCTTTTTGACTTCTTTCGTGCCAACAAAAAGCCAAGTACCGCCTCGGTAGCGAAAGAGCGTCTACAGATCATCGTGGCGCATGAGCGCGGCCAGCGCAGCACGCCGGATTACCTGCCAGCCTTGCAGAAGGAACTGGTCGACGTGATCCGCAAGTACGTCAACATCGGCAACGACGACGTACATGTTGCACTGGAAAGCCAGGGCAGTTGCTCGATTCTGGAACTCAACATCACCCTGCCTGATCGCTGAGTCGATCCGGCAGGAACGACGGCGGTTCAGGGCCACTCCCATGCGGGAATGGCCCTGAACCGCCGTTGGCATTTGTTACGAGGCTGTTTTAATGCCGCTGTCCAACATCCGCATCATCCATCAGGACGCCGCTGTACTGGTGGTCGACAAGCCGACCTTGCTGCTCTCGGTGCCCGGTCGCGCCGACGACAACAAGGACTGCCTGATCACCCGTCTGCAGGAAAACGGCTACCCGGAGGCGCGTATCGTCCATCGCCTGGACTGGGAAACCTCCGGCATCATTCTGCTGGCCCGTGACGCCGACACCCACCGCGAACTGTCGCGACAGTTTCACGACCGCGAAACCGAAAAGGCCTACACCGCCCTGGCCTGGGGTCAGCCGGAACTGGACAGCGGCAGCATCGATTTGCCGTTGCGCTACGACCCACCGACCAAACCGCGCCACGTGGTCGACCACGAATTCGGCAAACACGCACTGACCTTCTGGCGCGTACTGGAACGTTGCGGCGACTGGTGCCGCGTCGAACTGACGCCAATCACCGGGCGCTCGCACCAGTTGCGCGTGCACATGCTGTCCATCGGGCACCCGTTGCTGGGCGACGGGCTCTACGCCCACGAACAGGCCCTCGCCGCCTGGCCGCGCCTGTGCCTGCACGCCAGCATGCTCAGCTTCACCCATCCGCAAACCGGCGAGCGTCTGCGCTTCGAGTGCCCTGCGCCGTTCTGACAAGCACCGCCGAACCCATGTGGGAGCGAGCCCGCTCGCGAAAGCAATTGATCAGTCAGCATCAATGTTGAATGTCATAGCGCTTTCGCGAGCAGGCTAGCTCCCACAGGGATCCGGTTCGGATTCAATTCCCCGGCCGATGCGTTAAACTCGCGCCCATTGCTGTCTGGAGCTTCTTATGCGCGAAGAGTTGAACCAAGGCCTGATCGACTTCCTCAAGGCCTCCCCTACCCCGTTCCACGCCACCGCCAGCCTTGTTCAGCGTCTGGAGGCCGCCGGTTACGTGCGCCTCGACGAGCGCGAGCCATGGACCACCGAGGCCAACGGCCGCTATTACGTCACCCGTAACGACTCCTCGATCGTCGCGATCAAAATGGGCCGCAACTCGCCACTGCACGACGGCATCCGCCTGGTCGGCGCTCACACCGACAGCCCGTGCCTGCGGGTCAAGCCGCAACCGGAACTGCAACGTCAGGGCTTCTGGCAACTGGGCGTTGAAGTCTACGGCGGCGCACTGCTGGCGCCGTGGTTCGACCGCGACCTGTCGCTGGCCGGCCGCGTGACCTTCCGCCGCGATGGCAAGGTCGAAAGTCAGTTGATCGACTTCAAGGCGCCGATCGCGATCATTCCCAACCTGGCGATTCACCTCAACCGTGAAGCCAATCAGGGCTGGGCGATCAACGCGCAGACCGAGCTGCCGCCGATCCTCGCGCAATTCGCCGGTGACGAGCGCGTCGACTTCCGTGCGGTACTGACCGATCAACTGGCTCGCGAACACGGCCTGAACGCCGACGTGGTGCTGGATTACGAGCTGAGTTTCTACGACACCCAGAGCGCGGCGGTCATCGGCCTGCATGGCGACTTCATCGCCGGCGCGCGCCTGGACAACTTGCTGTCCTGCTACGCCGGCCTGCAAGCCCTGCTCAGCGCCGACACCGAAGAAACCTGCGTGCTGGTGTGCAACGACCACGAAGAAGTCGGCTCCTGCTCGGCGTGCGGCGCCGATGGCCCGATGCTCGAACAGACCCTGCGCCGCCTGCTGCCGGAAGGCGACGAGTTCGTGCGCACCATTCAGAAATCGCTGCTGGTCTCGGCCGACAACGCCCACGGCGTACACCCCAACTACGCCGAGAAGCACGACGCCAACCACGGTCCGAAACTCAACGCCGGCCCGGTGATCAAGGTCAACAGCAACCAGCGCTACGCCACCAACAGCGAAACCGCCGGATTCTTCCGCCACCTGTGCATGGCCGAAGAAGTGCCGGTGCAGAGCTTCGTGGTGCGCAGCGACATGGGTTGCGGTTCGACCATCGGCCCGATCACCGCCAGCCACCTGGGCGTGCGCACCGTCGACATCGGCCTGCCGACCTTCGCCATGCACTCGATCCGCGAACTGTGCGGCAGCCACGATCTGGCGCACCTGGTCAAAGTGCTGAGCGCGTTCTACGCCAGCCGCGAGTTGCCATAAGCTCATCGCAAACCCCTGTAGGAGCTGCCGAAGGCTGCGATCTTTTGATCTTGCTTTTGAATTGCATACCCAAGATCAAAAGATCGCAGCCTGCGGCAGCTCCTACACAGATCAATACAGCTTCAAAGAAAGCGACCTAGACTTAAATCATCCCCTTCGACAAGGCAGTCACCATGATTTCGATGTCCTCCTTCCACGCCATGCTCATTCCGATCCTGTCCGGAATGATCCTGCTGGCGATCGGCTTCAACTTCCGCGACAAGAACGCCGGCGTCTTCGCCATGTGGATCGGCATGCTGATGATCCTGGCGACCGTGGTCTACAAGATCCTCGCCAAACTCAACGAATAAATCCGCGCCCGGCTCGCATTGATTCTGACTGCCTCGTACACTCGCTCAATTCGCCCCTTTGCGAGGTTGACCGCCTAGTGTTCGCTCGTCTGTTTGCTCTGCCCTGCCTGTTCCTTGTCTGCCTGATGACGCTGCTGCCGCTGGCCCCTGCCCACGCGGTCGGCTTGCCGGGGCTGCTCAACTCCACCAAGGCGCAGCCCGAGGCGCAGGAACCGCTGGGTCAGTCGCTGGATGAAGTCATCAAGTCGCTGGAAAACGACAAGCAACGCGCACAGTTGCTGAGCGACCTGAAAAAGCTGCGCGACGCCACAAAGAAAGCCCAGGTTTCACCGGAAGAAGGCGTGCTGGGCCTGATTGGCGGCACGCTGGCCAGTTTCGAGAAGCAGTTCTCCGGCGACGACAGTCCGCTGACCCGCTGGTCCGACGAGTTCGATCTGGCCAGGGACGAACTCGATAACCTGATGTTGCCGGCCAGCGAGTGGCTGCCGATCATCTTCGGCTTCGCGGTGATCCTGATGGTCTGGAGCCTGCTCGCCGCCGCGCTGATCTGGCTCGGTCACCGGGTGCGCATGCGCTTCGGCCTGACCGAAGAACTGCCGCAGCACCCCAAGGCCCTCGACATGCTGCGCTTCGCCCTGCGCAAGCTCGGGCCATGGCTGATTGCATTGGTCATCACCGTTTACATGAGCTACGCGCTGCCCTCGTCATTGGGCAAGAGCCTGGCGATGGTGCTGGCTTATGCGCTGGTGGTCGGCACCTGTTTCTCGGCGATCTGCGTGATCGCCTTCTCGCTGCTCGACGGCCCGCACCGGCATCGGGCGCTGTACATCCTGCGGCATCAGGCGTTCCGTCCGCTGTGGCTGATCGGCAGCTTCGCCGCGTTCGGTGAAGCGCTTAACGATCCGCGCCTGGTGGAAAGCCTCGGCGTGCATTTGGCGCACACCACCGCGACCGTCACCAATGTCCTGGCGGCGCTGTTCACCGGGCTGTTCATCCTGCGTTTCCGCCGGCCGATCGCGCACCTGATCCGCAACCAGCCATTGTCCCGTCGCCTGACCCGCCGCGCCCTCAGCGACACCATCGATATCCTCGGCACCTTCTGGTACGTGCCGGCGCTGGTGCTGGTCGGGATTTCGCTGTTCGCCACCTTCGTCTCTGCCGGCGACACCAGCACCGCCCTGCGCCAGTCGCTGATCTGCACGGTGCTGCTGGTGATGTGCATGGTGATCAACGGTCTCGTGCGCCGGCACTCGCTCAAACCGCAACGCGGGCCGAAGCGCCATGCGCTGTACTCGGAGCGCCTGAAAAGCTTCTTCTACACCCTCGCCCACCTGCTGGTGTGGCTGACCTTCATCGAACTCGGCCTGCGCGTATGGGGCAAATCGCTGATCGGCTTTGCCGAGGGCGAAGGGCATGACGTCAGCGTCAAACTGTTTAGCCTGATCGGTACGCTGATTTTCTCCTGGTTGATCTGGATCCTTGCCGACACCGCCGTGCATCACGCCCTCACCCGCTCGCGCAAAGGCCTGGCGAATGCCCGCGCACAGACGATGATGCCGCTGATCCGCAACGTGCTGTTCGTGGCGATTTTCATCATCGCGCTGATCGTCGCCCTGGCGAACATGGGCATGAACGTTACGCCACTGCTGGCCGGTGCCGGTGTGATCGGTCTGGCCATCGGTTTCGGTGCGCAGTCGCTGGTGGCGGACCTGATCACCGGTCTGTTCATCATCATCGAAGACTCGCTGGCCATTGATGACTACGTCGACGTCGGCGGCCACCTCGGCACCGTCGAAGGCCTGACCATCCGCACCGTGCGCCTGCGCGACATCGATGGCATCGTCCACACCATCCCGTTCAGCGAAATCAAAAGCATCAAGAACTACTCCCGGGAATTCGGCTACGCGATCTTCCGCGTGGCGGTGCCGTACAACATGGAAATCGACGATGCGATCAAACTGATGCGCGACGTCGGCCAGAAAATGCGTACCGACCCACTGCAACGGCGGAATATCTGGTCGCCGCTGGAGATCCAGGGCGTGGAAAGTTTCGAGTCCGGCAGCGCGATCCTGCGCGCGCGCTTCAAGACCGCACCGATCAAACAATGGGAAGTTTCCCGAGCGTTCAACCTGTCGCTCAAACGCCATCTGGACGAAGCCGGACTCGATCTGGCGACGCCACGCATGAGCGTGCAGGTCATCACTGCCGGCGGTGGCCAGCCGAAGGAATAGCACTTCGCGCAGACACTCGGGTCACAGGCAGGGAAGCCAGAAAAACAATAACCATGGAGACACCCGATGCAGCTGACACGTATCGCCCAGTCCGTTCTGCTCACGCTGCTGGCCGGCACCGCCAGCGCCGCCACCCTGGACAGCACCCGCGAACAGATCGCCACGCAAGCCAAGGCACTTGAACCGGAGCTGCTGGAAACCCGCCGCGACATCCACGCGCATCCGGAACTGGGCAACACCGAGAAACGCACCGCGGAACTGGTCGCCAAACAGCTCAAGGCGCTGGGCCTGGAAGTCAAAACCAACGTCGCCCGCACCGGCGTAGTCGCCATCCTCAAAGGCGCCCTGCCCGGCCCGACCGTGGCCCTGCGCGCCGACATGGACGCATTGCCGGTCAAGGAAGTCGCCGACCTGCCCTTCGCCTCGAAAGCCAAAGGCACCTACCTCGGCAAGGAAGTCGACGTGATGCACGCCTGCGGCCACGACGCCCACACCGCGATCCTGCTGAGCACGGCGAAAATTCTCACTGGCCTGCGCGACACCCTGCCCGGCACCGTGGTGTTCTACTTCCAGCCCGCCGAAGAAGGCCCGAGCGACTTCGTCCCCGACGGCAAAAATACCTGGGGCGCGAAAATGATGGTGCAGGAAGGCGTGATGAAATCACCCAAACCCGACGCCGTATTCGGTCTGCACGTCTGGGCCGGCGTCCCCGCCGGCCAGATCGCCTATCGTCCCGGCGCCACCCTGGCCAGCTCCGACGACCTGCGCATCAAAATCCTCGGCAAACAAACCCACGCCGGCCGCCCGTGGGACGGCATAGACCCGATCACCGTCGGCGCACAGACCATCGTCGGCCTGCAAACCGTGGTCAGCCGCCGTACCGATATTTCGTCCTATCCGTCGGTGGTCAGCATCGGCACCATCAATGGTGGCACCCGCTACAACATCATTCCCGAGTCCGTGGACATGAGCGGCACCATCCGCTCCTACGACTACGGCATCCGCCAGAAACTCCACGCCGACGTACGCCAGACCATCGAAAAAATCGCCGAAAGCGGCGGCGCGAAAGCCGACGTGACCATCATCGAAAAATACGACCCCACGATCAACAACCCGGCACTGACGGAAAAAATGCTGCCAACGCTGAAGTGGGCAGCCAAGGATGACGTGGTCAATGCACCGTTGGTGGGCGGCGCGGAAGACTTCTCGTTCTTCGCCAAGGAAGTGCCGGGGTTGTTCGTATTTCTCGGCGTGACACCACGGGATCAGGACATGAGCAAGGCCGCGCCGAATCATAATCCGGGGTTCTTTGTGGATGAGTCGGCGCTGGTGGTTGGGGTGAGGACGATGGCGTCGCTGGCGACGGATTATTTGTATGGGAATGCTGAGCTGGCCAGATAGAGATGAAGTGATTGTGGGGGCGACTTCGCTGGCAAGCCAGCTCCCACAGGTGGATCGGGTGTGTTCAGTTGGAAATTGGTCGGCTGTCAGGCCGCCTTCGCGAGCAGGCTCGCTCCCACAGTGGGAATGGGTGTTGGCAGTTGGAGACTGGTCGGGTGTCTGGCCGCCTTCGCTGGCAAGCCAGCTCCCACAGGTGGATTGGGTGTGTTCAGTTGGAAATTGGTCGGCTGTCAGGCCGTCTTCGCTGGCAAGCCAGCTCCCACAGTGGGAATGAGTGTATTCAGTTGGAGATTGGTCGGCTGTCAGGCCGCCATCGCTGGCAAGCCAGCTCCCACAGTGGGAATGAGTGTATTCAGTTGGAAATTGGTCGGCTGTCAGGCCGCCTTCGCCAGCAGACTGGCTCCCACAGAAAAGCAAAGCAGTCCAGGCAGACCGCATGCTTTTCACCACTCAACAGGATGAGCGTTAGCTCGGCTGCAGCTCTTGATCTTGCCGTGCCGGCCCCTTCGGCAGGCTGAGTGGAGGGGGTTATCCGGGGGTGGGAGCGCAGCGACCGTTTGGCGTAGCCAAACACATCGAGAGGAG
>NZ_JTKF01000020.1:0-27243 GCF_000828175.1 Pseudomonas sp. W15Feb9B | reverse complement strand
AGCTACCGTTCGATTGTTTTTAACTCCTCGATACTGATCTCGCGCATCCGGAATTTCTGAATCTTGCCCGTCACCGTCATTGGAAACTCCTCGACGAACTTGAAATGACGCGGCGTCTTGAAGTGGGCGATGCGTTCCTTGCACCAGGTTTGCAGTTCCAGTTCGGAGGCATGGTGGCCGGGGTGGAATTTGATCCAGGCGACGATCTCCTCACCGTAACGCGAGCACGGAATGCCGATCACCTGTACGTCCGCCACCGCCGGGTGGGTGAAGAAGAACTCTTCCAGTTCGCGCGGGTAAATGTTCTCGCCCCCGCGAATGATCATGTCCTTGTTACGCCCCGCGATATTCACGTAACCCTCATCGTTCATGCTCGCCAGGTCGCCGGTATGCATCCAGCCCGCCTCATCGATGGCTTCGGCGGTGGCTTGCGGGTTGCTCCAATAACCGAGCATCACGCTATAACCACGGGTGCAGAGTTCGCCGATGGTGCCGCGCGGAACCAGGTTACCGGCCTCGTCGATGATCTTGCTTTCCAGCTGTGGCTGAGTTCGGCCGACAGTGGTCACGCGCAGCTCCAGCTCATCGTTCGGCCCGGTCTGCAATGACACCGGGCTGGTTTCGGTCATGCCGTAGGCAATCTGCACTTCACTCATGTGCATCTCGCTGATGACCCGCCGCATCACTTCGATCGGGCAGGTGGCACCGGCCATGATCCCGGTGCGCAGGGTCGACAGGTCGAACTCGGAGCGCTGCGGCTGATCGAGCATGGCGATGAACATGGTCGGCACGCCGTACAACCCGGTGGCTTGTTCTTCAGCGACGGTTTGCAGGGTCAGTAGCGGATCGAAGGCGTCATTGGGGTAAATCATCGTACTGGCGTGAGTGATGCAGCCGAGGTTGCCCATGACCATGCCGAAGCAGTGATACAGCGGCACCGGGATCACCAGGCGATCGTCCGGGGTCAGACCGATGCTCTCGCCGACCATGTAACCGTTGTTGAGGATGTTGTAGTGACTGAGGGTCGCGCCCTTGGGGAATCCGGTGGTGCCGGAGGTGTACTGGATGTTGACGGGTTGGTCGAAGTGCAGGCTGTCGCTGCGTTCACGCAATTGTTCGGCAGAGACAATGGCGGCCAGATCTGCCAGTTGCGACCACGGGAGAAAACCCGAAGGTGGCTGCGGATCGAGGCTTATCAACCCGCGCAGCTCCGGCAGGCGCTCGCTGTGCAGTTCGCCGATGGATTGCTGGGCCAGTTCCGGCAGCAAGCCTTGCAACATGCCGTGATAGTTCGAAGATTTGAAGGCACCGGCGCAGACCAGCCATTGGCAACCGGACTGCTTGAGCACGTATTCCAGTTCGGAGCTGCGGTAGGCCGGGTTGATGTTGACCAGGATCACGCCGATCTTCGCGGTGGCGAACTGTGTAATGCACCATTGCGCGCCATTCGGCGCCCAGATGCCAAGTCGGTCACCGGCCTGCAAACCCAACGCCAGCAGCGCTCTGGCATGAACGTCTACCGCGTCGGCCAGTTGCCGCCAGGTGTAACGCAGCTGCTGATGACGCACCACCAGCGCCTCGCCGTCCGGGTACAGCGCGACGGTCTCGTCGAACTTCTGCCCGATGGTCATCGTCAGCAAGGCTTTGTCCTGTGAGCCTCGGGTATAGCTGCGCTGCGGGTTTGCACTGGGTTGATCCATGACGACCCCTATTGTCTTTATTAGTGGGTTTACCGGATTGTCCCCCCTGTGGGAGCGAGCTTGCTCGCGAAGAGGCCTCTGATTCGACATCCCTGTCGACTGGCCTGACGCCTTCGCGAGCAAGCTCGCTCCCACATGGGACAGTCCACTTTCAATCCTGAGGTGCCCTTACTCTCGCTCAAGTTGACGTTAACGTAAAGGGTGATTGACAGCCAACCATCGCAGGCTTACGTTAACGTAAAGGTGAGAGCCGTTCGACTGCCCTCCCCACCCTACAAAAAAGCCAAAAGGTGACCCATGAGCTACCCATCCCTGAACTTCGCCCTCGGTGAAACCATCGACATGCTGCGCGATCAGGTTCAGTCCTTCGTCGCCGATCAGATCGCCCCACGCGCCGCGCAGATCGACCACGACAACCTGTTTCCGGCCGATATGTGGCGCAAGTTCGGTGACATGGGCCTGCTGGGTATCACCGTGCCGGAAGAGTACGGCGGTGCGGGTCTGGGTTACCTGGCGCACGTGGTGGCGATGGAAGAAATCAGCCGCGGTTCGGCCTCGGTGGCGCTGTCCTACGGCGCGCATTCCAACCTTTGCGTCAACCAGATCAACCGCAACGGCAACCACGAACAAAAAAGCAAATACCTGCCCAAGCTGATCAGCGGCGAACATGTCGGCGCCCTCGCCATGAGCGAGCCGAACGCCGGTTCCGACGTGGTTTCGATGAAATTGCGCGCCGACAAGCGCGGCGACCGTTTCGTCCTCAACGGCAGCAAGACCTGGATCACCAACGGCCCCGACGCCAACACCTACGTGATCTATGCCAAGACCGACCTGGAAAAAGGGCCGCACGGTATCACTGCATTCATCGTCGAACGCGACTGGAAAGGCTTCAGCCGCAGCAACAAGTTCGACAAGCTCGGCATGCGCGGCTCCAACACTTGCGAGCTGTTTTTCGATGACGTCGAAGTGCCGGAAGAAAACATCCTCGGCGTGCTCAACGGTGGCGTGAAAGTGCTGATGAGTGGCCTCGATTACGAGCGCGTCGTGTTGTCCGGCGGCCCGACCGGGATCATGCAGTCGTGCATGGACCTGATCGTGCCGTACATCCACGACCGCAAGCAGTTCGGTCAGAGCATCGGCGAATTCCAGCTGATCCAGGGCAAGGTCGCCGACATGTACACCCAGCTCAACGCCAGCCGCGCCTACCTGTATGCAGTGGCCCAGGCCTGCGAGCGCGGCGAAACCACGCGCAAGGACGCCGCCGGGGTGATCCTCTACACCGCCGAACGCGCGACGCAAATGGCCCTCGACGCGATCCAGATTCTTGGCGGCAACGGCTACATCAACGAGTTCCCGGCCGGTCGCCTGCTGCGTGACGCCAAGCTCTACGAAATCGGCGCCGGCACCAGCGAGATCCGGCGCATGCTGATCGGCCGCGAACTGTTCAACGAAACCCGCTAAAACGGAGCTGTCCATGGCTATCCTGCATACCCAGCTCAACCCCCGTTCAGCGGAGTTCGCCGCCAACAGCGCGGCAATGCTCGAACAGGTCGACGCCCTGCACACCCTGCTCGCCCACGTGGCGCAAGGTGGCGGCGCGAAAGCCCAGGAAAGGCACACCTCGCGCGGTAAATTGCTGCCACGTGAGCGGATCAATCGCCTGCTGGACCCGGGCTCGCCGTTTCTGGAAATCAGCCAGCTCGCCGCGCACGCGGTGTATGGCGAAGACGTTCCCGCCGCCGGCGTGATTGCCGGGATCGGCCGGGTCGAAGGCGTCGAGTGCATGATCGTCGCCAACGACGCGACGGTGAAAGGTGGCTCGTACTACCCGCTGACCGTGAAAAAACACCTGCGCGCGCAGACCATCGCCCAGCAGAACCGATTGCCGTGCATCTATCTGGTGGACTCGGGCGGCGCCAACCTGCCGCGTCAGGACGAGGTGTTCCCGGATCGCGAACACTTCGGCCGGATCTTCTTCAACCAGGCCAACATGAGCGCGATGGGCATTCCGCAGATCGCCGTGGTCATGGGCTCGTGCACCGCTGGCGGCGCCTATGTGCCGGCGATGGCGGACGAAGCGATCATGGTGCGCAACCAGGCAACCATCTTCCTCGCCGGCCCGCCGCTGGTGAAAGCCGCGACCGGAGAAGTGGTCAGCGCTGAAGACCTCGGCGGTGCCGATGTGCACTGCAAGATTTCCGGCGTGGCCGACCATTACGCCGAGAGCGACGAACACGCCCTCGCCCTCGCCCGCCGCAGCGTCGCCAACCTCAACTGGCGCAAGCTAGGTGAAGTGCAGCAGCGCACGCCGATTGCGCCGCTGTACGCCAGCGACGAGTTATATGGCGTGGTTTCGGCCGACGCCAAACAGCCATTCGACGTGCGCGAAGTGATTGCGCGGCTGGTCGACGGCTCGGTGTTCGATGAATTCAAGGCGCTGTTCGGCACCACGCTGGTCTGCGGTTTTGCGCACCTGCACGGCTACCCGATCGCGATCCTCGCCAACAACGGCATCCTCTTTGCCGAAGCCGCGCAAAAAGGCGCGCACTTCATCGAACTGGCCTGCCAGCGCGGCATTCCGCTGCTGTTCCTGCAGAACATCACCGGCTTCATGGTCGGGCAGAAATACGAGGCCGGCGGCATCGCCAAGCACGGCGCGAAGCTGGTGACGGCGGTGGCCTGCGCCAAGGTGCCGAAATTCACCGTGATCATCGGCGGCAGCTTCGGCGCCGGTAACTACGGCATGTGCGGGCGCGCTTACGATCCGCGCTTCCTGTGGATGTGGCCGAATGCGCGCATCGGCGTGATGGGCGCCGAGCAGGCTGCGGGCGTGTTGGTGCAGGTCAAGCGCGAGCAGGCCGAACGCAGCGGGCAGGCCTTCAGCGCCGCGCAGGAAGCCGAGATCAAGCAACCGATCCTCGACCAATACGAAGAGCAGGGTCACCCTTACTATTCCAGCGCACGACTGTGGGACGACGGCGTCATCGACCCGGCGCAGACTCGCGACGTGCTGGCTCTGGCCTTGTCCGCGTCGTTGAACGCGCCTATCGAACCGAGCCGCTTCGGCGTGTTCCGGATGTGATGCTTTTTTTGTGGGAGCGAGCCTGCTCGCGAAGACGGTCTATCAGCTCCGGATACTTCGACTGATACACCGCTTTCGCGAGCAGGCTCGCTCCCACAAGAACCGTGGAGACGGAAGAATATGAGCGACTTCAACACCCTCGAATTGCAGAGCGATCCACGGGGTTTCGCGACCCTGTGGCTGAGCCGCGAAGAAAAGAACAACGCGTTCAACGCCGAAATGATCCGCGAATTGATTCTGGCGCTGGACAAGGTGGCCAGCGATGCCAGCCTGCGTTTCCTGCTGGTGCGCGGACGTGGCAGGCACTTCAGCGCAGGCGCCGATCTGGCGTGGATGCAGCAATCGACCGAGCTCGATTACCACACCAACCTCGACGACGCCCGGGAACTGGCGGAGCTGATGTACAACCTCGCCAAGCTGAAAGTCCCGACCGTGGCCGTGGTGCAGGGCGCGGCGTTCGGCGGCGCGCTGGGGCTGATCAGTTGCTGCGACATGGCGATTGGCAGCGATGACGCGCAGTTCTGTCTGTCGGAAGTGCGCATCGGCCTGGCACCTGCGGTGATCAGTCCGTTCGTGGTGCAGGCCATCGGCGAACGGGCTGCGCGTCGCTACGCGCTGACGGCTGAACGTTTCGGCGGGCAGCGTGCGCGGGAAATCGGTTTGTTGTCCGAGAGCTACCCGGCCGCCGAGCTTGATCAAGCCGTCGAACAATGGATCGACAATCTGCTGCTCAACAGTCCCGCCGCAATGCGCGCCAGCAAGGATCTGCTGCGCGAAGTCGGCAACGGCGCACTGACCCCGGCGCTGCGCCGCTACACCGAAAACGCCATCGCCCGGATCCGCGTCAGCCCTGAAGGCCAGGAAGGCTTGCGCGCCTTTCTGCAAAAACGCCCGCCAAGCTGGCAAGCTGCAACCACCCCCAAGGAGCCGCGTTGATGAGCGCACCTGTTCTCACCACCCTGCTGGTGGCCAACCGTGGCGAAATCGCTTGCCGGGTCATGCGTACCGCCAAGGCGCTGGGCCTGACCACCGTCGCCGTGCACAGCGCCATCGACCGCGAAGCGCGGCACAGCCGGGAAGCGGATGTCCGCGTTGATCTCGGTGGCAGCAAAGCCGCTGACAGCTATTTGCAAATCGACAAACTGATCGCGGCGGCCAAGGCCAGCGGCGCGCAGGCGATTCATCCGGGTTATGGCTTTCTGTCGGAGAATGCCGGCTTCGCCCGCGCCATTGAACAAGCCGGGCTGATTTTCCTCGGTCCACCCGCCTCGGCCATCGACGCGATGGGCAGCAAATCGGCGGCCAAGGCGTTGATGGAAACCGCCGGCGTGCCGCTGGTGCCGGGCTATCACGGCGAGGCGCAGGATATCGATACCTTCCGCGATGCCTGCGCACGTATTGGCTATCCGGTGCTGCTCAAGGCCACGGCCGGTGGCGGTGGCAAAGGCATGAAAGTGGTCGAGGACGTCAGCCAATTGGCCGAAGCCCTGGCCTCGGCGCAGCGTGAGGCGCAGTCGTCATTCGGCGATTCGCGGATGCTGGTGGAGAAATACCTGCTCAAACCACGCCATGTGGAAATTCAGGTGTTCGCCGATCAGCATGGCAACTGCCTGTACCTCAACGAGCGTGATTGTTCGATTCAGCGCCGGCACCAGAAAGTCGTCGAAGAAGCCCCGGCCCCGGGCCTGACCCCGGAGCTGCGTCGCGCCATGGGCGAAGCGGCGGTGCGTTCGGCGCAGGCGATTGGTTACGTCGGCGCGGGGACCGTGGAGTTCCTGTTGGATGCGCGCGGCGAATTCTTCTTCATGGAGATGAACACGCGCTTGCAGGTCGAACACCCGGTCACCGAAGCGATCACCGGACTCGATCTGGTGGCGTGGCAGATTCGTGTGGCGCGCGGCGAAGCGTTGCCGATCACCCAGGATCAGGTGCCGCTCAATGGCCATGCGATTGAAGTGCGCCTGTATGCCGAAGACCCGTCGAATGATTTCCTGCCCGCCACCGGCCGCCTGGATTTGTATCGTGAATCGGCTGCGGGACCAGGGCGTCGGGTGGATAGCGGTGTTGAGCAAGGCGATGAAATTTCGCCGTTCTACGACCCGATGCTCGGCAAGCTGATCGCCTGGGGCGAGGATCGCGAGCAGGCGCGGCTGCGGCTGTTGAGCATGCTTGATGAGTTCGCGATCGGCGGTTTGAAGACCAACATCAACTTCCTGCGGCGGATCATCGCGCATCCGGCATTTGCCGCTGCGGAGTTGGATACCGGGTTTATTCCGCGTTATCAGGAAACGCTGCTTCCGGCTCCGGGTGAACTGAGTGATGGGTTCTGGAATACGGCAGCGCAGGCTTTCGCGCAGAGTTTGCCGGGCGCTGTTCGGGCGGATGACCTGGGTTCGCCGTGGGCGTTGAACAGCGGGTTGCGCGCAGGGTTGCCGGCGGAAGTCACCTTGCACTTGAGCTGCGAAGGTCAGGATCGGGCGTTGACCTTGGGCAGCACCGACAACGCCAAACTGTCGGATGAAGCATTGGTCGTCGAGCACGATGGCGTACGCCGCACCTTGCGCGCCATTCGTCAGGGCGATTCGCTGTACCTGCAATGGGAAGGCGAGTTACGGCGTATTCAGACCTACGACCCGATCAGCGCCGTCGACACCAGCCACAGCCATCAGGGCGGTCTGACTGCGCCCATGAACGGCAGCATCGTGCGGGTGTTGGTGGAGGCCGGGCAATCGGTCGAGGCCGGCGCGCAACTGGTGGTGCTGGAGGCGATGAAGATGGAGCACAGCATTCGCGCGCCCCATGCGGGAGTGATCAAAGCGCTGTATTGCCAGGAAGGCGAAATGGTCAGCGAAGGCAGCGCTTTGGTTGAACTGGAAGCCGTGTAGCCAGAGGATCGATCCTGCGCGGAGCGAGGATCGATCTGACTAGAAACGCGCTGTGGCCTGAACCACTACGCCAATGATTCGACACTCATCGGTGAACAAGGCTTTGGGCCAGGTCGGATTGAGCGGTACCAGATAACGCTGGCCGCCCTCTTCGTCCAGCTTGCGAAAGATCGCTTCATCGCAGCCTTGCCACTGGGCGATCACCAGTTTGCCTGGCAGCGCTTCCACCTCAGGGTCAACCAGAATCAGCATGCCTTCGGCAATGCTCTGGCCGGTCGGTGCGGTCATGGAATCCCCCGCCACCGTCAGCCAGAACGCCGCACCACGGGCGTGATAATCCGTCAGTTCGAAGCGCTGCTTGTCCTGCATCGGAGCATAGGTTGTGGCTGCACTCTCGCGGATTTCGCACGAGGTGGACCAGTCACTGACCGGGTAGCGGAAGTACGGGTTGTACTTCTGTGCCAATGGCATTTCGTCATCCGCCGCTTCCTGCGGTTCACGGATCACCAGCACCACTTCGAGGAAGTCCATGCCCAGCGCCTGCAACACGCGGTTCATTTGGGTGATGCCCGGTTCGCGACGTTTGTTCAGCCAATGGCCGATGCCGCCCTGGGACATGCCGACGCGCTCTCCGAGCTCTGTTTGAGTGATTTTGAGTTCACTCATCTTGGCCTTGACCAACTCAATCCATTTATCCATGTGCGGCACCTTACTTGCCCCGCCTTCGGCCGGCAAAACACATATTGTAGTATTTAAATTCTGGTCACAACTACGCATCGTACTATCCTGAAAGCACGGACTTCCAATCGAACAAGGAGTGACCCTTCACCATGAATATCAGCAGCAAAGACTTGCCCGATCTGCAAATGGACACCACGTTTACCTCCCCTCAAGGCAACGCGGCAGCGCAGCGAGCGCTGGACTATTACTTGAAACCAGCTGTGTCAGAACCCGAGGTCGATGAGCGTTTTTTTGATGTGAAACGCCATCTCAGCGGCGAGGAGGCGCTGGTGCATGCGTCGGATCTGTTGCGTTGCGCAGCGGCCACCGCCTTCAAGGCAGCCGAAAACCTGCAGGGCGCAAGCCGTGACCTGGCCTTTTCGGTGGTGCATATGGTGGATATGGCGCGAGCGATGGTCGACCATTCGATTGATGGCGAGCAGCTCTGACGAACACGGGAAGTGAGCGGACAGGAAAGAATTTTCCAATCGCGCAGATAAAAACGCTTGACTTGCAAATGATAATGATTATTATTGCAAGCAGCTGGTCGTGAGATCAGTCGATGGACCAGAGACCTCAGGTCGGTCTTCTGGACTATCTCCTCATCAGGCTAATCACGGTTTTTGACCCGGCTTTTTGCCGGGTCTTTTTTTGCCCGTTTTTCGGGCTTATGGCTTCAGGCTAATGAAGTCTGTGGGTACTGCAAATTCGATGGCGCGGATAATATCAAAAGAATATCGCTTGGCAAGCTTGGCCCGGCCAGATTGGGGCAAACCAATGACAATTAGCACTTGAGAATCAATCGCACAGTCTCTAAGCTGCTTGCGCGTCACGGAAGACGCCCCCCTACCGCAAGCCGCAATTTCCCTCGGTTTCACCTCAGCCTTGCGTGTAAAGTAGCCGCCATAAAAATCATATTCAGGAATCGATTATGACCGTGGCCAAATCTTCGTTCGACATCAGCGCCAACTTCGACAGCGGCAACATCCAAGTCATCGACATCTCCAATCCGCTCAACCCGGTTCTGGCCATCCGCCCGGATACCCGCAGCGCGCATTTTCAGTGGTTCCACTTCAAAGCCAGCGGCCTGCATGTTCATCAAGAGCACTGGTTTCGCCTGGTCAACGCCAGCCAATCCTCCTACAACAAGGCCTGGACCGGCTATCAGGCTGTCGCTTCCTACGACCACGTCAACTGGTTCCGCATTCCCACCAGTTTCGAAGGTGACAGCCTGCGCTTTTGCCTTGAAGCCGAGCAAACCCACGCCTGGTTCGCCTACTTCGAACCCTACAGCCGCGGTCGTCATGACTGGTTGATCGAGCAGGCGCTGACCAAGGCCGGCACCGAACTGCTGGCCACCGGCAAGAGCGTCGAAGGGCGTGACATTCAGTTACTGCGCAAGGGCAGCGGTGCCGAGAGCCAGCGCAAAATCTGGATCATCGCGCAACAGCACCCGGGCGAGCACATGGCCGAATGGTTCATGGAAGGCGTGATCGAGCGCCTGGAACGCCACGACGATCCGGTGCTGAACAGACTGCTGGCCAGCGCCGATTTGTATCTGGTGCCGAACACGAACCCGGACGGCGCCTTCCACGGTCACCTGCGCACCAACGCCATGGGCCAGGACTTGAACCGCGCCTGGCAGAGCGCCAGTCAGGACGTCAGCCCCGAGGTACTTTTCGTACAACAACAGATGGAAAAGTATGGCGTCGATCTGTTCCTGGACGTACACGGTGACGAGGAAATCCCCCACGTGTTCACCGCCGGTTGTGAAGGCAATCCGGGTTACACGCCGCGCATCGAGAAGCTCGAAGAGCATTTCCGCACGCACCTCAAGCACACCACCAAGGACTTCCAGACCCAGTTCGGCTACACCCGCGACGAACCGGGCCAGGCCAACATGACGCTGGCCTGCAACGCGGTCGGTCAGAAATACGACTGCCTGTCGCTGACCCTGGAAATGCCGTTCAAGGATCACGACGATCATCCGAACAAAGAAACGGGCTGGTCGGGCAAACGCTCGAAACAGTTGGGCAAAGACGTGCTGACCACCATCGCCGACATGGTCGACACCCTGCGCTGATTCCTCCCCCGCTCCACCCGAAGATCGCAGCATTGTCTGCGATCTTTTTTTTGCGCGATCAAATGCCATGACCGACAAGGTTGCAAATTAAAACCAGAATGCTTACTTTGATTCTGGTTTTAATTTGAAACCCAAAAAGGAATCAGGGCATGCAACCTCAACCGCTCAAAAGCAGCGTGGTGCTGCTGTTCGCCATTGCCTGCGGTCTGGCCGTGGGCAACGTGTATTACGCGCAGCCGCTACTGGACGCCATGGCCGACGCATTCGCCATGTCACCGGCAAGCATCGGTATCGTCATGACCTTGACGCAGATCGGTTACGGCATCGGTCTGGTATTGCTGGTGCCCCTCGGCGATCTGCTCAACCGACGCCGACTGATCGTCACCCAGACCCTGCTCTCGGCAGTCGCCCTGCTGATGATTGCGCTGGCACCCAACAGTCTGTGGCTGCTGCTCGGCATGTCGTTGACCGGTTTGCTCGCGGTGGTGACGCAAGTGCTGGTGGCCTACGCCGCGACATTGGCCATCCCGGCGCAACGCGGTCGCGTGGTCGGCGTGGTCACCAGCGGCATCGTCGTCGGTATTCTGCTTGCTCGCACGATTGCCGGGGCCATTGCTGATCTGGCGGGTTGGCGCGCGATCTATCTGCTGTCTGCGGGTCTGACGCTGCTCATGGCGCTGCTGCTGTTGCGCGTATTGCCCAAGGATGAAGTCGCGCAGCCCGCGAGCCGTTACGGCGCGCTGATCGCTTCGGTGTTCAGCCTGTTCCGGCAAGAGCCGGTGCTGCGCCAACGGGCAATTCTCGCGTTGCTGACCTTCGCCAGCGCCATGGTCCTGTGGACGCCGATGGTACTGCCGCTGGCCGCCCCGCCGCTGTCGTTGTCCCACAGCGAAATCGGCCTGTTCGGACTGGCCGGCGCCGCCGGTGCACTCGCCGCCGCGCGCGCCGGGCATCTCGCCGATCGCGGTCTGGGCCAATGGGTCAGTGGTGTGTCGCTGCTGCTGATGCTCGCCTCGTGGCTGCCGATCGCCCTCACCCAATCCTCGTTGTGGGCGCTGTTGCTGGGGGTGATCACTCTCGATCTGGGCCTGCAGGCCGTACACGTCACCAGCCAGAGCATGATCTACAGCGTGCGCCCCGAAGCGCAAAGCCGCCTCACGGCTGGCTACATGCTGTTCTACTCGATTGGCAGCGCCGTGGGTTCAATCCTTTCCACGGCGACATACGCGTGGGCCGGCTGGAGCGGCGTGTGCCTGCTTGGCGCCGTTATCAATGCGCTGGCGCTGGGCTATTGGTGGCTGACCCTGAAAAGTGGCGCACCGCAGCGGTGCGCCGCACAGGCCGGTTAATCGCGCTCGCGACCATGCAACATGCTGTCGAGCACCTCGTCGCGGCGCACCCAACCGTGGAACAGCGCCGCCGCCAGGTGTAACAGCACGGTCAGAAACAACAGGTACGCCAGATAACCGTGCGCCTTGCGCAACATGGCAAACACCTGCGCATCGGCCGGCAGGATCGACGGCAACTGCAAGGTACTACTGAGCATCACCGGCTCCCCCGACGCACTGATCATCGCCCAACCGAGCACCGGTAGCACCAGCATCAACGCGTACAACAACACATGCGACGCCTTGGCCGCCATCACTTGCCAACCCGGCAGATCCGCTGGCAGCGGTGGCTGTCGAGTGGAAAAGCGCACCAACAGGCGCACGACCACCAGCAGCAGAATCGCAATCCCCAGCGGTTTATGCAGGTGAATCAGCCATTCATGCCGCTGTGAAACCGAAGTGACCATGCCGGCGCCAATGAACAACATGGCAATGATCATGACCGCCATCAGCCAGTGCAGGAGCCGCGCCAACAGCGCGAAATGAGTCGGTTGCGTGCTCATGGGCGAGCCTCCTGTCTGGCGGCGGGCAGTTGGCTGACTTCACTGGTACGTCGCAGGTAGGAATCGGCGTAACCGGCGGAACGCGCAGCGAGCAACGGGTCGTCGGAGCCTTCGATACCGGCGGGCAGCACCAGCGGATCGTAATTGATGTCGCGGCATTCACCGCTGAGCTGCGGCTGGGTCTTCTCCAGTACCAGCGTGCCGGCGTTGATCACCTTGCGGCCGTCGGGCCAGGTTTTGCTTGCATCGTTCACCGGGTCACCGGGGTTGGCCAAGGTGATGTTCAACTGCCAGCGCAACGGCCCTTCGGCCAGTCGCTGCACCAAATCCTTTTCCAGAAAATCCGCGCCCTCCGGCGCTGTTGCTCCGGCGGCATCGCGCGCCAGTGGCGTGACGCTCCAGCGCACCGCCTGCTTCTGCCCACTGGCGCTGACCAGATAGAACGCATTCACGCTGTTGTAGGTTTCGGTGGCATAGCTGGCCGACGGTTTGGCGGTCTTCACCCACGTCAGGAACGGCACGGCTTCCGGGTGCGCGGCGAAGAATGCCGGCACCTTCGACGGGTCCGGTTTGCCCGTGACCGGATCCGGCGACTGCGCCTGCTGCAATTGATAGAACGCCTCAGGCGTGCCGACCGGGAACACCGGCATGCTGTTCATCCCGGTGCGCCATTGCTGGCCGTTGGCCTGGCTGAAACGCAGCGCCAGACTGCGGATCGGCACGCTGCTGTCCGGGGCGTAGGGATTGCCCGCCGGCAATGCGAAGCGCCCGACCACCGGAGTCCGCGCCTCGTTGAACACCTGCGCGGCAGAAAACGCCCGCGCCTCGCCGCTGCTCTCGAAATGCCCGATCACGCATACGCCTTTGGCGTGGTTGCGACGGAAACCGGGATGCACGCCGTTGTTTTTCTCCAGCACATCGACCAGCGCCTTGGGCGTCAGACGTTGTGGGTCAAGGTTACCGTGGACGTAGGCAAACGCCCCGGCGACAGCGGCAACCACCACGGCAATCGCCGTCAGACGCAACACTGTGCTCGCGGCACTCAAGGGTGGGCGCGACGGCCTGCCCGGCGGTGAAGTGCGATCAACCATGAATAACTCCAGGGCCATCGGCCACAAGTAGGAAGAATCAGCAAGACGCACCCCAGCGGGATTTATTCCATGGCCCGGTATTTATTTTTCCGAACGTGGAATAACCTCGAACGGCGGACGTCTCTCTAGTCCACAGCGTAGTGACTGGCAGAAACTAATGAGCGAAATCGACGAACAGTTGAGAGAAATCATTCCCAGATTGCGCCGCTTTGCCGTGTCACTGACCCGCAACAGCAGCAGCGCCGACGATCTGGTGCAGGCCAGCCTTGAACGGGCCTTGTCCGGCTGGAGCGGCAAACGCGCCGTGGGTGACGTGCGTGCATGGCTGTTCGCAATCCTCTATCGGCAGTTTCTCGACGCCCATCGGCGCTCCCGTCGTTATGCGCGGATGCTCGAATTATTCACCGGTCGCGATGACGCCGAGCCCTCGACCGAGCGCACGGTGATCGCCCAATCGACCCTGCAAGCCTTCGATCACCTGCCTGCTGAACAGCGAGCCCTGCTGTTGATGGTTTCGGTGGAAGGCTTGAGCTACAAGGAAGTCGCGCAAATCCTTAACGTCCCCAGCGGCACGGTGATGTCGCGTCTGTCCCGCGCTCGTCAGGCCTTGCGCCAGCTCAGCGACGGCGAAATCAGCAGCCCTTCCTTGCGGATACTCAAATGATCAGCATGCCCCCCAGCGAACGCGACCTGCACGCGTACGTCGACCACCAACTCAGCGAGGCCGATCGGCGCGTCCTCGACGCCTGGCTGGCCAATCATCCGGACACCGCCGCACAGGTTCGCGCCTGGCAGCAGGATGCCCAACAATTGCGCGCTGCGCTGGGCGGTGCGTTGCAACAACCGACGAATCCGCAGTTGGATCCGGCGCAGATTCGCCAGCGTCTCAAGCGTCAATCACGGCGTCATCTGGCCAGCGCGGCAGTTTTGCTGATCGCGGTCGGCCTCGGTGGTTTCAGTGGCTGGCAGGCGCGGGAAATGACCCTCGCGCGCGCCTCTGTGCTGCCAATGACCGATGCCTTGCAGGCCTATCGACTGATTGCACAGCAGGGAATATTGCCGGCGGACTATAAAGTCGACAGTGACGGCGACATGCAGCATTGGCTCGACCGGTATTTCACTCAGGCCAGTCGTCTGCCGGATCTGAAATCCGCCGGCTTCGAACCGGTCAGCGGCCGTCTGCTCAGCACCGACGAAGGTCCGGCGGCGATGGTGATGTATGAGGATCGCAGCGGTCACAAGGTCAGTTTCTACGTGCGGCCACCGGGGCCGAAAAACACCTTTCTGCCACGCGGCAGCCGCAGCGACGGCGATCTGCAGGCCGATTACTGGTCCGGCGGCGGGTACAACTATGCGATGGTCAGCCCGACAGACTCGCCGGCGGCGCAGCAGTTGAAGCAATCAATGCAATTCTGAAAGCCCCACTGTAGGAGCTGCGGCACGCTGCGATCTTTTGACCTTGATGCTAAAAATCAAAAGATCGCAGCGTGCCGCAGCTCCTACAGGGGACTGTGTTGGGTCAGAAACCCACGTCCAGCACCACATTGTCCAGGTAAGTCCCCGCCGGCGGCGTGGTCTGGTCGGTGTAGATTTTCGCGTTGTAATTGAAGATCTGGCTCCCGGTGCCCAGACCATTTCCTGGATTGACCTCGGCGTCAGTGCTCGACCGGCGCGCACTGCCGACACTGCCCCAACGAGTAGTCCCGGCGCTTTTGAAGATGTCGTAGGCCAGATAATTGCTCCCGGAAATCATCCGCCGCCGACCGCCGACACTGACCGGGTTCTGCCCATCGCTCAAACCGACGGTGTAGGCGCTGCCCTTGGTGCAGGCCAGATTGATCGTCTGCCCGGTCACCGGCATAAAGGCGCTGATCACCGGCGCGCTGCCAAAGGCAATGTTTGGCGCGGTAATCGTGCAGTCGTTGGACACGGTCAGGTTCACTGTCAACGTCGCCGTACCGCTGTTGATGTCGCGCCCCAGGCAAATACTGCCGGCACCGATCCCGGAGCAGTAATTCCAGTTCCAGAAAATACTCAGGTTTTCTGTGTAGACCCCGGCGGCAACGTTGCTGCCAATGGTCGTACTCAGGTACAGCGGCACGGTTTTCGGGGTGGTGCCGTTGAGCAGCCCCAAAGCGTCGATGATGCCATTGCGGGCGAAGTCGAAGGCGGTGCCACGGGTCAGCGGGTAGCTGGTGCTGTTGTTGGCGTAGATCGTGTAGCCGATGACATCGCCGGTCGGCCCGAGCAAGCCGCTCTGGGTCGAGGTGATGGTGGCGTAAAAGTGATCATTGCTGGTCAGCAGGGTCAGCAGCGAACCCGTACAACTCAACCCGGCGTTGAGCGTGGAACTGGGCTGCGTCGTGGTGCGCACGGCAATCGAACTGATCGAACCGAACGCCGCCGCAGTGGTACTGACCACCGAACACAAGGCCTGTGCCGCCCCAGGCAGCAGCAGCGCCAGACACAGGCAAATCCGCGCCGCGCTCATTGACACACCAACGGGCCGATCAGCGGCACCTGGCTTTGTTGCATATCCACATTGAACTGCGACTTGCAGGTCTTGCCGTCCGCCAGCGTCACCAACAACGAGTTCTGTGCCTGCAGGTTTTCCAGGTAGACCAGGCCATCCCAGCCAACCACCGTGCGCGCCCCGCTTTGCTCGTGCAACACGCCCGCGCCCAACGGCAGTTCACGTTGCTGCGCGTCCACCAGCACGATACTCGCAGCGATCACCCGACTCAGTGGAAACTCCAGCAAATAACCGCTGCCCCGGCGCACGGCGATGCGCTGCTCGACGTTGGGGCTGCGCACGTTGGCCGGCAGGTTCAGCGGATCGATTTCATATTTGCCACGGTAATAGGCGCTGCTCCAAGGCACCAGCAGATGGCCGTTCTTGTCGGTTTGACCGACCTGTTGGTTTTCGTAACGCACTGGAATGTCGGCAAAGCCATCGGTACTGACCACCACAAATGCATCGTCGATACGATTGGCCGCGAATACCTGGCGATCCATCCACACCAGCGAGCCACTGGCATCAGCCCAACGGGTTTCGGCGTCTGAAGTGCCGTAGACCCCGGCCTGCAATTGCACCGATTGCAGACGCCAGGTCAGGTCGGCCTGACGATAATCGGGGCCATCACCCTCGGCGTAGCCCAGATTGAAACCGACCCCGCCCTCGGTCGGCACCGAACGACTGTAATTGACCCGCTGCTGACTCTGCCCGGTCTTGCTGCGCTCGCTGCTGATCGCCAGACTGCCGCGCAGATCGAACGGGATCACCAGTTGCGCCTGCACTGCCCAGTGGCTGTCACCGATCTCGCGGTTGGCCGAAAGGTAGAAACTGCTGTTGCGCCACAACGGCTTGCTCCAGCTCAGGTTGAGCAGGCGCGTGCGCGAATCGTCCGCCGCGCGCACGTCGAAATAGCCGGCACCGAGGCTGCCCCAACGGTCGAGGTTGACACTCAGGGTCGCCTGCTCGCTGCGCCGGCTGAGGCTGATGTAAGGCGTGTCGATCACACTCAGGTCGGCGTATTGGTCGCGGCGTTGCAAGCGTTGCCAGGAAAAACTGTAGCGCTGGCTGCTGTACTGATAACCGAGGCTGAACTGGTTACCCCCCTCGCCTTCGAAACGGCTCTGACTGATGGCGCTGTTGAGCACGCCGAAATTGCCCAGACGCAGGTTGCCGCCGATGCCGCCGAGGGTCAGCGAGTCAGCCGCTTCGGCGTGGCTTTCCACGGTGAAGCTGTCGCTGACACCGTAGCGCAGGCTGCCGGAAGTCACGCCTGGGCCATAGCTGAAGTCCTTCAATCCGTAATCGCGGCGCAACGTACCGGCCGCCACCGAAAAATCACTCAGGCCTTTTTGCAGCAGACTGCTGGTGACATAGAACGGCACCGTGGTCGATACCTGCCGCCCCAGCGCATCGGTGGTCACCACCACCGCCTCCCCGGCGCCGTTGATGAAGGGAATATTGGTCAGGGTATACGGCCCCGGTTGCAGGTCGGTGCTGCTCGACTTGTAGCCGTTGATGAACAGATCCACCGACGACGGCACCGCGGCCTCACCGGCAAACTGCGGCAACGGATAGGTCACCAGATCCGGACGCACGGCAAAATCCCGTGAGAACTGCACACCGCCCAGACGCACCGAATTGCTCCACGGCAAGGCGCCGCTGATCACGTCCCCGCCCTCGTAGGTGAGCATTCGCTCGTCATCGGAGTAACGCCAGGTGGTGTCGTAGCGCAGGTAACCGTTGTCCAGCGTACTGACCGAATCCCCAGACAAGGTGCGCCGGTACTGCCCGGTGTTGGACAACGTGCCCCAGCTATCGAACAGCCGCAGCTCGTTCCAGGCCGCCAGATAGGTGCCGGCGTCGTCGGTGTCGTTGAGGTACAGGTCATAATTGAACAGCGCACCGAAGCTGCTCAGCGCCGGAGTGCGCGGATAGTTCTCGCGATTGCCGATGAACTGGTCCGGCAGCCACTGCGGCGGAACATCCAGTAGCAGGCGCTGACCGACACTGTCGTACTCGCTGTGCAGTCCCGGCAGGCCGTCAAGATCGACTTCGTCAGCACTACCGTCAGGCAGTTTCATCCCGGTTTCGCGTAATGCGCTGGCCGGCAGAAACAGATGCCCGCCACGCTGCTGTACCGCCACCACCCGCCCGGTGTTCATCTGATTGACCACCAACTCCAGAAACAACTGTGCATCACTGACGGCCTCCATGCCGCTGGGAGGCGGCGGCAATTCGCCGGCCCCGGTGGGTTGCACGACCATCAGGCACCACGCGCCAGTCATCAGCCACAACGGACGCTGAATACGACGAGCCCATCCTGAGCTCATACACGCTTTACGTCCGTCAATGGACTCGATCCTCCTGATACCACTCTTGCCAAAGCCAGTTATCTTTCTCTGGAATTTTGACGACACGATGTAATCATTGTGGCGAGGGAGCTTGCTCCCGCTCGGCGGCGCAGCCGTCGTCAGAACTGTTTGAGCGGACTACCTGACACGGCTTGGGGCTGCTTCGCAACCCCGCGGGAGCAAACTCCCTCGCCACTAAAGTCCACTCGGCATGGCTCCTTTTTCAGCGCTCCGGCGCAATGCTCTGCACCTGCGCCCCGCCATTGACCCGCACCTGCAGCGCCGACTCGCTCGCCAAGGGGCCCGGTGCCGGCCAGCGCATCACCGCCCCCGGCAGCACGTAACCCAACAGGCCCTCGGCCAACGGCTTGCTTTGCCCGCCTTGTTTGATCGCCACGTCGGTCAGCCGCGCATGCACCGCGCCCTGATTGCGCACTTCGACATACGGTCGGCCATCCACCGCCACCGTGCGCCAGCTCAATTGCGGCAGCCCCACGCCTTTGGGATCGCGCGGCCGCGTGCTGTCCTCCTTGCTCCACAGCCCCGCGCCGTAGGCAAACAACGGCACCGAATAACGCATCTGGAAGCGAATCGCCGCCGCCGTTTTGCCGCCCTCGGCAGCCGGTGGCTGAGCGCCAGGGATTTCGTCGATGATGATCCGGTAAGCCAGTTCCTGTCCCGGCGGCACATCCTTGGTTCGGGTCAGGCGCACCAGTTGTTTCTGGCCCGGTTCGATCTTCGCCACCGGCGGGCTGCCGATCACGTCGCGCTGGTTCTGGTATTGCTCTTCAAAGCCGCTCTGGCTCCAGCCGAACACTCGGATCTGCAGGTTGGCGGTTTCCGTGCCGCGGTTCTCCAGCCACAACGCACTGGCCTGTTGATCGGCCTCCAGCACCGGATCGATCGGCCAGATCAGCACCGAACTGGCGGCCTGCGCATTGCCAGCCCCAAGCATCATCAGCGCCAGCATCACGCGCTGCGCAACCGAATGCCGTGAAGTCACTGCCCCCATGAACCTGCTCCTTGTCGGCCATTCAAACGTCGCCTCACCACGACAGTTGCACCTGCAACACGTCGCTGTACGTCCCCCCAGGCTGATTGCCCGGCAACTGCACCTGCCCATAAATCGGCAGGCTGATGTTGTTCGCATCGCTGTAAGCCACCGCCACGCTCTGACTGATGCCCAGGCTCTGGCTGTAAGCCGCATCGCGAAACAGCGCGTACGCCACCCGCGCACTGCCGCTGTTGAGCTGCATATGCCGACCACTGCTGTTGTACTGGCCGCCATCGACGCTCATGTTCAGCGTCACGCCCGGTGTGCATTGCAACTGCACGCCACCGGTCAGCGCCACTTGCACCGTGCCGGTACCCAGAGCCGAACTGGTACCGAAATTCAGCCCACCGTAATTAGAGACACCGCCCACCACCAGGCACCCCGGGGTGATGGTGGCGCTGACCTGAAAGCTCTGACTGGTGGCGGCCCCCAGCGGCAGCGGCACACTGCCCGCACAGAGCAGGAGCAGCGCGGCACAGCCCTGGCGGCGCATGGCATCAGAACGTCAGTTCGACAGCGACGGTGTCGGTGTACGTGCCCGCCGGCAAACCGGCCTTGCCCACCGCCTGACCGTAGATGTTCACCGTCTGTGCCACGCCGGTGCTGGTCGCCAGGTTGATCGTGCCGTCAATCGGCAGCAGCTGCGAATGCCCGGCATCGGTATAGAAATCGTACGGCACGTAGTTGGCGACACCGTCGTACAACGCACGTGCACCGCCCGGCGATTGACCGTCGTGGGCGCCGGCGCGCACCTTGACCACCGGCGTGGTGCCGCTCGAGCAAAGAATCGACAGCGCCCCGCCACCACCGCCCAACACTTGCCCGCTGGCGGTGGTAAACAGGCTGTTGGCAGTGCCGAAGTTCAGCGCACCGAAGTTCAGCCCGGTGGAGCCGCCGGCGCCATTGACCTGACAACTGCTGATCAGGGTCAGGCTGGCGGTGATCTGGCCGGTGACCGTGGTGGCGGCGTGGGCACTGGAAACCAGCGTCAGGCCGAGCAACGACAAACCTATCCTTGATGCAAACGTGCGCATGGTGTCCGTCCTCTACGGGTTACCAGTCGAGCGTCACCGTCAGCGTGTCGGTATAGACACCTGCCGGTACCGCGCGGGTATTCGCCACCACCGTGCCAAAGACCGGAATCGGTATCTGCGCACCGCTGGTGACAGCGAAATTGTGTTGTTGGCCGATGCTGTAGCGTTGGCTGCCGGAGGCATCCAGGAACAGTTGATAAGGCAGGGTCTGGCGTCCGTTGCTCAGGCGGCGGGTGGTACCGTCGCCGTGGGTGCCGCCGTCGATGGTGACCGTGAAACCGGTGACCGAGGGATTGCAGGCGACATTCAGCTTGCCGCTGCTATCGCCGTCGAGACTGGCCTTGATGGGCGAAGTCCAGGTCGGCCCCTGCTGACCGAAATCAAGGGTGCCCAGATTGCTCACCGGGATCGCCGGGGTGGCGCTGTTGGTGACTTCGCATCCGGCGATCAGGATCAGTCGCGCGTTGATCTGCCCGCTGATCGCCGCCTGTGCGTCGTCAGCGAGCAACAGCAGCGTACCCGTGGCGATGACCATCCAGTGCTTGCCTGTCATTGCGTCCGTCCCTACTCCTTCAGGATGCTTGCGTCTCCCGCGCTCAGTATTGAACGCCCCTTCCCTGCGCGACCCGCCTCCAGCGAATTGCCTGAAATCCTGCACTCACCAGGTCACGGTGACTTTCACCAGATCCGAATAGCGGCTGACCTGCGGCACCTGCGCCAGACGCTCGATCCGCGCGTAAAGCGGCAACTCCACCGTGCCGGTGTCCGGCACCCGGCCGCTGACTGGCACGTTCACCACCAGCGGCACCCGGCGCGCCGCGTCCTGATACAGCCGATATGGAATCGGCTGGCTCCCCGCCGCCCCCGCCATGTAGCGAACCTCACCAACTCCGCCATGCAGGCCACCGTCGACCCGCAGTTGATACGGCGTGTCGGGGTTGCACTCCAGGCGCGGCAGACGCTGATTGGTCAGCGCCGCACCCAGTGGCCCGGCCGGATCATCGAGACGCGCAGCACTGCCGAATTCCAGCACGCCCAGCTGTTCAATACCTGCCTCGCGCTGCTGGCCGATCAACTGGCAACCACGCTGCACGTCAACGCGAACTTCGACCTGAAGATCCGCCGCATGCACCGAGGCCCCAAGCACCCCGAGCAGGCCCATCACCACACGTACAATCACTGTCCCATTCCTTGTGAGGGAACATCCTGGATGACGTTACTGTGTTTCAGGGTAGCAACGGACGACGAATCCGCCAGTCGATTGGATCCATGGATCTGCCGGGATATGTTTCGAAAGTTTGGCAACACGGCGAATTACATCGCTGAAAATAGCTGTACGTCCCGCACAAATCTGTTCAGTGATCGCCCACAGTCGACGAGCCGCGATGGAAGCCTGACGCCGCCTCTGGTTACACTACGGCGCCGCGCTCCCGGGCGCCGGCCTGATGACTACGGAGTGACTGCACTGTGCCCTCTCGAGCGCCCAAACGATCGCCACTGACCCAACGCTGGTCGGCGCTGCGCCGCTGGTTCGCCAAGGGCCGGCCAGCCAGTGCCGGGCATGACGCCACTGCCCGCTCGATCCAGGAATACTTCCGGCTCAAGGCTCACAGCCAGGGTTACACCCTCAGCCACAGCCAGCAGCGGGTGATCGATTGCATGGCACAACAGGCCAGCCTGTTGTTCGGTGCCAGGCCGCAAACGCCGCCGAGTCTGTACCTGCATGGTGCGGTCGGACGCGGCAAGAGCTGGCTGCTCGAAGGCTTTTTTCAGGCCCTGCCCACCGCGCAGAAACACCGCGTGCATTTCCATGAATTCTTCGCCCGATTGCATCAGGGCATGTTCGAGCATCGCGAACAGAACGATGCCCTCGGCGTCACCCTCGATGAACTGTTACACGACTGCCGGGTGCTGTGTTTCGACGAATTTCATGTGCATGACATCGGCGATGCCATGCTCATTACCCGGCTGTTCAAGGCCTTGTTTCAGCGCGGCATTGTGTTGCTGGTGACCTCCAATTATCCGCCGGAGGGCTTGCTGCCTAACCCGCTCTATCACGCGCGTTTCAAACCGGTGATCGACTTGATCAACGCACGCATGCACGTGATGGAGGTCGGCGGCCCCCACGATTACCGCAGTCAGGCGAGCAATCATGCGCACCAGGTCTTCACTCAAGGTCATTATGTGTGGCCGGCCGCAGCGACCCAGCGCCAGGCGCTGAATCTGCCGCCCGAGGGTGCGCCAGCCATGGCTCTGCCGGTGGGCAGCCGCCACATTCAGGCGCGCCTGTGCGAGGGTCGCCGGGTGGCTTTCAGCTTCAACGATTTGTGCGAGCAACCGACGGCGGTGATGGATTACCTGGAACTGTGCCGGCGTTTCGACCAGTGGATCATCGACGACCTGCCGGAACTGGACGAACGCTCGATCGCCGCGCAACAGCGCTTCATCAACCTGATCGACGTGCTCTACGACCAGGACAAACACCTGACCCTGCTCAGCCGCTTGCCGCTGCGCGAGACCCTGAGCGGCAACGCCATCGATCTGGCCCGCACCCGCAGCCGTCTGGGGCAGCTGCAGGAAATCCACTGATCCCATTGATCATCACCGATTACCACTGTGGGAGCGAGCTTGCTCGCGAAAGCGGAGTGTCAGTGACAAATCACTGACTGACAGGACGCCTTCGCGAGCAAGCTCGCTCCCACAGAGGATCAGAGTGTTCTTCAGTGCAAATCCCGGCTTTGCCGTTATCATGTCGCCCATTCCGAGCGCCCGGCGCTTCTTCATTTGATAGTGAACCTGCACATGCACACCCTTGCTCAATTGCGCGCCGGCGAGTTGTCGGGCATTACCCGGCTGGACCTGTCCTGCGGCCTGACCGAGTTCCCCCGGGAAATTTTCGATCTGGCCGATACGTTGGAGGTGCTCAACCTCAGCGGCAATGCCTTGAGCAGCCTGCCGGACGACCTGCATCGGCTGACCCGCATGCGCATTCTGTTCTGCTCGGACAACCACTTCACCGAGGTGCCGGAGTGCGTCGGCCAGTGTGCAGCGCTGACGATGATCGGCTTCAAGGCCAACCGCATCCGCCACGTGCCGGGCGCTGCATTGCCGCCGCTGCTGCGCTGGTTGATCCTGACCGACAACTGCATCGACACCCTGCCCAGCGAGCTGGGCGAGCGCCCGTACCTGCAAAAACTGCTGCTGGCCGGCAATCGCCTGCAAGCGCTGCCGGCGTCGATGAGCCAGTGCCACCGTTTGGAGCTGATCCGCATCGCGGCCAACCAGTTGCGTGAACTGCCGCAGTGGCTGCTGACCCTGCCGAGCCTGACCTGGCTGGCATATGCCGGCAATCCGCTGGAAACCGAAGCCGACGCCGCCGCGCTGGAGGCCACGCCGCTGATCGACTGGTCGACACTGCGTCTGCAACAGCGTTTGGGCGAAGGCGCTTCCGGGGTGATTTCCCGGGCACAGTGGCAACGTAGCGCAGACTCGTCGGTGCCGGTCGCGGTGAAGCTGTACAAAGGCGAGATGACCAGCGACGGTTCGCCGCTGCATGAGATGAACGCCTGCATCACCGCCGGCCTGCACCCGAACCTGATCCGCGTGGAAGGCCGTATTCACGGTCATCCTGACGGGCAACACGGGTTGGTGATGCAACTGATCGACCCGAGCTTTCGCAATCTCGCGGCATTGCCGAGCCTGGCGAGTTGCTCGCGGGATGTGTATGCCGAGGACTGCCGCTTCAGTGCCGAGGTGGCACTGAACATTGCCCAAGGGATCGCATCGGCGGCCGAACACTTGCATCAACAGGGCATCACCCACGGCGACCTCTACGGCCACAACATTCTGTTGAACGATCAGGGCGATTGCTTGCTGGGGGATTTTGGCGCGGCATCGTTCCATGCCACCACTGACAATCTGGAAACCCGGGCGCTGCAACGCATCGAAGTACGGGCGTTCGGGGTTCTGCTGGGGGAATTGCTGGCGCGCATCGACTCAGGGCTGAGTGCCGAGCGGCGCGAAGTGCTGCAAGCGCTGGAACAGCGTTGCTGTCAGCCGGATGTGCTGGCGCGGCCGGGGTTTGGCGAAGTGATTGAGGTGCTGGAAAAGCTGTGACTGACACAATTCCTGTGGCGAGGGAGCTTGCTCCCGCTGGACGGCAAAGCCGTCCCAAAAACAACGACTGCTGCGCAGCCGAGCGGGAGCAAGCTCCCTCGCCACAGCTTATCTCTGTAACAAATCAGCCCGCCAGGCCGACAAACATGTCCTGCACGTCATCGTGGTTGTCGAGGCCTTCCAGGAACGCTTCAACTTCAGCCATCTGCTCGGCACTCAGGCCGCTGACCGGGTTCTTCGGCTGATAGCCGAGTTTCGCCGACAACACCGTGAAACCTTGCTCAGGCAGGGCTTTCTGGACGGCATCAAGGTCGGTCGGATCGGTCAGGAACAGGGTCGCGCCCTCTTCACCCGGCTCAAAGTCCTGGGCACCGGCCTCGATCGCGGCCATTTCCGGGTCAGCGTCCGGGGTGTCCGGCGAGGCTTCGATCATGCCGACGTGGTTGAAGTCCCAGGCCACCGAACCGGATGCACCCAGTTGGCCCTTGCGGAACGCCACGCGGATTTCCGCGACGGTGCGGTTGATGTTGTCGGTCACACACTCGACGATCAACGGAACCTGGTGCGGCGCGAAACCTTCGTACGTCACACGGTGGTATTGCACGGTTTCGCCCAGCAAGCCAGCGCCTTTCTTGATGGCGCGGTCCAGGGTTTCCTTGGGCATCGAGGCTTTCTTGGCCTGTTCGACCACCAGACGCAGGTGTGCGTTGGTGGCGGTATCGGCACCGTTGCGGGCAGCGATGGTGATCTCTTTCACCAGTTTGCCGAAGATCTTGCCCTTGGCGTTGGCTGCCGCTTCTTTGTGTTTAACCTTCCACTGTGCGCCCATTACTCACTCTCTTGATCTGTGGCGCCGAGACATCTATTGGCCGACGCGTGGCGCCAAGTTTATACGGCCTAAAGTCGGCAATCGACCAAAAAAATTCATTGTTGAATCGACATCTTCACCGCGACTTGTAGGGCGATTCTGAAAAGCCCACCAGCCACGACCATTAATGCTCGCGTTTTCGTACCCTCTGCCGTCCGTATTGCCCCACAGAGCCCGTATGAATGCTCAATGACCAGCAAAGCCCGTTCACCCTGACCCTGACCGACGGCCCACTGTGCCTGCCGGTCCTGTGTTTCAGTGGCAAGGAAGCACTCAATCAGCCGTTTTTTTTCGAGATTGAAGTGATCGCCCTGGCCCCGGCCTTGGCGCCGGGCAGCCTGCTGCGACAACCGGCGTTCCTGCGCCTGGGCGACGCTCACGGCATTCACGGCCTGATCCACAGTGTCAGTTGTGAGCATCGCGCCAGCCACCGCATTGGCTACCGATTGACGCTGGTGCCGCACCTGCAACGTCTGGCGCAGTCGCCACAGCGTCGGGTCTTCGTGCAAGCGAGCGTGCCGGCGATCCTTGCCCAACTGCTCGAAGAGCATGAGCTGCCAGCCGACAGTTACCGGATCGAAATGAGCGTCGGCCCTTACCCACCACGGGAATTTTGCCTGCAATACGAGGAAAGCGACCTGGCCTTCCTTCACCGTCTGTGTGAGGAGGAAGGCATTCACTATCACTTCGAACATCGCCCGGACGGGCATGTGGTGGTATTTGCCGACGACAACCTGAGCCTGCCGCAGGAACCGCTGGCAGTGCCGTTTGCCGTGACCGACGACACGCCCTCACCGCGCATCAGCACGCTGTTACAGCGCCATGACGCGACACCAGTCATGGCCGCGCCCGGCATTCGCAATCGGGGCCAGGCAGTCATCAGCGCAGACGCGGCCAACCACCCCGTGCCTGCGCCCACACCGCTCAAGCTGTCGAGCGACCAGCGTCACACCGAACAACGCAGCCGGCGTCATCTGCAGCGCCAGCGCTGCCAGTCGCGCACGATTCGCGGATCCGGCGATTGCAGCGCGTTGCGCAGCGGGCATCTGCTGCAGATCAGCGAACACCCGATCAATGCGTTCAACGAGCAATGGCTGATCACCGAACTGCACCATCAAGGCCGGCACCCTTCGATCCTTGATCCGACAACCGAAGTGCATGATTACCGAAACGACTTCAGCGCCCTGCCCTGGTCGAGCGACTTTCGCCCGCCCCTGGCGCAGCCGCGCCCGAACATCGGTGGCTATCACCTGGCACGAGTGCTGGGATCGCCTGGCCAGCCAGCGCCACTGGATGATCGCGGGCGCATCGGCGTCAGCCTCTGGCCGACGCAGACACCTGAGCCTGCGTGCCTGTGGTTGCCGATCGCGATGACCGGCGCCGGCCGGCTCGCCATCCACCAACTGCCCCGCGCCGGCAGTGAGGTGTGGGTGAGCTTCCTCGACAGCGACCCGGATCGACCGATCCTCTGCCTCGCCCATCCACGCCCGGCGCCACCGAACGACACGCCACCACCGCGCGACGACAGCCTGTTGCTCGACTGGCTGCTCCACGGGGCCGATCCGTAAGCATCGCAGACATTGGAATTGAGAACAGCTGCCGGAAAGTGGTTGGCCGTCAGGCCGCCATCGCTGGCAAGCCAGCTCCCACAGGTGGATTGGGTGTGGGCAGTGGGAGACTGGTCGGCTGTCAGGCCGTCTTCGCGAGCAAGCTCGCTCCCACAGTGGGAATGGGTGTTGGCAGCTGGAGACTAGTCGGCTGTCAGGCCGCCATCGCTGGCAAGCCAGCTCCCACAGGTGGATCGGGTGTGTTCAGTTGGAAATTGGTCGGCTGTCAGGCCGTCTTCGCGAGCA
>NZ_JTKF01000002.1:0-83216 GCF_000828175.1 Pseudomonas sp. W15Feb9B | reverse complement strand
CGAGAGGAGGTGCAGCGAAGCAAACCGGAGGCGATGCCCCCGGATGAACCCCGCAACGAAGGAACCCGAGCCTAGGCGAGGGCCGTACGCCGGGGCCAAGACCTTTGGTTACTTTGGGGCGTTTGCCAAAGTGACTCGCCGTAAGGGCGAAACCGCCAGCCGCAACCCCCGAAGAGACGGATATTCACAAAGAACCCCCAGAACCTGGTCGGCCCAAAGGCCGCCAAGTCCAAAACCATCAAGCGTCGCGACGAACCCTGAACCAGGCCGCATACAAAGCAGGCAAAAACAAAAGCGTCAAAGCCGTAGCCACAATCAACCCCCCCATGATCGCCACCGCCATCGGCCCGAAAAACACACTGCGCGACAACGGAATCATCGCCAGCACCGCCGCCAAAGCCGTCAAGACGATAGGCCGAAACCGCCGCACCGTCGCCTCGATAATCGCCTGCCAAGGCTTGAGACCAGAAGCAATATCCTGCTCGATCTGATCCACCAGAATCATCGAGTTGCGCATGATCATCCCCGACAGCGCGATCGTCCCCAGCATCGCCACAAACCCGAACGGCTGACGGAACACCATCAGAAACAACACCACCCCGATCAACCCCAACGGCGCCGTCAGAAACACCATCGCCGTGCGCGAGAAGCTACGCAATTGCACCATCAGCAACGTCAGCACCACCACGATAAACATCGGCACCCCGGCATTCACCGACTTCTGCCCACGCTCCGAATCCTCCACCGTCCCGCCGACATCCAGCAGATACCCGTCAGGCAATTCGGCACGGATCGGATCCAGCGTCGGAGCGATCTGCTTCACCAGCGTCGCCGGCTGCTCCTTGCCATAGATGTCGGCACGCACCGTCACGGTGGGCAGACGATTACGGTGCCAGATGATCCCTTCCTCAAACCCGTATTCCAGCGTGGCAATCTGCGACAACGCCACACTGCGACCGTTATCGGTCGGTACCGCCAGACTCGGCAGCAACGACAACTCGGTACGCTCATGCACCGTGCCGCGCAACAGGATCTCGATCAGTTCGTTGTCCTCGCGGTACTGACTGACACTCGAACCGGTCAGCGAGCTCTGGAGGAATTTCGCCAGATTGGCCGTGCTCACACCGAGTGCCCGGGCGCGGTCCTGATCGATGTTCAGGTACACCACTTTGCTCGGTTCTTCCCAGTCCAGGTGCACGTTGACCACGTGCGGGTTCTCGCGCACCTTGGCCGCCACTTTGCGCGCCAGCGCACGGACTTCCTCGATGTGCTCACCGGTGACGCGAAACTGCACCGGATAACCAACCGGCGGACCGTTTTCCAGACGCGTGACCCGCGAACGCAGGGTCGGGAATTGCTCGTTAAGGGTTTCGATCAACCAGGTGCGCAGGGTCTCGCGCTCCTCGATGTTTTTCGCCAATACCACAAACTGGGCGAAGCTCGCCGCCGGCAGTTGCTGATCCAGCGGCAGGTAGAAACGCGGCGAACCGGTGCCGACATACGCCACATAGTTATCGATGCCGGCGTGATCCTTGAGCATCGCTTCCAGGCGTTTGACCTCGGCCGTGGTGTTGGCCAGCGACGCCCCTTCGGCCAGCTTCAGATCGACCATCAACTCCAGTCGATTGGAGGCCGGGAAGAACTGCTGGGGGACGAAACGGAACAGCATCACCGACGCGATGAACAGCCCCACCGTCAGCACGATCACGGTTTTGCGATGCGCCACGCACCACTCCACCAGACGCCGCACCCGTTGATAGAACGGCGTGCCGTACGGATCGGCTTGCCCGTCAGTTGTGCCATGTTTGGCCGCATGAATCTTCGCCAGATCCGGCAGGAGCTTTTCCCCCAGATACGGCACGAACATAACCGCCGCCACCCATGACGCGAGCAAGGCGATGGTCACTACCTGGAAGATCGAACGGGTGTATTCGCCAGTGCCGGACTGCGCGGTGGCAATCGGCAGAAACCCGGCGGCGGTGATCAGCGTACCGGTGAGCATCGGGAACGCGGTGCTGGTCCAGGCGTAGCTTGCGGCCTTGATCCGGTCGAAGCCCTGCTCCATTTTGATCGCCATCATTTCCACGGCGATGATCGCGTCGTCCACCAGCAAGCCCAGCGCCAGCACCAGCGCACCGAGCGAGATCTTGTGCAGACCGATGCCCAGGTAATACATGCAGGCGAAAGTCATCGCCAGCACCAGCGGAATGGTCAGCGCGACCACCATGCCGGTGCGCACGCCGAGGGAGAAGAAGCTCACCAGCAACACAATCGCCAGCGCCTCTACCAGCACCTGGACGAACTCGCCGACACCGGTCTTCACCGCCGCCGGTTGGTCAGAGACTTTGCGCAGTTGCATGCCGGCCGGGAGGTTTTTCTGCAGGCGCGAGAACTCGCCTTCCAGCGCTTTGCCCAGCACCAGAATGTCGCCGCCGTCCTTCATCGCAACAGCGAGGCCAATGGCGTCCTCGCCCATGAAGCGCATGCGTGGCGCCGGAGGGTCGTTGAAACCGCGATGCACATCGGCGACATCGGAGATACGGAACGTCCGGTCACCGACGCGGATCGGGAAGTTCTTGATCTCCTCGACCGTTTGAAAATTCCCCGAAACCCGCAGCTGCACACGTTCGCTGCCGGTTTCAAAGAACCCCGCAGTGGACACCGCGTTCTGCTCTTCCAGCGCTTGCTGTACCGCCGCCAGTGGCAAACCGAGGGTGGCGAGTTTGACGTTGGACAGCTCGACCCAGATTTTCTCGTCCTGCAAACCGAGCAGATCGACCTTGCCGACATCTTTGACCCGCTGCAGCTGGATCTGGATGCGGTCGGCGTAATCCTTGAGTACCGCGTAGTCGAAACCGTCGCCGGTCAGCGCGTAAATATTGCCGAACGTGGTGCCGAATTCATCGTTGAAAAACGGCCCCTGAATCCCCGGCGGCAAGGTCTGGCGAATGTCGCTGACCTTCTTGCGCACCTGGTACCAGAGGTCGGGGATTTCCTTGGAGTGCATCGAGTCACGGGCAATGAAGGTGACCTGCGACTCACCGGGGTGAGAGAACGACACGATGCGCTCGTACTCGCCGGTTTCCATCAATTTCTTTTCGATGCGTTCGGTGACCTGCCGCGAGACTTCCTGCGCGGTCGCCCCCGGCCAGCGGGTCTGGATGACCATGGCCTTGAAGGTGAACGGTGGGTCTTCGCTCTGGCCGAGTTTGGTGTAGGACAAGGCCCCGACGATGGCCAGCAAAAGCATCAGGAACAGGACGATCTGGCGATTACGCAGCGCCCATTCGGAAAGGTTGAAGCGCATCGGGACTTACTCCTTGTCCGCCAGATTGACCACTCGGTTGGAGCGATCCACGGGACGCACCTGCTGACCATCGAGCAACACATGGACGCCGGCTGCCACCACCCAGTCGCTGGCGTTGAGGCCTTCGAGCACCGGCACACTTTTCTCGCCGAACGGGCCGATGCGCACCGGGGTCTTCTTCAGGGTGTTGTTGGCGCTGACGACCCAGACATAGGTCGCACCGTTCTCGGCAGTCAGGGCCGAAAGCGGTACTGACAGCGGCACACTGTCTGCCGATTGCACGAACACCCGGGCGCTCTGCCCGAGTTCAGCCGGGACTTTGCCGCTGGTGAACGAGATGCGCGCGGCGAAGGTACGGGATTTCGGATCGGCCGCCGGCGACAGCTCACGAATCTGCCCGGCGAAGCGCTGGTTCTGCTGGGTCCACAGTTCAACGGTGACTGGCTGGCCGACCTTGAACCGCCCGAAGCTCTGCTCCGGGAGGCTGATCGACACTTCGCGCTCGCCGTCGGTGGCGAGGGTAAACACGGTTTGCCCGGCGGCGACCACCTGCCCGACTTCCACCGAACGCTTGGCCACCACACCGTCCTGCGGCGCGCGCAGCACGGCGTAACTGGCCTGGTTGGTCGAGACGTTGAATTCGGCTTTGATCTGCTTGAGGCGGGCTTCGCCGGAGCGGTAGAGGTTTTCCGCGTTGTCGTAGGCGGAACGGCTGACCATCTGCCGCTCCATCAAGGTTTTGTAGCGGTCACGCTCGGCGCGCACCAGGTTCAGATTGGCTTCAGCGGCGGCGACCTGAGCGCGGGTGGCTTCCAGTTGCAGGCGCACGTCCTGCGGATCGAGTTCGGCCAATGGTTGATCAGCCTTCACGCGCTGACCTTCCTCGACCAGTCGTCGGCTGACTTTGCCGCCAATGCGGAACGCCAGATCGGGTTCGTAGCGGGCGCGAACCTCACCCGGATAACTTTCCATCGCCTGCGCCGAAGGCTCTGGCTGCACCACCATGGCCGGTCGAACGCTGACTGGCGTCGCCTCTTCCTGACCGCATGCGGACAATAAAACAGCCAGGCTGACTGGCACGGCAAAGGACAACGCATAGCGGAACATGGTGACGGACCTTTCGCTTATGTTGCTTGGAATATTTATACTGGCCGGTATGGTATTAATAGCAAACTCACCAGTCCAGTATTAAAAGCGAAGAATGTCGAACAATCTTTCAGCTCCAAACGGCCCGGGCCGTCCGAAGGATCCGGCCAAGCGCCGGGCAATCCTCGATGCGGCGAAAACCCTGTTTCTGAGTCACGGCTACGCCAACACCAGCATGGACGCGGTCGCCGCCGAGGCTGGCGTGTCGAAACTGACGGTTTACAGCCACTTCAACGACAAGGAGACGCTGTTCTCCTCCGCGGTGATGGCCAAATGCGAGGAGCAGTTACCGCCGCTGTTCTTCGAATTGCCCGCCGGCATCCCCGTGGAAAATGTGTTGCTGAACATTGCCCGGGGCTTTCATCAACTGATCAACAGCGACGAGTCGGTGAATTTGCATCGCTTGATGATGGCGCTGGGTACGCAGGATCCGAAGCTGTCGCAGATCTTCTTCGACGCTGGCCCTGAGCGCATGGTGCAAGGCATGGAGCGGCTACTCAAACGCATCGACGAGACCGGCGTGCTGAGCATCGACCTGCCGCGCAATGCCGCCGAGCACTTCTTTTGCCTGCTCAAGGGTGCGGGGAATTTTCGTTTGCTGTATTGCTGCGGTGAGCCGCTGAGCGAAGAGGCGGCAGAGAGTCATGTGCAGGAGGTAGTGGGGTTGTTCATGCGGGCGTATCGGCCCTGATTTTTTAGCGCCTGATCTGACGTCATCGCTGGCAAGCCAGCTCCCACAGGGATCGTGCTGAACACAAATTGTGCGAACGACACAAAAACTTGTGGGAGCTGGCTTGCCAGCGATTAAGGCGACTCGGTCTCAAGCCTTGAGCGCTTTCTTCGGGTAGATGTCATACCGGCTCGACTTGCCATCCAGCGCATGGCTCGGCTTCGGCCCATCAATACACGGCGCCTTGCGCGGGCGCTTGACCACCACACGATGTGTCGCCAGGGCCAGCGCCGCTTCGAGCAACGCCGGCGCATCCGGATCATCACCGACCAGCGGCCGGAACAGGCGCATCTCTTTCTTCACCAACGCGGTTTTCTCGCGGTGCGGAAACATCGGGTCGAGGTAGATCACCTGCGGCGGCTCGCCTTGCCAATTGCGCATGACCTCAATGGAGTTGCCCTTGAGCAGCTTCATCCGCGCGACTATTGGCGCCACGTCGAAATCTTCCGCCGCCCGTGCCAGACCATCCTCCAGCAACGCCCCGATCAGCGGCTGGCGCTCGATCAGGCTCATCTCGCAGCCCAGACTGGCCAGCACGAAAGCGTCCTTGCCCAACCCCGCCGTGGCGTCCAGCACCCGAGGGCGCACGCCTTGGGCGATGCCAACCGCCTTGGCAATCATCTGCCCGCTGCCGCCGCCATACAGACGCCGGTGCGCCGCGCCCCCCTCGACAAAGTCCACCCGCACAGGTCCCGGCGCATCCGGGCCGAGTTGTTGCAGCTGCAAACCCTGCTCGCCGACCTGCAAGGCGAACTCGCCGCCGTCCACCTGCAGCGGCAGGCCCAGACGCTCGGCCCATTGCTCGGCTTGCGCTTCAAACGTCGGGCCGAGGGCCTGGACATGGATGCGGCAGGCCGCGGGTTGCTCAATCATGAAAACACGCTCAAAAAAGTTAAGGATCGGCAAAAAGTGGCCGATAAACCAATCAACGCGCATTTTGCCAGAGCTGAGCGTCAACCGAAAAAAATGTCAGGCATTCTTCCCACATCGATTGGCTACATTTCGCCCAAGGGCGACTTCAGCCGTCATAACACTCAAGCATTGGGCGGCGTCAGTCACCTGTGGCAGGATTTCTTTGCCCAGGCGATGGCCGAACAGACGAGTGATGTGGTGCCGGCCTGTGGCACCTTTCCACCGGTTGACCTGAACAGCCCGGAAGAACCGACCCTGGGCAGCGAGCTGCACGCGCACATCGTCGAGCAGCGTCAGTGCGACGTGGTCGAGACCGAAGTGCGTCCGCCAGAGCCGCTGTTTCTGCCGATCGCAGAGTTCGAAACCGATCTGCTGGACAAGCCGTTCCCACCGTTCCCGCCAGAAGAACTCAAGGCTCAGCAAGAGCAGCAGGACTTCGACAGCAGCTGGGTTCGCCCGATCGTAATCAACAACGGTCAGCCTGTGCCAGAGCCTGGCCCGGCGCCACAGAAGAAGCCGCTGTACCTGCCGATTGCCGAGTTCGATCTCGACCTGCTGCAAAAACCTTATCCGCCGTTCCCGCCGGAAGAAATCGTCGAGCAGCAGAAGGCTTTGGACTTCGATAACGGCTGGGCGCGCCCGATCGTCCTGCAGAACCTGCGCCTCGCTGCCTGATACTTCAGCGACACACGCTCCAGCGCCCGACATCGACATGAAAGTGATTGCGGTGGGCGGCGTTGTAATCCGGACTCAACACCACACTGAATGCCTCGCAGGCGCCATCGCGCACCTGGCGCAGAAACTGCGCGTCCTGGTTTTGCTTCGGCCAGTCTTTGAGCACACTGATGTTGCGCCCGTCCGCCAGACGAAAACCGCTGATGTCCAGCGCATCGGCACTGGCATGGCGGCTGAGCGCCCCGCTCTCGCGGTTGTAGACATTACGGCAGGCAAAGCTGCCAAGGTGATCGAGCCGCGCCACAGGCTGTCCGTAAAGCGCTTGCGCGACGGGTTGCAGGGTGTGCCGTTCAAACATCGCGTAAGCCACCGCCAACGGACAACTGGCGAGGAAGCTGCTGCTCAGCGCCACCTCGCCGCCCTGCACGCGCACGGCGCCGATCAGCGGGCACTTGGCGTCGGGGCTGTCGGCTTGCGCGGTGATGCGCAGACCCGAGTTGCTGAGCACTTGTGCGCATAACTCGGGATTGCCGCGCAGGCGCATCAGCTTGAAACCGGTCAACCAGTTCGGCGCGGCCTTCACGTCCAGCGGCGCCCACGGATTCCATTCGGCCGGCACGGCGACCCAGCCGCGCCAGACGCTGACCATGGCGCCAGCAATCATCAACAGTACCGACAGCGCGATCCAGCGGCCCATGCTCAGCCTTTGAAAAACTGATTAGCCTTGGCGTACGGCATCGACTGCGACGTAAAGCCGAACGTCCCGCGCTGCTGGATCTCTTCAGCCGCGCGGAAGAACTCGCCAAATGCCGCCAGCGCCAATGCCGAGCCGGTACTGATTCGCCGCACACCCATTTCTTCCAACTCCTGTACGGTCAGTTTCAAACCGCCGGACATGAGCACGTTGACCGGTTTTGGCGCCACCGCGCGCACCACCGCCAACACCTCTTCGGCGCTGCGCAGACCCGGCGCATACAGCACGTCGGCACCCGCCTCGGCAAAGGCTTGCAGGCGGCGGATGGTGTCGTTGAGATCGGGATTGCCGTGCAGATAGTTTTCCGCGCGGGCAGTCAGGATGAAGGGAAATGGCAGCGTGCGCACCGCAGCGACGGCGGCTTCGATGCGTGCCACGGCGTGTTCGAAGCAGTAGATCGGCGCATCGGCACGGCCCGTGGCGTCCTCGATCGAACCACCGACCGCGCCGGCCTCGGCCGCACGCAGCAAGCTTTTGGCACACTCGGCCGGGTCATCGGCGAAACCGTTTTCCAGGTCCACCGCCACCGGCAGATCGGTCGCTGCGACAATTGCCCGGACATTGGCCAAGGTGTCATCGAGACTCAGGGCGCCATCGGCTTTGCCTTGGGAAAACGCATAACCGGCACTGGTGGTCGCCAACGCCTGATAGCCCAGACTGGCGAGCATTTTCGCCGAGCCGGCATCCCACGGGTTGGGAATCACAAAAATCCCCGCACCTTCATGCAGGGCCTTGAAGGCCTGGGCTTTGCGGGCTTGTTCTTGAAGGGCGTGGGCGTCCATCGGCAGGCTCCTGGGCAGGGGAAAAATCCGCCTTCAGAGCAAGCCGAGTTGCTCGGCGGCGGGTTCTCTGTATAGCTCAGGCAGGGACGGCAGGCCAGGCAAACGTTGCATCAATTGTGCGTGAAAACGTTGCGCCAGCTTCGCCGCCATCACGTTGTCGGCGGTGTGCAGGAAGATGTACGGCGTGCGGCCCTCTTCGATCCACTCGGCGATTTTCGCGACCCATGGCACGAGGAACGGATCGTTGGCTTCCAGCTCCGGGTGGCCGATGAAGCGCACCTGCGGACATTGAGTGAACGCCGCCGGACGGGTCGGCACCCGAGGCTTTTTCGATTGCGCGTGGATCACCGAAGACTCGGTCGACAGGCAACTGAACAGCGCCCGTGGATCGAGGCAGATGCGCTCCACGCCACGTTCAAGCAGCAGACGATTGAGCAGGCGCTCGCTCTCGCCCTTGGCGAAAAACTGTTCGTGACGGACTTCCACTGCCAGTGGCCGGTCCAGCGCGTCGATGAACGCCGTCAGCTCGGGCAATCGATGCGGGGTGAAGCTTTTCGACAATTGCAGCCACAGCGGCGAAACCCGTTCGCCGAGCGGGCTGAGAAGATTTACGAAGGTTTCGGCGGCGGTCAGTTGATCGCGCAGGTCACCGCTGTGGCTGATGTCGCCGGGAAACTTGGCGGTGAAGCGAAAATGTTCGGGCATGGTCTCGGCCCAGCGCTGCACGGTGGCCGGCGAGGGGCTGGCGTAGAAGGTCGTGTTGCCTTCGACGGCATTGAATACTTGGGAGTAGAGAGCGAGGAAGTCGGAGGTCTTGGCGTCTTCGGGGTACAGATACTCGCGCCAGGCGTTTTCGCTCCAGGACGGACAACCGAGGTAGTAAGGCAGATCCATCAGATGTACAGGTCGAGGCCCAGCACATCCGCATCCCAATCGACAAAACCGGCGGTGCTCAGGTAGCTGGCCAGGGCCATCGCTACGCTTTTGCTCATGGCGCGGTGATAAATCATGTCTTGCTGACGGGCAGGCAGATTGGCCAGGCGTTGTGCGGAGGCTTTGGCAGCGCGGGCGGCCAGTTGCTCTTCAGTCGGGAATTCCAGCTCGCCATCGATATCGTCGACGGACTCATCCAGCGCCACATTGCCTTTGCGAGGCTTGCGCTTGATGGGGTAGGACTGAGAGGAAACTCCGTCTATACGCATAATTTCATGCTCGGTATCGATGATGGCAATTTAGCGGCACTTGACCGACTTAGCAAACCGCCGAGTGATAACTAGAACACATAAAGCGTAAAAGGTTTAAAGCGCGGGGTTGGAAACTGACGATTGGCAGAATTTGGAATAAGGCATTGAATTCTGCGGGAGTGCTTTTGTGGCGAGGGAGCTTGCTCCCGCTGGGCTGCGAAGCGGCCCCCACTGGATTATCAGATAAATCGCGGTCGCAGGTTTTGCGACTGCTCCGCAGCCGAGCGGGAGCAAGCTCCCTCGCCACAATAGACCCCGCCGCTTTGAATGATCAGCGAGCCTTTGGAGTAGCGACTTTATCGCGCAGGTAAACCGGTTGCGCCTCGTCGGCCGGGATCGACTCGCCGCGTTCCCAGGCAAATCGCGCCAGGGTCAGCAGGTCTTCGGCGTGAGGCAGCATGCCGGCATCCGAGCCGCTCAGGCTGAGCGCGATCCGCTCGCCATAGCCCCAACCGGTGCCCGCACCGAACCACTCACCGCTGGCATCGCCCGGCAGCGCCGCGGCTTCCGGTGGCAGCACCGCTTCGGCACCGACCAGACGCATCTCGCCGGCGGTCTCGCGGTAGCAGCCCCAATACACTTCATCCATCCGCGCATCGATGGCTGCTGCGACCTGGCTCACGCCGTGTTCGCGATATGCACGTTGCGCCAGGACGGCGAGGTTGGACACCGGCAGCACCGGACGATCCAGCGCAAACGCCAGACCTTGCACCACACCAATGGCGATCCGCACACCGGTGAACGCACCCGGCCCACGACCGAACGCGATGGCGTCCACCGCTTGCAGCGTGGTGCCGGCGTCGGCCAGCAGTTGCTGGATCATCGGCAGCAGCTTCTGCGCGTGCAGACGCGGGATCACCTCGTAATGGCTCGTGACCTTGCCGTCATGCAGCAAGGCAACGGAGCAAGCTTCGGTCGCGGTGTCCAGGGCCAGCAAGGTGCTCATCGATGTTTCCAAAACAGGTGGGAGAAAAAGGGCGTCAGTATAAACAACTACGGCCCGCAAGCGGGCCGTAGATGATGCAGCGGATCAGCTTTATCAGCTCAGCGCTTCGAGCACCTTGGCGGTGATCGCTTCAACCGAACCAACGCCCGGGATGTGGCTGTACTTCGGCTTGCCGTTGGCAGCGGAGAGCTTCTGGTAGAAATCCACCAGCGGCTTGGTCTGCGAATGGTAGACCGACAGGCGATGACGCACGGTTTCTTCGGTGTCGTCCTTGCGCTGCACCAGATCGTCGCCGGTAACGTCGTCTTTGCCAGCCACTTTCGGCGGGTTGTAGACGATGTGGTAAACGCGGCCGCTGGCCTCGTGAACGCGACGACCGGCGATACGCTGAACGATTTCTTCGTCTTCAACAGCGATTTCAACCACGGCGTCCAGTTCGACACCGGCAGTCACCAGGGCTTCGGCTTGCGGAATGGTGCGCGGGAAGCCGTCGAACAGGAAGCCATTGACGCAGTCGGGTTGAGCGATGCGATCCTGCACCAGCGCGATGATCAGGTCATCCGACACCAGGCCGCCGGCATCCATGATGCTCTTGGCTTGAACGCCCAGCGGAGTGCCGGCCTTGACCGCAGCACGCAGCATGTCGCCGGTGGAGATTTGCGGAATGCCGAATTTCTCGGTGATGAACTTAGCCTGAGTACCTTTACCGGCCCCGGGAGCTCCCAGCAGAATGACGCGCATCGATGTGCTCCTCAATTTTTTATATAGAAAACAACGGGATTCGCCTCTTTGGGCCAATCTCAAAAAAACGGGTCGTGGCCGCACAAACGGCCAAAGGCTGATCAAGATACACAGCAGGCTGCGCCCACACAAGACGCCAAAAGTCGGAGAAACCGGCGCCCGCCGCGACCTTGCGACGCGGTAACCCAAGTCGCAACCCCATCATTAACTGTCGCCTGCCCGCACTTTCTGCCTGTGTACAAAGCGGCACCCGGCCTGTGCACCGGGCGCCTGATACCACCGCAAAAACCTTAGCCGGTATTGCGCAAACCGGCGGCAATTCCCGCCACAGACACCAGCAGCGCCTGCTCCACCGGGCTGCCCTGTTCGACATTCTGCTGCCGTGAACGGGCCAACAGCTCGGCCTGCAATAGATGAAGCGGGTCGAGGTAAGTGTTGCGCAGACGGATGAATTCCAGCGTCTCTGGGCTATGTGCCAGCAGTTGCGACTGACCGGTCAAGCCGAGCACCACCGCACACGCCTGCGACAATAGGTCGCGTAACTGCGCGCCCAACGGCAGCAAGTCCGGCTCGACCAGACGCTCATCGTACGACAGCGCAATGTCGGCGTCGGCCTTGGCCAGCACCATTTCCAGCATGTCGATACGGGTGCGGAAGAACGGCCACTGTTCACGCATCTGCCCGAGCAGTTCGCCCTCGTCGCGCTCCAGCGCCTTGCTCAACGCGCTTTCCCAACCGAGCCAGGCCGGCAGCATCAGGCGGGTCTGGGTCCAGCCGAAGATCCACGGGATCGCCCGCAGACTCTCGATCCCACCCGCACGGCGCTTGGCCGGACGGCTGCCGAGGGGCAAGCGTCCCAGCTCCTGCTCCGGTGTCGACTGGCGGAAATACTCGACGAACTGCGGATTCTCCCGCACCACGGCGCGATACGCGGCGACGCCGTCGGCGGCCAGTTCATCCATCAGGTGCCGCCATTCCGACGTTGGCGGCGGTGGTGGCAACAGCGTCGCTTCGAGCACCGCGGCCAGATACAGATTGAGGTTCTGCTCGGCGATGTCCGGCAGGCCGAATTTGAATCGAATCATTTCGCCCTGCTCGGTGGTGCGGAAACGCCCCGCCACCGACCCCGGCGGCTGCGACAGGATCGCCGCGTGCGCCGGACCGCCGCCACGGCCCACGGTGCCACCGCGACCGTGGAACAACAGCAGTTCGACTTGCTGCTCGCGGCAGATCTCCACCAGCCGCTCCTGCGCGCGATATTGCGCCCACGCCGCCGCGGTGGTGCCGGCGTCCTTGGCCGAGTCGGAATAACCGATCATCACTTCCTGCGGGCCTTGCAGCCTCGCGCGGTAGCCCGGCAGCAGCAACAGACGCTCCATCACCGGCCCGGCGTTGTCGAGGTCCGCCAGGGTTTCGAACAGCGGCACCACGCGCATCGGCCGCAACACGCCGGACTCTTTGAGCAGCAGTTGCACCGCCAGCACATCGGAAGCCGCGCCCGCCATCGAGATCACATAAGAGCCCAGCGAGGCGCCCGGTGCGGCGGCGATTTCCTTGCAGGTGGCGAGCACTTCAGCGGTGTCGGCGGACGGTTTGAAATGCGCCGGCAACAACGGGCGACGATTGCTCAATTCGCGGGTGAGGAAGCTGATGCGCTGTTCTTCGTCCCAGTCTTCGTAGCGACCGAGGCCAAGGTAATCGGTGATTTCAGTCATTGCCGAACTGTGTCGCGTCGAATCCTGACGTACATCGAGGCGTACCAGAAACAGGCCGAAAGTCACCGCCCGGCGCAGGCAATCGAGCAACGGCCCGTCGGCAATCACGCCCATGCCGCATTCGTGCAGGGAGTTGAAACACAGTTCCAGCGGATCGAGCAGATCGCGGTTGTTGTGCAACACGTCGGCCGGCGCCGGTGTGCTGGCGCTGAGCGAGGCATGCGCCCAATTGCGCGTGGCACGCAGGCGTTCGCGCAACTGCTTGAGCACCGCACGGTAAGGTTCGGCGCTGTCACCGGCCTTGGCCTTGAGCGCATCACTGGCCTGCTGCATCGACAGTTCCGCAGCCAGATGATCGACATTGCGCAGGTACAGGTCGGCAGCCATCCAGCGCGCCAGCAACAGCACTTCGCGGGTCACCGCTGCCGTGACATTCGGGTTGCCGTCACGGTCGCCGCCCATCCATGAAGCAAAACGGATCGGCGCCGCTTCCAGCGGCAAACGCAGGCCCGTCGCTTCATAAAGCGCCTTGTCGGCCTTGCGCATATGGTTGGGAATCGCCTGCCACAGCGAGTGTTCGATGACCGCAAAACCCCACTTGGCTTCATCGACCGGGGTCGGCCGGGTACGGCGGATTTCTTCGGTGTGCCAGGCTTCGGCGATCAACCGTTGCAGGGTGTTCTGGATCTGTTCGCGTTCGGCGCTGGTCAGGTCGCGATGATCCTGCGCGGCCAGTTGCGCGGCGATCGCGTCGTACTTCTGGATCAGCGTGCGCCGCGCCACTTCGGTCGGGTGCGCAGTCAGCACCAGTTCGATTTCCAGGCGCGCCAGTTGCCGGGCCAGGGATTCGGCGCTGTGGCCTTCGTTGCGCAGGCGGGCGAGCAGTTCCGGCAGTACGCGGGACTCGAACGGTGCCGGCTGCGACTCTTCGCGGCGATGAATCAGCTGATACTGCTCGGCGATGTTCGCCAGGTTGAGAAACTGGTTGAACGCCCGCGCCACCGGCAGCAGTTCGTCTTCGCTCAGCTGATTGAGGCTGGCGCTGAGTTCGGCGTCCATCGAGCCACGGCGATCTGCCTTGGCGCCCTTGCGGATCTGCTCGATCTTGTCGAGAAATTCCTCGCCGTACTGGTCGCGGATGGTATTGCCTAACAGCTCACCCAACAGGTGAACGTCCTCGCGCAAGCGTGCATCGATATCGGTCATCAGCAGTTCTCCAGCGGTAATCGGGACGGCTCAGAAACGAATGCTTTGCCCAGAGAGTGCCGCTCTGTGGCGCTTCTTACAAGCAGACGACGAAGGGACTTTAAACCTTGCGGCCTGAAGCTAGTCTCAACAGTAAGCCGCACAACGGCTTGCCGGCCGCGCCGGACACTCACCCGATCCTGCCATGAGCAGGTACGACATGAGGTCATCATGAAAATCCGTGAACTCGCCCAGCATTGGGAAGAAAACGCCAAGGGTCGCCTGACCGACACTGGCTACACGATTCATCTGGACGTCGAGGCCGCTGCGCGCCTGGCGGCGATTGCCGAGATGTACCCCAAACGCCACCCCGAAGAACTGCTCGGCGAACTGATCGGCGCCGCGCTCGAAGAGTTCGAGGCGAGCCTGCCGTATGTGAAAGGTTCGACGGTGGTGGCGACGGATGAAGAAGGTGATCCGCTGTATGAGGACGTCGGTCCGACGCCGCGGTTTCTGGCGCTTTCTCGCCGGCATCTGCAGGATTTATCCGCCGCTGCCGGCAAGCAAAAGCACTGACAGAACATAGATCAAACTGTGGGAGCGAGCTTGCTCGCGAATGCGGTATTTCAGCCGACATTGATAGCGACTGATTCACCGCATTCGCGAGCAGGCTCGCTCCCACATTGACTGTATCGAACTTCAAAAATCGCACGCTTTTTACCCCGCGTTACCCCGCGCGTACCTCTCCCCGCCTCTAAAGTTCCCGGTTTAGAGCCTTGTCGACTTGGTCAAAAAAACTTTTGGCGATAGGCCATCTTTTCTGAACTTTTGAAAAACGCCTTCGGTCGGAAGCTGTAACCACGCCTGGAACGAGCGTTTCAAAAACGCGCTTTTACACGACGCTTGCGGCTCCTCGACCAGGATGGATTTTCGGTTTTATCAGGAGTTAAACAATGGAGTTGAAGACCATGAAGACCCAAACCTCGTTCTCCCACCTGCGCGGTCTGAAACTGGCTGCTCTGGCCATCGGTACCAGCTTCGTACTGGCCGGTTGCGCCGGTAACCCGCCGACCGAGCAGTACGCCGTGACTCAATCGGCCGTCAACAGTGCGGTCAGCGCCGGTGGTACCGAGTTCGCTGCTGTGGAAATGAAGCAGGCGCAGGACAAGCTCAAGCAAGCCGAAATCGCCATGCACGACAAGAAGTATGAACAAGCTCGCACCCTCGCCGAGCAAGCCGAATGGGACGCTCGCGTAGCAGAACGCAAGGCTCAGGCTGCCAAGGCCGAACAGGCTGTGAAGGATTCCCAGAAAGGTGTTCAGGAACTGCGTCAGGAAAGTCAGCGCACCGTGCAGTAAGCGCGCATCCCGAATCGCAAAGCTGAAACTTTTATCGATAGAAAGGACGACAAATTATGCGTAAGCAACTGATGATCCCCGCTCTTCTGGCCGCAAGCGTTGCCCTGGCTGCCTGCTCTACTCCGCCTAACCCGAACCTGGAACAGGCGCGCACCAACTACGCCGGCCTGCAGGCCAACCCACAGGCGAGCAAAGTCGCTGCCCTGGAAACCAAGGACGCCAGCGATTACCTGGACAAGGCCGACAAGGCTTATCTGGACAAGCAAGACGCAGCCAAGGTTGACCAACTGGCCTACCTGACCAACCAGCGCGTGGAAGTGGCCAAGCAGACCATCGCCCTGCGCACCGCTGAGAACAACCTGAAAAACGCTGCCGCGCAACGTGCCCAAGCGCGTCTGGACGCTCGTGATCAGCAGATCAAACAACTGCAGCAGAGCCTGAACGCCAAGCAGACCGATCGCGGTACGCTGGTGACTTTCGGTGACGTGCTGTTCGCCACCAACAAGGCTGACCTGAAATCCAGCGGTCTGGTGAACATCAACAAACTGGCGCAGTTCCTTCAGGAAAACCCTGATCGCAAAGTGATCGTCGAGGGTTACACCGACAGCACCGGCGCGGCTTCGTACAACCAGTCGCTGTCCGAGCGTCGTGCCACCTCGGTACAAGTCGCTCTGATCAAGATGGGCGTAGATCCTTCGCGCATCGTGGTTCAGGGTTACGGCAAGGAATACCCGGTTGCCGACAACGGCAGCGTTTCCGGTCGTGCGATGAACCGTCGTGTGGAAGTGACCATTTCCAACGACAACCAGCCAGTGGTGCCACGTTCGGCGGTCAGCTCGAACTAAGCAACACGCGCTAATGAAAAAGCCCCGCCTGAGTGATCAGGCGGGGCTTTTTTTAAGATCAAAAGATCGCAGCCTTCGGCAGCTCCTACAGGGATCGTATTCCAATGCAGGAGCTGCCGAAGGCTGCGATCTTTTGCGTTTAAGGCTCGAGTTTCTGCGGGGTTTCCTGGCCCATGCAACGCACGGCTTTTTTCTGCGCATTGATCAGCACCCCGGTCAGGCCTTTCTGCTCGGTGTCAAACAGCACCAGTACGCCATCGATGCACTGCGCCACCTGCGGCGCCGGGTCCAGCGAGACTTTGTAGTCTTCGCCCGGCACGGTCTTGAGCATGGTGAATTCGTTGAGCAGCAGCGCATCCTCGGGTTTGGCGAAGTGCAGGTAGCCGTAATACCACAGGGCACCAACGGTGCCGAGGATGCTGCAGATACCGGTGATGATCAGCGGGATGGCGTTACGTTCTTCAGTCATTGCGGACTCTCATCTTCAGAATTCGGGGGTTGCGGATAATTGGGGATCTCGCCGAGGCGGCGCAGGCCGTTGAAGTGCTCGGGATCTTCCAGATAACGCAGCATCACTTGGCGCCAGACCGGGTCGCCGAAGGTCTGTACGTGGCCGCCGCGGGTCAACTGCAACACCCGTGGTGGCGGCGCTGCCTGATACAGGCGGATGGCGTTGGACATTGGCACCAGTGGGTCGTCGATGCTGTGAAAGATCAGTTTCGGCACGCCGTTAAGCTGCGGCATCGAGTTGATCGCGCTGTCGCCGTCCGGCACCAGCCACGACAACGGCACCTGGAACGGCCAGGTCAGCCACGACGTGCTGAGGGCGTACTGACCGACGCTGCGGTAACTGGCGGGTACACCGTCGAGCACGAAGGCTTTCAGCTGTTTCTGCCGCTCGGGGTGCTGCACCAGCCAATGCACGGCCATTGAGCCGCCGAGGCTCTGGCCGAGGAGGATCAGCGGCTTGCCTTTGACCTCTGGCGCCTGATCCAGCCAGGCGAATGCGGCGTCGATGTCCTGATAGATCGCCGGCAAACTCGGCTCGCCCTCGGACAAGCCATATCCGCGATAATCCACCAGCAGCACCTGATAGCCGTTTTTCGGCAACCACCAACTGCCACCCAAGTGCATCGGCAGATTGCCGCCGTTGCCGTGCAGGTGCAGGACTGTGCCTTTGACCTCGACACCGGGCTTGGCCGGCAGCCACCAGGCGTTGAGCTTGAGGCCGTCGGCCGTGGTCAGGGTGACGGTGCGGTATTCGAGCTTGGCTCTTTCCGGGGTAAAGACCTGGCCCGGCTCGGGGTAAAACAACAGCGAACTGCAACCGCCGAGGGTCAGGAGCAGGCAAAGGATGCCGAGGATTCTCATCCGGTGAAACCTCGCAGAATTCGGGTTGAAAACAATAATTGTGTCAACAAATAACCCTGTGGGAGCTGGCTTGCCAGCGATAGCGGTGGGTCAGCCAACATCAATATTGACTGTCAGACTGCAATCGCTGGCAAGCCAGCTCCCACAGGGTTTGTATGTGGTCAGAGGATATTGGAGTAATCCGCCTCGATCCGGTCCAGGCTCAAGTGATTGAGGAAGTTGGAGAAGCACATCCACGCTGACAGCGCGTTCATGTCGCGGAACTGTTCCGGCAGGTATTTCGGCGGCACCACCAGACCTTCATCGACCAATTGGCGCAGGGTACGCATGTCCTCCAGCGTGGTCTTGCCGCAGAACAGCAGCGGTACCTGTTCAAGCTTGCCCTTACGCACGGCCAACTGAATGTAGTTGTAAACCATGATAAAGCCCTTGAGGTAGGACAAGTCTTTGGTGAATGGCAGACCGGTTGGCGTCGAGCCTCGGAACACCCGGCTGGCGTTGCCGTAGCTTTCGGCCATTTCGAAACCCTGTTCGCGGAAGAACTCGAACACCTGCAAAAAGTCCGCGCCCTCCTCGACCATGTGAATGGCGCGGGTGCGGTTGGTCAGTTTGCGCAGGCGGCTCGGGTAGGAGGCGAAGGTGATGATTTCCATCAGGATCGCCAGGCCTTCCTGAGTCACCGTCGACGAGGGTGGACCCTTGGACAGGAAGGTGCAGATCGGCTGGTTCAGGCCGTTAAGCGTGGTGCCGACGTGCACCAGACCTTCATGGACTTCCAGTGCACGCACGTCGCGATCGTTGAACAGCGCGTCAGTGCGGATCTTGATGTAATCGGCCCCCGCCGCCGCGTCGGCAACGATGCCGTCGGACTCGAACACGCGGATGGTTTCCTCGGCCTCGCCAAACACCTTGTTCAAGCGGGTTTGCAGCAGGTGCACGGCATCCTTGGCGGTGAGGATTTTCGGCTCGTCCTTCAGGTCGCCACGGCCATCGATGTTGTTCAGGTAGTCGGACATCATCAGGCCGAGGTCGGCCAGGGTCGGGTCGCCGGCGTGAAACGCATCGGAGGCGGCGCCGTACAGCTCTTGCGAGATCAGGCCGAAATCCTCGGTGCCGCGCGCTTCGAGCATGCGCACCACCATGCGGTATTCCTTGCACATGCGCCGCATGATCTGCCCGACCGGGTTGAACTGGCCGAGCTGGCGGGTGATGTCGCGTTCGATGTTCTGGAACTCGAGTTTGACCTTGCTCGAATCGAAACTCAGTGGCCGATTGAGGTAGTAGTCGCGATCCACCGCCGGCATTTCCTTGCCTTTGGCCTTGAGAAAGCCCTTGCGGATGTTCTCGTCCCACTTCACCGCATCGAGCACGCGGATCGGCGTCTGCGCCAGCACAATGCGATCGGACAGCGTGCGTATCGTCTGCTGGTAATCGTCCACCCGAAACTCCTGTAGAAAACTGAATTATTTGGCGCGGGCCTGGCGCTGATAGCGTGCGGCCTCGACGAAGACATCGGAATTGGCCGGATCGTCGAGGTAAGCAAAGACCTTGTCGAGACGGCTGTCGACCTGCACGCCGTCGCCATCGTCATCGGTCTGGAACGACTGGCCGTCGAGGGCTTGCTGTTTGATCGCCTGATTGATCTGTTCGAGGTCGAGGTTGTACACCACCAATTCGTGTTTGTCGGTGAGTTCGAAACCGGCGATGGCGTATTGGCCACCGTAACGCGCCGGCACTTTCGCCGACAGGTACCAGCGGCTGCCGTGGCGCGACACCGTGAACGGGTAAGCCTCGCGCTCGTGAGGCCGGGCCTTGAACCAGGTGACGGCCTGATAGCGATCATGGCCGACGCGGGTCAACTCAAGGTTCATCGGCTCGCCCCAGGCATTGGTGCTCGACCACGTGCCCAGCAGGCCCTTGGGCGCCGACTCACTGGCGGGCAACGGATCCTTGAAAGTCACCAGACAGCCACTGAGCAGCAGGAACGACAAGGCGATCAGCACGCCACGCCAGGCTTTCATTCAATACTCCCTCTGAACACCGCCACATTCCCCCTGTGGGAGCGAGCTTGCTCGCGAAAGCGGTGGTACCGCCAACATTAATGTTGAATGTCAGTCCGCCTTCGCGAGCAAGCTCGCTCCCACAGGGTAAATCAACAGTGGCTTACACCGAGGCCAGGACCAGATGCATATACCGCGTCAGAATCCCGAGCATGTCCTGTTCGGCCAAAGGCTCGGCGTCGTTGAGCAGGCCCTGATATTCCATCCGTCCGATAATCGCCGTCAACACTTTGGCATCCTGTTGCGGTTCACGCGAGCCCAGGACCTGGAACAACTGGCAGGTGCCCTGCAGCAGAATCTGCTGATGGGAGCGCACCAGATCCGCCAGGCGCGGGTTGAGCAGCGCTTCCTGGCGGAACGCCTGCTCGGCCATCAGATGCTCGCGACGGTTGACCAGTTGCCGGTGCACATAGTCGGCCATCAGCCGCGCGATGTCGTCGGCCAGTTGCGAGCGCGACTCGGGGCTGCCGTCGCCACTGACGACCATCTCGCGCAGCAGGCCTTCGTTGTTGATCCACAGCTTGGCCATGTAGGCCGCGCTGCGTTCGACGTATTGGGCGAAGGTATCGGTGAGCAGGTCATCGATGTCCTTGAAGTAATAGGTGGTGGCCGACAGAGGCACACCGGCCTCGGCCGCCACGGCCCGGTGGCGCACGGCACGCACGCCGTCGCGCACGACAATCCGCATCGCCGCGTCGAGAATGTCCTGTCGACGCTGCTCACTGCCCTGTCGGCTGGCCTTGCGGCCCTGGTACTGAACACTTTCAGCGACCGCAGTGGCGATACCCGCTGCACCTTCTTGAGCGATTGCAACCATCACGACTGGACTTCCTCTGCTATTGCAAAATTAACCAATTGATACATTTGTACCAGACAGGCAATAAAAAGCCGCCTGTTTTAGGCGGCTTTTTAACTGAAACGTTTACGCTTGCGGTCGCATGTGCGGGAACAGGATCACATCGCGGATCGATGGCGAGTTGGTCAGCAACATCACCAGACGGTCGATGCCGATGCCTTCACCGGCCGTTGGCGGCATGCCGTACTCCAGCGCACGCACGAAGTCGGCGTCGTAGTGCATGGCTTCGTCGTCGCCAGCGTCCTTGTCGGCCACCTGCGCCATGAAACGCTCGGCCTGGTCTTCCGCGTCGTTCAACTCGGAGTAGGCGTTGGCGATTTCACGGCCGCCGATGAACAGCTCGAAACGGTCGGTGACGTTCGGGTTCTCGTCGTTACGACGAGCCAGCGGCGACACTTCGAACGGGTACTGAGTGATGAAGTGCGGCTGCTCCAGCTTGTGCTCGACCAGTTCTTCGAAAATCATCACCTGCAGCTTGCCCAGACCTTCGAAGCCCAGCACCTTGGCGCCGGCCTTCTTGGCGATGGCGCGCGCCTTGTCGATGTCGTTCAGGTCATCGGCAGTCAGCTCTGGGTTGTACTTGAGGATCGAGTCGAACACCGACAGACGGGCAAACGGCTCGCCGAAGTGGAACACCTTGTCGCCGTACGGCACGTCGGTGCTGCCCAGCACCAGTTGTGCCAGTTCACGGAACAGCTCTTCGGTCAGGTCCATGTTGTCTTCGTAGTCGGCGTAAGCCTGGTAGAACTCCAACATGGTGAATTCAGGGTTGTGACGGGTCGAAACGCCTTCGTTACGGAAGTTGCGGTTGATCTCGAACACTTTCTCGAAACCGCCAACCACCAGACGCTTGAGGTACAGCTCAGGCGCGATACGCAGGAACATTTCCATGTCCAGCGCGTTGTGGTGGGTTTCGAACGGCTTGGCCGCTGCGCCGCCAGGAATGGTCTGCAGCATCGGCGTTTCGACTTCGAGGAAGTCGCGCTTCATCAGGAAGCTGCGGATGTGCGCGATCACTTGCGAACGCACGCGGAAGGTCTGGCGCACTTCTTCGTTGACGATCAGGTCAACGTAACGCTGACGGTAGCGCTGTTCGGTGTCGGTCAGGCCGTGGTGCTTGTCCGGCAGCGGGCGCAGCGACTTGGTCAGCAGGCGCACGTTGGTCATTTCGACGTACAGGTCGCCCTTGCCGGAACGCGCCAGAGTACCTTCGGCGGCGATGATGTCGCCCATGTCCCAGGTCTTGACGGCGGCCAGGGTGTCTTCGGACAGGGTCTTGCGGTTGACGTAGACCTGGATGCGACCGGTCATGTCCTGGATCACCATGAACGAGCCACGGTTGAGCATGATGCGACCGGCAACCTTGACCGGGATTGCAGCCTCGGCCAGCTCTTCCTTGGTCTTGTCCGCGTATTTCTTCTGCAGATCTTCGCAGTAGTTTTCACGGCGGAAGTCGTTCGGGAAGGCGTTGCCCTTGGCGCGCTCGGCAGCCAGCTTTTCCTTGCGCAGGGCGATCAGGGAGTTTTCTTCCTGTTGCAGGGCTTGCGGGTCGAGTTGTTGGTCGCTCATGTCTTCAGATATTCCATCAGGTTCGTTGCCCCCGGGCCTGGCGGCCCGGGAATCGCCAGCAGGGCTGGCTCCTACAGGGATCGCGTTGCATCAGCGACCCTGTGTGCGTCTGTTACAGCCCCGATTTCAGGCTGGCTTCCAGGTATTCGTCGATATCGCCGTCGAGTACCTTGTCGCAGTCGCTGCGTTCGATGTTGGTGCGCAAGTCCTTGATCCGCGACGCGTCGAGCACGTACGAACGGATCTGATGACCCCAGCCGATGTCCGACTTGGTGTCTTCCAGCGCCTGGGAAGCGGCGTTGCGCTTCTGCATTTCCTGCTCGTACAACTTGGCCCGCAACATTTTCATCGCGGTGTCCTTGTTGGCGTGCTGGGAACGTTCGTTCTGGCAGCTGACCACGGTGTTGGTCGGTACGTGAGTGATACGTACGGCCGAGTCGGTGGTGTTTACGTGCTGACCACCGGCACCGGATGAACGATAGGTGTCAATCCGCAGGTCTGCCGGGTTGATTTCGATTTCGACCTTGTCGTCGATCTCCGGCGAGACGAAAACGGCAGAAAACGAAGTGTGGCGACGGTTGCCGGAGTCGAACGGGCTCTTGCGCACCAGACGGTGCACGCCGATCTCGGTGCGCAGCCAGCCAAAGGCGTATTCGCCCTTGATGTGCACGGTCGCACCTTTGATACCGGCGACTTCACCGGCCGACAGTTCCATGATGGTCGCGTCGAAACCGCGTTTGTCCGCCCAGCGCAGGTACATGCGCAGCAGGATGTTGGCCCAGTCCTGGGCCTCGGTGCCGCCGGAACCGGCCTGGATGTCCAGGTAGGCGTTGTTCGGGTCCATTTCGTGGCTGAACATGCGGCGGAATTCAAGCTTGGCCAGTGACTCTTCAAGCCCTTGAAGCAGTTCAACGACGTCGTTTACCGCGCCTTCATCGTTTTCTTCAACGGCCATGTCGAGCAGCTCGCGGGAATCGGCCAGACCGCTGGACAGCTCATCCAGGGTGTCGACGATCTGCGCCAGCGATGCTCGCTCGCGGCCCAGTTCCTGGGCGTATTCAGGTTTGTTCCAGACTGCAGGATCTTCAAGCTCGCGATTGACTTCGATCAGACGCTCATGCTTTTGATCGTAGTCAAAGATACCCCCGAATAGTTTCGGAGCGCTCGGACAGGTCCTTGATGGTGTTCAGGATCGGGTTGATTTCCATGACGGGCAGCACTCGTTGGCGAACTTTTGAAAGCCGGCGAGTATAACGTAATCACGCGGTCACGGCAGCCCGTCTGGCGGCTGTCGGGGTGAATCACTTGACACATTGCCCTGTAGGAGCTGCCGCAGGCTGCGATCTTTTGATTTTGCTTTTAAAGATCAAAAGATCGCAGCCTGCGGCAGCTCCTACAGCAATTGATGGGTTACTCGATACCTACCTGGTTACGGCCATTATTTTTCGCCTGATACAACCCGCGATCCGCCGCCGAGATCAGCAACCGGCAATCGCTGCCCGCCTGCGGCACCATGGTCGCCAGGCCGATGCTGATGGTCAGGCTCGACCCTTCGCTCGGGGTGTTGTGCGGAATCTTCAGCGCCGCCACGGTCTGGCGCAGTTTCTCTGCCACCAGCCGGGCACCGCCCGGCGAGGTGTTCGGCAGTACCAGCGCGAACTCTTCACCGCCGTAGCGTGCCGGCAGATCCGACGGTCGCGCGCTGGCATCGCGGATCGCCGTGGCGACCTTGCGCAGCGCCTCATCGCCTTCGACATGGCCAAAGCTGTCGTTGTAGGACTTGAAGTAATCGACGTCGATCATCAGCAACGACAACTGGCTCTGATCGCGCAACGAGCGGCGCCACTCCAGCTCCAGGTACTCGTCGAAGTGCCGGCGGTTGGACAGCCCGGTCAGGCCGTCGGAGTTCATCAGCCGTTGCAGCACCAGGTTGGTGTCGAGCAATTGCTGCTGGCTGACGCGCAACGCACGGTACGCCGCATCCCGCTGCAGCAGGGTCATGTAGGAGCGCGAGTGATAGCGGATGCGCGCCACCAACTCGATGGTGTCCGGCAGTTTCACCAGATAATCGTTGGCCCCGGCGGAGAACGCCGCGCTCTTGATCAGCGGGTCTTCCTTGGTCGACAGCACAATGATCGGGATGTCCTTGGTCGCCGGGTGATTGCGGTATTCGCGCACCAGGCTCAGGCCGTCGAGGCCGGGCATCACCAGGTCCTGCAAAATCACCGTCGGCTTGATCCGTACCGCCTGGGCGATGGCCTGGTGCGGGTCGGAACAGAAGTGGAAGTCGATGTTCTCTTCGTTCGACAGCCCACGGCGCACGGCTTCGCCGATCATCGCCTGATCGTCCACCAACAACACCATGGCGGCGTTCTCGTCGGTTTTAATGTCGTCGATCTGTAAATCATTCATGGGCGGTCACCTGAGTACTACGGGGGCCAGGATTGCGGAAAACGCTGTTCATTTGGGGAAAACCTCCAGCAATCGTGGCGCTATCTTTTCCAGTGGACGGATTTCGACGGCTGCATCGATCGCCGCTGCGGCCTTGGGCATGCCGTACACCGCACTGCTTTGCTGATCCTGCGCGATGGTCAGGTATCCCTGCTGGCGCATGAGCTTAAGCCCTTGCGCCCCGTCGCGTCCCATTCCGGTCAATAAAACCCCGATGGCATCGCCGTTCCAATAGTTGGCGACACTTTCGAAGAAGACGTCGATCGAGGGTCGGTAGATCTCGTTGACCGGCTCGGCGGTGTAGGCCAGCGTGCCGTTTTTCAATAAGCGAATATGGTGATTGGTGCCAGCCAGCAGCACCGCGCCGGCCTGTGGTGGCTCGCCTTCGCGGGCCAGGCGCACGTCCAGGCCACTGGCGCTGGCCAGCCATTCGGCCATGCCCGCCGCAAACACCTGATCGACGTGCTGCACCAGCACAATGGCCGCCGAAAAATTGCGTGGCAGGCCCTTGAGCAATACTTCCAGCGCGGCCGGCCCGCCGGCAGAGGAGCCGATCGCCACCAGCCGCTTGCACGACGCCGAACTGCGGTGCGGTGTTGGCACCGGACGCGAACGCGGGGTTTTCTCGCCGATCAGCCAGCCGATATTGAGGATCTTGCGCAGCAACGGCGCCGCCGCTTCCTGCGCGTTACCGGCCCCCAGGGCCGGGGTATCGACCACATCCAGCGCACCGTGGCCCATGGCCTCGAACACCCGATGCACGTTCTGCTGGCGGTCGACTGTGACGATGACGATCGCGCACGGGGTTTCAGCCATGATCCGTCGCGTGGCCTCGACACCGTCCATGACCGGCATGATCAGGTCCATCAGGATCAGATCCGGGGTATTTTCGGCACACAGACGCACGGCCTCGGCGCCGTTGCCGGCCACCCAGACCACTTGATGCGCCGGCTCGAAGGCCAGCGCACGGCGCAAAGCCTCCACCGCCAGTGGCATGTCGTTGACGATTGCGATTTTCATGCCCGCGCTCCTCCAATGAGCTCAACCACTGCATCGAGCAGGGCGTCGTCATGAAAACTGGCCTTGGCTAAATAATAGTCGGCGCCCGCATCCAGTCCACGACGGCGGTCCTCTTCACGGTCCTTGTACGAGACCACCATCACCGGTAGCGATTGCAGACGGGTATCACGGCGCAGCAACGTAACCAGTTCGATGCCGTCCATGCGCGGCATGTCGATGTCGGTGATCAGCAAATCGAAGTCCTCCGAACGCAGCGCGTTCCAGCCGTCCATGCCATCCACCGCGACCGCCACGTCGTAGCCGCGATTGAGTAGCAGCTTGCGCTGCAGCTCGCGCACCGTGAGCGAATCGTCGACCACCAGAATCCGTTTGCGCGCCACTTCGGCGGCCTGGTTGCCGTGCCGCGCGATGCGCTCCAGACGCCCGGTGTTGAGCAGCTTGTCCACCGAGCGCAACATGTCTTCGACATCGACGATCAGCACCACCGAGCCATCGTCAAGCAGCGCCCCGGCGGAGATGTCCTGCACCTTGCCCAGTCGTTCATCCAGCGGCAGCACCACCAGAGTGCGCTCGCCGACAAATCGTTCGACCGCCACGCCATAGACCGCATCGCGCTCGCGGATCACCACGACCTTGAGGGTTTCGCCGCTGCTCTGACTGGCCGGACGATTCAGCAACTGGCTGGCGGCGACCAACCCGACATGTCGGCCTTCGTGCCAGAAATGCTGGCGACCTTCGATCTGCACGATGTCCTGTGGCTCCAGGTCGCACATGCGCTCGATGTGCGCCAGCGGAAACGCATAGGCTTCCTCGCCGACCTCCACCACCAGACTGCGCACTACCGACAGGGTCAGCGGCACTTCCAGATGAAAGCGGCTGCCCTCGCCCGCCGTCTGCTCCAGCACCACTGCACCGCGCAGTTGCCGGACCATGTGCTGCACCGCGTCGAGGCCGACGCCACGCCCCGACACTTCGGTGACGGTGTCGCGCAGGCTGAAACCTGGCAGGAACAGGAACGTCAGCAGTTCTTCTTCGCTCAACTGCGCGGCAGTTTCGGCCGGTGACAATTGGCGTTCAACGATGCTGCGGCGGACCTTTTCCAGGTCGACACCATTGCCGTCGTCACTCAGTTCGAGCACCAGCAAACCGGCCTGATGCGAAGCACGCAGGCGGATCAGGCCCTCTTCGGACTTGCCCTTGAGCAGGCGTTGTTCCGGGGTTTCGATGCCGTGGTCGACCGCGTTACGCAGCAGATGAGTCAGCGGCGCTTCGAGTTTTTCCAGTACGTCGCGGTCGACCTGCGTCTTCTCGCCTTCGATTTCCAGCCGCACCTGTTTGCCAAGACTGCGCCCCAGATCCCGAACCATGCGCACCTGACCGGTGAGCACGTCGGCAAACGGGCGCATGCGGCAGGCCAGCGCGGTGTCGTAGAGCACTTGTGCGCGCTGGCTGGCCTGCCAGGCGAATTCGTCGAGCTCGGCGTTCTTTTCCGCGAGCAATTGCTGAGACTCGGCCAGCAAGCGCCGCGCATCTTCAAGGGCTTCCTGGGCTTCGAGGCTCAGCGTCTGTTCCTTGAGATGCACATTGAGGCTTTCCAGCGCCCGCAGACCATTGTTCTGCATGCGCCTGAGGCGCTGCATGGTAGCCAGATGCGGCTTGAGTCGCTGGGTTTCGACCAGTGATTTACTCGACAGGTCGAGCAGGCTGTTCAGACGCTCGGCAGTGACCCGCAGCACGCGCTCGCCACCTTCGGTGGTGCGTTTGTTCTTGCGCGGCGCCGGATCGGAGGTTTCCAGCGGTGCATCAACCGCCGGCGGCGCTGGCGGTGGCGTTTCAATCGGCGCAGACGGTGCCTGCATCTGCAATTCGGCCATGGGCGGCGACGCCACGGCGGGCGGTGTCGAAGGGTCGAGCAGGCGGCCCATCAACGCCACATACGCCTCAATGTCCGGCGCTTGCGGGGCATTGGCCGGTGTGGCGATGCGCATCAACAGATCGGTGCCCTGCAACAACGCATCGATGTGTTCGGGGCGCAGCAACAGCCGCTTTTCCTGAGCGCTGACCAGACAATCTTCCATCACGTGGGCGACGCTGACACCGTTGTCGATGCCGACGATCCGCGCCGCGCCCTTGAGCGAGTGCGCCGCACGCATGCACGATTCCAGATAGTCGGCCTGAGTCGGATTACGCTCCAGCGCCAGCAGCCCGCTGCTCAGCACCTGGGTCTGGGCCTCGGCTTCGAGGCTGAACAGTTCCAGCAGCGAGGCGTCGCGCATTTGCTCGGGGGTCATGTGAGGCTCCGGGTCACGGCGGACAGCAACTGTTCTTCATCCAGCCAACGCAGGCTGCGTCCCCGGAATTGCAGGACGCCACGGGTGTATTTGGCGCTGGCAGTGCTGTTGTGCTCACTGCCGGCACGCGACGCGGCGTCGAGAATTTTTTCATCGATGGCGTGGATGCCGTCGACCTCATCCACTGGCACCACCACCGGCCCACCGTGGGCGGCGATGATCAGCATACGCGGCATGATCCGCGCGCCCGTGGCCGGTGCGGCGTTGCCATCCAGATCGAGCAACTCGACCAGCGACAGGCACGCCACCAGCGCGCCGCGCACATTCGCCACGCCGAGCAGGGCCCGCGAGCGCTGGTGTGGCAACGAGTGGATCGCCTGCAGCGGAGCGACTTCCACCAGACTGCGAGTGGCCAGGCCGAGCCACTCTTCGCCGAGGCGGAACATCAGCAGCGAACGGGTTTTCACATCGCTTTCGACCGCCACGGCGACCGGGTCGCGCTCATCCTGCTGCAACGCATAGCGGTCGAGCAGACGCGTGGCGGCAGCGGAATACACCGCGCAGTTTCGGCAGTGAATATGCTCGGTCAGCAACGGGCAGGACTTGTCGCCGTGAATGCCGATGCGGTTCCAGCAGTCATCGATGGCCCGGGCGTCTTCGTGGGTGACGTTCAAGGTGTCGGACGGGATCATCGTTTACGCTCACTGTCGGCGGTACGACCGCTGCGCGCGGCGCGTTCCTGCAATCGTCTGGCACCGGCGCTGTCGCCCTGGGCCTGCAGCAACGCAGCCAGGTGCATCAATGCTTCGGGGTGTTGCGGCTCAAGGTACAAGGCCTTGCGGTAATGGCTCTGGGCTTCGAGGGTGGCGCCGGCCACGTCACTGAGCAGGCCGAGCCAGTAGAACACCTGCGCCACCGGTTCGTGACTGCGCAGGTACTGCTCGCACGCCGAACGGGCCTCGGCGCTTTTGCCTTCGTTGGCCAGCGCAGCGATGTTGGCGAGCAAGGTCGCCGCGTCCGGGTTGACGCTTTTGCTGCTGACGGGCAACGGTGCAACGTTGGCAAACGGACGCGGGCGCACGGGTGGCGGCGGCGTGCGCAGCGGTTGGCGCACGGGCAATGGTGGCGGAGTCGGCAGCGACAGCGGTTGCGGTACCGGATCGTTTTGTCGACTGAAGGCAAACGACTGCGGGATGCCAATCGAGCGCATGCCCAGACGCCCGAGCAGACTGCCCTCGGCCGGGCCGATGAACAGCACGCCATCCACGTGAGTCAGACGCTTGAGCACTTCGAACACCTGCTTCTGGGTCGGCTGGTCGAAATAGATCAACAGGTTGCGGCAGAACACGAAATCGAACGGCGGCTCACCCGCCAGCAGCGCCGGATCCAGCACATTGCCGGCCTGCAGGCGCACCTGTTCGCGCACGGCGTCGCTGACTCGATGGCCGTCCTGTTCGGCGGTGAAATGACGCTCGCGAAAGTCCAGCTCCTGACCCCGAAACGAGTTCTTGCCGTACAGCCCGCGCCGCGCCTTGTCCACCGACAGCGGGCTGACATCCATGCCATCGACCTTGAACTGATGGGGCTTGAGCCCGGCATCGAGCAAGGCCATGGCAATCGAATAGGGTTCCTCGCCAGTCGAACACGGCAGGCTGAGGATGCGCAGCGCGCGCATGTTGTTCAATTCGTCCAGACGCTTGCGCGCCAGCTTGCCGAGGGTGGCGAAGGATTCCGGGTAACGGAAAAACCAGGTTTCGGGGACGATCACCGCCTCGATCAACGCCTGCTGTTCGTCCCGCGAACCTTGCAACAGTTGCCAGTATTCATCGCTGTGCGCCGCTTGCGAGAGTGTGGTGCGTTGGCGCACCGCGCGCTCGATGATCGCCGGTCCGACCGACGTGACATCCAGACCGATGCGTTCCTTGAGGAAATCGAAAAAACGCTGATCGCTGCTCATGACTGCGCCTCATGCGGCGCGGGAAAGAGCAGGCTGCGCACGGCGTCATCCAGCAAGTCGTTGACCCGCACCCACTGCACCAGGCCCTGGGCATCTTCGCGCACCGGGCCGAGGTACGGCGCCTGACGATTGTCCAGACCATACGGCTGAAAATCCTCGGGATTGCAGCGCAGCGTATCGGTCGCCTGTTCGAGTATCAGTCCGAGCCAGCGTGACGGCTGCCGTTCATCCGGGCGGTAATGCACCAGCACCAGCCGGGTGCTGGTACGCGCCTCGGCCGGTTGGCCGAAGGTCAGCGCACTGAGGTCGATGGCCGGCACCACCGCACCGCGATAGGCGAACACCCCGGCGACCCAGTTCGGCGCTTGGGCAATCGGCTTCAACGGCAGGCGCGGCAACACTTCCGCCACCTCGGTGGCGCGCAAGGCGTAACGCTCGCTGCCGATGCGAAACAGCAGGAACAACGCCTGCTTCGCCACCGGCGCAGCGCTGCGTTTGGCGGTGATTTCGCTCATCAGACTTTGAATCGCGAAACGCCACTGCGCAGCCCGACGGCCACCTGGCTCAGTTCGTCGATGGCGAAACTGGCCTGACGCAACGACTCGACGGTCTGGCTGCTGGCGTCGCCCAACTGCACCAGCGCATGGTTGATCTGTTCGGCACCGGTGGCCTGGGCCTGCATGCCTTCGTTGACCATCAACACCCGCGGCGCCAGCGCCTGCACCTGATGGATGATCTGCGACAGTTGCTCGCCGACCTGCTGCACTTCGGCCATGCCCCGGCGCACTTCTTCGGAGAACTTGTCCATGCCCATCACGCCGGCAGACACCGCCGACTGGATCTCGCGGACCATCTGCTCAATGTCGTAAGTGGCGACGGCGGTCTGATCCGCCAGACGCCGTACTTCGGTGGCGACCACGGCAAAACCACGGCCGTACTCACCGGCCTTCTCGGCCTCGATGGCGGCGTTGAGCGACAGCAGGTTGGTCTGATCGGCGACCTTGACGATGGTCACCACCACCTGATTGATGTTGCCGGCCTTCTCGTTGAGGATCGCCAGTTTGGCATTGACCAGATCGGCTGCGCCCATCACCGAGTGCATGGTGTCTTCCATGCGCGCCAGGCCTTGCTGGCCGGAACCGGCGAGTACCGAGGCCTGATCGGCGGCGGTGGACACTTCGGTCATGGTGCGCACCAGATCCCGCGAGGTGGCGGCGATTTCCCGCGAGGTCGCGCCGATTTCGGTGGTGGTGGCCGCGGTTTCGGTGGCGGTGGCCTGTTGCTGCTTCGACGTGGCGGCAATCTCGGTCACCGAGGTGGTCACCTGTACCGACGAACGCTGGGCCTGAGACACCAGCGAAGTCAGCTCGGTCATCATGTCGTTGAAGCCGGTTTCCACCGCGCCGAACTCGTCCTTGCGATCCAGATTCAGACGGCTGCTCAAGTCACCGGTGCGCATGATTTCGAGGATCTTCACGATGCGGTTCATCGGCGCCATGATTGCGCGCATCAGCAGCAGGCCACAGGCACCTGCCGCCAGCACGGCCACCAGCAGCGAGACAAACATGCTGACCTTGGCCGCCGCTACCGCCTCGTCGATGTTGGCCATGGCCTGATCGGCGACCCGCTTGTTCTCACCGATGATGTCGTTGAGTTTCATGCGGCCGGTGTACCAGGCCGGGGTCAGCTTCTCGGTAAACAGCTTGACCGCCTCGGCTTCGAGATTGCGCTTGTGCAGATCGAGTACCTGATCCTGAATCTGCATGTAGGTGTCGTGATCCTTCTCGAACGCAGCGAACTCGACCCGGTCTTCGTCGGTGGTGACGGTGCTGCGGTAGTTGGCCATCTGCTCTTGCAGGCGCGTCTCGAACGCCTTGTAGTCCGCCGCATCTTCACTGCTGATACCCTGCCCTTCCTTGAGGCCGAGCAGTTCCTGGGTCTGCAGGTAACTGTCGACCCACGCACCGCGAATCATCGAGCTGTAATAGACGCCGGGAACGGCGTCATCACGCACGCTGCTTTCACTGGCTTCGATTTTCAGCAGGCGGGAATACGAAACAACGACCATCAGCAACATGATGGCGATAATCACCGCAAAGCTCGCCAAAATGCGTTGGCGCAACGTCCAGTTCTTCACAGTGATTCCTCGTGCCTAAGTCGAAATGCGGGGAGTATAGCCGAGGGCGGTGTCTCATTTATAAGACGCTTTTTAACCCTCGGGCCGACCCGAGGTGGTTGGCGGGAAGGCTCTGGGGTGGGACTGTCCGACAATCGGGGGCTGACGTGCCAGTGATGGAACGGCAAAAAGGGGCGATGGATCGGCCATTGCTGTTGTTGTGAGGCTGGAAAGCAATCGCGAGCAGGCTGACTCCTACACATTTCGGCGCCTGACGTGTAGGAGCTGCGGCACGCTGCGATCTTTTGATTTTTAAAGTCAACATCAAAAGATCGCAGCGTGCCGCAGCTCCTACATGAGTAGCGTGTTCAGGCAGTTCTATAGCGATACCTGTCGCACCTGTTTCTCCAGTTCTACCTTCAACCCCGGCTCCAGCTTCAGTTGCTTGGCCAGTTCCTCCAGATACGCCTTTTCCATAAAGCTCTCCTCATCCACCAGCATCACGCTGGCGATGTACATTTCCGCCGCCATCTCCGGCGTACTCGCGGCGCGGGCGACGTCGCTTGGGTCGAGGGGTTTGTTGAGTTCGGCGTGCAGCCAGTGTTGCAGTTCCTGATCGTTGTCGAGTTTGGTGAATTCGCCTTCGATCAATTGGCGCTCGCGATCATCGATATGGCCATCAGCCTTTGCGGCGGCGACCAGTGCTTTGAGAATGGCCTGGCTGTGTTGCTCGGCCTGCGCCGGTGGCAAGCGGTCAAGGGTTTGCGGTTCGGTTTGCGGTGCGGTGCCTTTCTGAGCGTTGTAGTTGCCGTAGGCTTTGTAGGCCAGCACGCCAAGCGCTGCGAGCCCGCCGTAAATCGCAACTTTACCGCCGACCTTGCGCACTTTCTTGTTACCCAGCAGCAAGCCCATCGCGCCCGCCGCCAATGCGCCGCCGCCAGCACCTGACAGCAGACCGCCGAGGCCACTGCCACCAGAAGACCCACCAAGCAAACCGCCCAGGCCGCCAGCCGCCGGTTTGTTCTGCGCGCCACCGGCCTTGTTCTGCAACAGATCCTGGCCGGACTTGAGCAGTTGATCGAGCAATCCACGGGTGTTCATGTTCGCCTCCAAAACAGGGGTTATCCGGATCTATCGGGCCCTCAGCCTAGTTCGAAAGTGCCCTGGGCCTGCCCGCAAGTGTGCTTCCAGATGTTGCTCAACAGGCGCAGGCCCTTCGTGAAAATCGATATACACTCAGGCCAATCGATAAAAACCGCCCACCGGGTACCCTTCTCATGATGACCCTGCGTCAGATCCGTCACTTCATCGCGGTGGCCGAGACCGGCTCGATCTCCGCCGCCGCGCAAACCGCGTTCATATCCCAGTCGACCCTGACGCTGGCGATCCAGCAACTGGAAGAGGAAATCGGCGTCAGCCTGTTCAACCGTCACGCCAAGGGCATGACCTTGACTCATCAGGGTCATCAATTCCTGCGCCAGGCGCATCTGATTCTGGCAACGGTGGATAACGCCAAGCGCAGCCTGCAACAAAGCACCGATCAAGTGGCCGGGCAGTTGATTGTCGGCGTGACCAGTCTGGTGGCCGGTTATTACCTCGCCGATCTGCTCACCCGTTTTCAGCGCGCTTATCCCAACGTCGAAATCCGCGTGATGGAGGACGAAAGGCCGTACATCGAGCATTTGCTGGTCAGCGGCGAAATCGATGTCGGCGTGCTGATCCTCTCCAACCTCGAAGACCGCCACGCCCTGCAGACCGAAGTGCTGACCCACTCGCCGCACCGTCTGTGGCTGCCGGCCCAGCATCCGCTGCTGGAACACGACAGCATCAACCTCGCCGACGTCGCTCGCGAACCGCTGATTCAACTGAATGTTGATGAAATGGATCGCAACGCCCAACGCCTGTGGCGCGGCGCCGGGCTGCAACCGAAGATCACCCTCAGAACCGCATCCACCGAGGCGGTGCGAAGTCTGGTGGCGGCAGGGCTCGGCGTTTCGATTCAACCCGACATGACGTACCGCCCATGGTCACTGGAGGGCGACATCATCGAAGCGCGGCCGATCGCCGACCTCAACCAGACCCTCGATGTCGGTCTGGCCTGGCGCCGAGGGACCGCGCGCCCCGCACTGGTTGATCCATTCCTGACCGTAGCCCGCGAGCAGCCGCACGGCGGACGCAAGCCATCTATTTAATCGAATGCCACCTTCAGTATTTAGAATTTGTCGACCTCGGAGCCGCGCACTAGTCTTGCTGCATCTATAAGACGGTCGGCTCCCGGGCACGGGAGCAACAATGACCACACAAGAAAAGAGATCGCGGAAAATGGCTGGCGTGCAGACCCCGATGTGTACCGCGTTGTTGATCGACGGCGAACTGGTCGCCGGTCAAGGTTTCGTCGAACCGATCCTCAACCCGGCCACCGGTGAAATCCTCACCCACATCGCCGAGGCCAGCACCGAGCAGGTCGAAACCGCGATTCTCGCCGCCCACCGCGCCTTTGCCGAATGGTCGCGCACCACGCCGCAACAACGTTCCAGTCTGCTGCTGGACATCGCCAACGCCGTCGAAAAACACGCCGATCACCTCGCCCGCCTCGAATCGCTGAACTGCGGCAAGCCGCTGCACCTGGCGCGGCAGGACGATCTGAGCGCCACCGTCGATGTGTTCCGCTTCTTTGCCGGTGCCGTGCGCTGCCAGACCGGCCAGCTCAGTGGCGAGTACCTGCCGGGCTACACCAGCATGGTGCGTCGCGATCCGATTGGCGTGGTGGCGTCGATTGCGCCGTGGAACTACCCGATCATGATGGCCGCGTGGAAAATCGCCCCGGCCCTCGCCGCCGGCAACACCCTGGTGTTCAAACCCTCGGAACACACACCATTGTCGATCCTCGCACTGGCGCCAGCACTCGCCGAGATCCTGCCGCGCGGGGTCATCAACATCATCTGCGGCGGTGGCGAAGGCGTCGGTAGCCATCTGGTCGGTCACGCCAAGGTGCGTATGGTCTCGCTGACCGGCGATATCGTCACCGGGCAGAAAATCCTTCAAGCCGCTGCAAAGACCCTCAAGCGCACGCATCTGGAACTCGGCGGCAAAGCCCCGGTGATCGTGTGCAACGACGCCGACCTGCAAGCCGTGGTCGACGGCGTGCGCACCTACGGTTACTACAACGCCGGTCAGGACTGCACCGCCGCGTGCCGCATCTACGCGCAGGCCGGGATTCACGACAAACTGGTTGCCGAACTGGGTGCGGCAGTCAGCAGCCTGCGCTTCGCCGGCAAGCGCGATGCCGACAACGAGATCGGCCCGCTGATCAGCACCCGCCAGCGCGACCGCGTCGCCAGTTTCGTCGAACGCGCCCTCGGCCAGCCGCACATCGAGCGGGTGACCGGCGCGGCGGTGCATTCCGGCGCCGGGTTCTTTTACCAGCCGACGCTGCTGGCCGGTTGCAAACAAACGGATGAAATCGTCCAGCGCGAAGTGTTCGGCCCGGTGGTGACCGTGACCCGCTTCGACGAACTCGCACAAGCGGTGGACTGGGCCAACGACTCCGAATACGGCCTCGCCTCGTCGGTGTGGACGCAGAATCTGGACAAGGCAATGCAGGTCGCCGCCCGTTTGCAGTACGGCTGCACCTGGATCAACAGCCATTTCATGCTGGTCAGCGAAATGCCCCACGGCGGACTGAAACGCTCCGGATACGGCAAAGACTTGTCCAGTGATTCGCTGCAGGACTACAGCGTGGTGCGGCACATCATGGCCCGCCACGGCCAGCATCTCTGACTACGCTAATAACAGGCCATCAACGGCATGCTGCACCGCGTTCACAACTGCCCCGACCATAATTTAAAGAAGAGGGTTCAACCATGTTCGTGCACAAGACCGCACTGCTCAGTGCAATCACCACGGCCCTGCTGGCCAGCGCCAGCCTGCAAGCCGCCGAGCCGCTGAAGGCCGTCGGCGCCGGCGAGGGTCAGCTGGATATCGTGGCCTGGCCCGGTTACATCGAACGTGGCGAGAGTGACAAGGCTTACGACTGGGTCACCGGTTTCGAAAAAGAAACCGGCTGCAAGGTCAATGTGAAGACTGCCGCCACCTCCGACGAAATGGTCAGCCTGATGGCCAAGGGCGGTTACGATCTGGTCACCGCTTCGGGCGATGCCTCGTTGCGCCTGATCGTCGGCAAGCGCGTGCAACCGATCAACACCGCGTTGATCCCGAACTGGAACACCCTCGATCCACGCCTGAAAGATGCGCCGTGGTACGTGGTCAACAAGCAGACCTACGGCACCCCGTATCAGTGGGGCCCGAACGTGCTGATGTACAACACCAACGTGTTCAAGACGCCGCCGACCAGCTGGAATGTGCTGTTCGACGCGCAGAACTTCCCCGACGGCAAGCCGAACAAGGGTCGCGTGCAAGCCTATGACGGGCCGATCTACATCGCCGATGCGGCGCTGTACCTGAAAACCGCCAAGCCTGAGCTGGGGATCAAGGATCCGTATCAATTGACCGAAGCACAGTACAAAGCGGTGCTCGATCTGTTGCGTGCGCAGCAGCCTTTGATCCACCGCTACTGGCACGACACCACGGTACAGATGAGCGACTTCAAGAACGAAGGCGTGGTGGCGTCGAGTGCCTGGCCGTATCAGGTCAACGGCCTGATCAATGAGAAACAGCCGATTGCCTCGACCATCCCGAAAGAAGGCGCCACCGGTTGGGCCGACACCACCATGCTGCACGCCGAGGCCAAGCACCCTAATTGCGCTTACAAGTGGATGGACTGGTCGCTGCAGCCGAAAGTCCAGGGTGACGTGGCGGCGTGGTTTGGTTCGCTGCCAGCCGTGCCGGCGGCGTGCAAGGAGAGCGATTTGCTCGGCGCCGAGGGTTGCAAGACCAATGGCTTCGACCAGTTCGACAAGATCGCCTTCTGGAAAACCCCGCAGGCTGAAGGCGGCAAATTCGTGCCTTATAGCCGCTGGACCCAGGATTACATCGCGATCATGGGCGGCAGGTAAGCCCGAGAGCAACTTGGTCTAACTCCCTTTCCCCCTCTCCCCTCTGGGGGAGAGGGAGCTAAAAGCGGATCGCATTCACCGTTAGATGTTTCAGCTTTTTCAGAAGTCCAGGCAGGGCCGCTGCGACGGCCCGCGCCTTTTTGGAGCACCGCACCATGACGCTTGCAGTCCAGTTCACCAACGTTTCCCGGCAGTTCGGCGAGGTGAAGGCCGTTGACCGGGTTTCCATCGATATCCAGGACGGCGAGTTCTTTTCCATGCTCGGCCCATCCGGCTCGGGCAAGACCACCTGCCTGCGCCTGATCGCCGGTTTCGAACAACCGAGTGCCGGCTCGATCCGCATTCACGGCGCCGAAGCCGCCGGTCTGCCGCCGTATCAACGTGATGTGAACACCGTCTTCCAGGATTACGCACTGTTCCCGCACATGAACGTGCTGGACAACGTCGCCTACGGTTTGAAGGTCAAAGGCGTGAGCAAAACCGAACGCCACAAGCGCGCCGAAGAGGCGTTGGCCATGGTCGCCCTCGGCGGCTACGGCGCACGCAAACCGGTGCAGTTGTCCGGCGGTCAGCGCCAGCGTGTCGCCCTCGCCCGCGCCTTGGTCAATCGCCCGCGCGTGCTGTTGCTTGATGAGCCATTGGGCGCCCTCGACCTGAAATTGCGCGAGCAGATGCAGAGTGAACTGAAGAAGCTGCAACGCCAGCTCGGCATTACTTTCATCTTCGTCACTCACGATCAGACCGAAGCATTGTCGATGTCCGACCGCGTGGCGGTGTTCAATAAGGGCCGCATCGAACAGGTCGATACCCCGCGCAATCTGTACATGAAACCGACCACCACCTTCGTCGCCGAATTCGTCGGCACTTCCAACGTGATTCGCGGCGATCTGGCGCGCCAGCTCAGCGGCCATCCGCAGCCGTTTTCGATTCGCCCCGAGCACGTGCGTTTCGCCGAAGGGCCGCTCGCCAGCCATGAAATCGAAGTCAGCGGCGTGCTGCATGACATCCAGTATCAGGGCAGCGCCACGCGCTATGAACTGACCCTGGAAAACGGCCAGACCCTGAGCATCAGCCACGCCAACAATCAGTGGATCGACAGCAGCGCGCAGCACCAGACCGGCCAGCGCCTGCACGCACGCTGGGCGCGGGAAGCGATGATCCCACTGCACGACACTGTCTCGAGCGGGGTGTGAGATGAGCACGCTCGCAATGACTCAAGCACCGCCGTTGCGGCGGTTTTCCAACCTGCTCTACCGCAAGCCGAATCTGTATCTGTCACTGCTGCTGGTACCACCGTTGCTGTGGTTTGGCGCGATCTACCTCGGCTCGCTGCTGGTGCTGTTGTGGCAAGGTTTCTACACCTTCGACGACTTCACCATGGCGGTCACCCCTGACCTGACCCTGGCCAATTTTGCCGCGCTGTTCCAGCCGTCGAACTTCGACATCATCCTGCGCACGCTGAGCATGGCCATCGTCGTGTCGATCGCCAGCGCCATCGTCGCGTTCCCGATTGCCTATTACATGGCGCGCTACACCACGGGCAAGACCAAGGCGTTTTTCTACATCGCGGTGATGCTGCCGATGTGGGCCAGTTACATCGTCAAGGCCTATGCGTGGACGTTGCTGCTGGCCAAGGGCGGTGTGGCGCAGTGGTTCGTGCAGCATCTGGGACTGGAGCCGGTCCTGCAGTTCATTCTGGGGATTCCCGGCGTCGGCGGCAGCACCTTGTCGACCTCGCATCTGGGGCGCTTCATGGTCTTTGTCTATATCTGGTTGCCGTTCATGATCCTGCCGATTCAGGCCTCGCTGGAGCGTCTGCCGCCGTCGCTGTTGCAGGCGTCTGCCGACCTCGGCGCCAAGCCGCGCCAGACCTTCATGCAGGTGATTCTGCCGCTGTCGGTGCCCGGAATTGCGGCCGGCTCGATCTTCACTTTTTCCCTGACCCTGGGCGACTTCATCGTGCCGCAATTGGTCGGGCCGCCGGGTTACTTCGTCGGCAGCATGGTCTACGCGCAGCAAGGTGCGATCGGCAACATGCCGATGGCCGCAGCGTTCACGTTGGTGCCGATTGTGTTGATCGCGGTTTACCTGTCCATCGTTAAACGTCTGGGGGCCTTCGATGCACTCTGAAAAAGCCTCTCTCGGTCTGCGCATCGCAGCCTGGGGCGGGTTGGTGTTTCTGCACTTCCCGATCCTGATCATCTTCCTTTACGCCTTCAACACCGAGGAAGCGGCGTTCAGTTTTCCGCCAAAGGGTTTCACCCTGCACTGGTTCAGCGTGGCGTTTTCGCGCCCGGACGTGCTGGAGGCGATCAAGCTCTCGCTGCAGATTGCCGCTATCGCCACGCTGATTGCGATGGTGCTCGGCACATTGGCTTCAGCCGCGCTGTATCGCCGGGACTTCTTCGGCAAGCAGGGTATTTCGCTGATGCTGATTTTGCCGATTGCGTTGCCGGGGATCATCACCGGGATCGCGCTGCTGGCGACGTTCAAGACGCTGGGGATCGAGCCGGGGATGTTCACCATCATCGTTGGTCACGCGACGTTCTGCGTGGTGATCGTCTACAACAACGTCATCGCCCGCCTGCGCCGCACCTCGCACAGTCTGATCGAGGCCTCGATGGACCTCGGTGCCGCCGGCTGGCAGACCTTTCGCTACATCATCCTGCCGAACCTTGGCTCGGCGCTGCTGGCCGGCGGCATGCTCGCGTTTGCGCTGTCGTTCGATGAAATCATCGTCACCACGTTTACCGCCGGGCATGAGCGCACGTTGCCGCTGTGGTTGCTCAATCAACTCAGCCGTCCTCGGGATGTGCCGGTGACCAACGTCGTCGCGATGCTGGTGATGATGGTGACCATGCTGCCGATCCTTGGCGCGTATTACCTGACCCGGGGTGGCGAGAGTGTCGCCGGTAGCGGCGGCAAATGATTCATGACAGATACCACTTTCCCCCTGTGGGAGCGAGCTTGCTCGCGAAGAGGCCATGACATCCAACGTTGATGTCGACTGGCGCACCGCTTTCGCGAGCAAGCTCGCTCCCACAGGGATCTCGATTCGGCCAGAACAATAAAAGTGTTAACGAGGACAAAACCATGCAAACCAGACTCTTGATCAACGGCCACCTGGTCAACGGCGAAGGCCCGGCGCAACCGGTGCTCAACCCGGCGCTCGGCAGCGTACTGGTGGAAATCAATGAAGCCTCCGAGGCCCAGGTCGATGCCGCGGTGCGCGCCGCCGATAACGCGTTCGCCGAGTGGTCGCAAACCACACCGAAAGACCGTTCGCTGCTGCTGCTCAAACTCGCCGACGCCATCGAAGCCCATGGCGAGGAACTGGCTAAACTCGAATCCGACAACTGCGGCAAGCCCTACAGCGCCGCGCTGAATGACGAGATTCCGGCGATTGCCGACGTGTTCCGTTTCTTCGCCGGCGCCAGCCGTTGCATGAGCGGTTCGGCCGGTGGTGAATACCTGCCCGGCCACACCTCAATGATTCGCCGCGACCCGGTGGGCGTGATCGCCTCGATTGCGCCGTGGAACTACCCGCTGATGATGGTCGCCTGGAAAATCGCCCCGGCCCTCGCTGCCGGTAATACCGTGGTGCTCAAGCCGTCGGAACAAACCCCGCTGACCGCGTTGCGTCTGGCCGAACTGGCGTCGGAAATCTTCCCGGCCGGTGTACTCAATCTGGTGTTCGGTCGCGGTCCTGCCGTCGGCAGCCCGTTGGTCACGCATCCTAAAGTGCGCATGGTCTCGCTGACTGGCTCCATCGCCACTGGCTCGAACATCATTTCCAGCACCGCCGACAGCGTCAAACGCATGCACATGGAACTGGGCGGCAAGGCGCCGGTGATCATCTTCGACGACGCCGATATCGATGCTGCAGTGGAAGGTATTCGCACCTTCGGTTTCTACAATGCCGGGCAGGACTGCACCGCCGCGTGCCGGATCTACGCCCAGCAAGGCATCTATGACAAGTTCGTCGAGAAACTCGGCGCAGCGGTCAGCAGCATCAAGTATGGCTTGCAGGAAGATCCGTCGACTGAGCTTGGGCCGTTGATCACTGCGCAACATCGCGACCGCGTCGCTGGTTTTGTCGAACGTGCCGTGGCGCAGCCGCACATTCGCTTGATCACCGGCGGCAAGGCTGTGGAAGGCAACGGCTTCTTCTTCGAACCGACGGTGCTGGCCGACGCGCAGCAGGATGACGAAATCGTGCGCCGTGAAGTATTCGGGCCGGTGGTGTCGGTGACCAAGTTCACCGATGAAGCGCAGGCGCTGGAGTGGGCCAACGATTCCGACTACGGCCTCGCCTCCTCGGTGTGGACGGCGGACGTCGGACGCGCGCATCGCTTGTCTGCTCGGTTGCAATACGGCTGCACCTGGGTCAACACGCACTTCATGCTCGTCAGCGAAATGCCCCACGGCGGTCAGAAACTGTCCGGCTACGGCAAGGACATGTCCATGTACGGGCTGGAGGACTACACCACGGTTCGGCATGTGATGTTCAAGCACTAAAAGCATCGCTGGCAAGCCAGCTCCCACAAGGTTCAGTGCAGCTCTTGTGGGAGCTGGCTTGCCAGCGATGGCGTCACCGCGGTTTCAGGAAGGAAACCGGCATTACGCACCACCAGGATTCCAAAACAATAACTACCGAACCGGGCGGCGCCCGCAAAGCACCGCCACGGCCTCGGCCATCCGAAATCTGCCGATTTCACGGAGCAAACACACATGAGTGCCTCACCCGAATTCTCGGCCGGCGTTGCCGACAGCGATGCCGAACAACTGCGCAAACTGGGCTACACCTCGAACTTCAACCGCAGCATGAGCCTGTGGGAAAACTTCGCGCTGGGCTTCACTTATCTGTCACCGGTCGTAGGGGTTTATACCCTGTTCGGCCTGTGCCTCGCCGCCGGCGGACCACCGATGTTCTGGGCTTACCTGCTGGTCGGTTGCGGCCAGTTGCTGGTGTGCCTGATCTTCGGCGAAGTGGTGTCGCAGTTCCCGATTTCCGGCGGCGTCTATCCATGGGCGCGGCGCCTGGTTGGCAAGAAATGGGCATGGATGGTCGGCTGGATCTACTCCATCGCCCTGTGCGTGACCATTGCGGCAGTGGCTGTCGGTGCCGGGCCGTATCTGGCGGCGATGCTCGGGTTTGAGCCGAGCAACAACACCAATATCGTCATCGCGCTGGTACTGACACTGTTCGCCACGCTCGTCAATCTGAGCGGCACCCAAGTGCTGGCGCGGATCGCCATGTTCGGCTTCCTCTGCGAGCTGGTCGGCGCGGTGATCGTCGGCGTCTACCTGCTGGTTTTCGAACGTCATCAGCCGCTGAGCGTGCTGTTCAACACCTTCGACATCAGCGTTGACGGCTCGTACCTGCCGGCGTTCCTCACCGCGTCGCTGGCGGGGATGTTCCTTTACTACGGCTTCGAGGCCTGCGGCGACGTCGCCGAAGAAACCCCGAACCCGAGCGCAAAAATCCCGGTGGCCATGCGCATGACCATCTACATTGGCGGCATCGCGGCGATGTTCGCCTGCCTGGCGTTGATCCTCGCCGTGCCGGACATGCAAGCGGTGATCAACGGCACTGACAAAGACCCGGTCACCACCATCCTCAATAACGCCTTCGGCCCGATCGGCTCGAAAGTGGTGATGGGCGTGGTGATGATTTCCTTCATCTCCTGCGTCATCAGCCTGCAGGCTGCGGCGAGTCGTCTGCTGTACTCCTACGCTCGCGACGAAATGGTCATCGGCAGCCGACTGCTGAAAAAGATTTCTCCTACAACCCAGGTGCCCGTTGCCGCACTGTTCGTGTCCGGTGTCCTGCCCGCCCTGATCATCGCCCTCGGCTTCTTCCTGCAAGACGCCGTGGCCACCATCGTCAGCTTCGCCGCCATCGGCATCTACCTCGCGTTCCAGATGATCGTGCTGGCCGCTTTGTACGCGCGGATGAAAGGCTGGAAACCCAGCGGCAAATTCACCCTCGGCGCGTGGGGCTGGCCAGTGAACATCGGCGCGCTGGCGTATGGCGTCGGCGCAATCATCAACATGGCCTGGCCTCGCACACCGGATGCGGCGTGGTATGTGAACTATGCGATGGTGTTGAGCACGGCGATCGTGATTGGACTGGGGCTGGTTTATATGTGGATCTGCAAGCCGTATGACCATGGGAAGGCGCCGGCTGGGGATGCGTGGAAGGTGAGTCGCTAAGACGAGTTCCCCGGAATCGAATTTTGATTCCGGGGCCTCCTCGAAGCGCCGTCATCAATTGTCTAGCCCTGAAACAGGTGTAAGCCTGTTTCAGGGCTAGACACACTCAAAACCGCGAAACACTGCGCATCGCATCCACCAGATAGCGCATCGCAATCCGGTCACTCTCCGACAACTCGCGATAACGCTCCACCAGCTTCAGCTCTTCAGAACTCAATCGACGCCTTCTGCGTCCGCTGCTCAGGCAGGGAAAGATGCCGAGCATTTCGGCGATGCCTTGTATTTTTGCCATGGACGATGTCCTTCTCTGATACGTCGAAGAATTGCTTGATCACCACATCGCCCTGCCCCTTACAGCAGCGCCTGTGCCCTGCCGGTCGTACCGGCCATGCCCATAGAATAGAAATTTAATCGGCGCTGAAAAGCGGTTTTTAGAGTAATTAGTCGAAAAAAGCAGATATGCCCTGTAAATCAGTAAGTGCCGTAGGACGTTTAACCGACATGTCTTGTTTCATTGACACGCTGTCATCGTGTATCAACGAATTTTGCTCGGCGAGCGAACCGTTTAAGCTAGCCGGCATCTGTTTATAGTCCGTTGCGTTTGGCCGAAGGCTTGTCCGAACCGTAATTTCTGATCCAGCACGTGCCAGGAAAGGCGCGGGATTGCTCACGACAGGTTGTATTTATGCACCGCAGGAATTTGCTCAAAGCGTCGATGGCCATTGCGGCTTACACCGGTCTCTCGGCTTCCGGCCTGCTGGCCGCCCGTGCCTGGGCCGCCAATGGTGGCGCCGCTGATGGCGAAGCGCAGGCCTTCGATTTCGAAGCGCTCAAGCGTCAGGCCAAGCAACTGGCCGGTTCGGCCTATCAGGACACTAAACAGGTGCTGCCGCCGACCCTGGCGACCATGACCCCGCAGAATTTCAACGCGATCCGCTACGACGGCGAACATTCGCTGTGGAAGGAAAACAAGGGTCAGCTGGACGTGCAGTTCTTCCACGTCGGCATGGGTTTCCGCCAGCCAGTGCGCATGTACAGCGTCGATCCGAAGACCCGCACCGCGCGCGAAGTGCATTTCCGCCCGACATTATTCGATTACGAGAACACCTCGGTCGATACCCAGCAGCTCAAGGGCGACCTGGGCTTTGCCGGCTTCAAGCTGTTCAAGGCGCCGGAGCTGGATCGTCACGACGTGGTGTCGTTCCTCGGCGCCAGCTACTTCCGTGCGGTGGATGCCACTGGCCAATATGGCCTCTCGGCCCGTGGCCTGGCCGTCGACACCTACGCGAAAAAGCGCGAAGAATTCCCTGACTTCACCAAGTTCTGGTTCGAGACTCCGGAGCAGAACGCCACGCGTTTTGTGGTCTACGCCCTGCTCGACTCGCCGAGTGCGACTGGCGCCTATCGCTTCGACATCGATTGCCAGGCCGAGCGCGTGGTGATGGAGATCGACGCCCACATCAACGCGCGGACAGCCATCGAACAGCTGGGCATTGCGCCGATGACCAGCATGTTCAGTTGCGGCACCCATGAACGCCGCATGTGCGACACCATTCACCCGCAGATCCATGACTCCGATCGCCTGGCGATGTGGCGTGGCAATGGCGAGTGGATTTGCCGTCCGCTGAACAACCCGGCGACCCTGCAGTTCAACGCGTTTGCCGACACCGATCCGAAAGGCTTCGGTCTGGTACAGACCGACCACGAATTCGCCAACTATCAGGACACTGTCGACTGGTACAGCAAGCGCCCGAGCCTGTGGGTCGAGCCTACAACCGCGTGGGGCGAAGGCTCGATCGATCTGCTGGAAATTCCGACCACCGGCGAAACCCTCGATAACATCGTCGCGTTCTGGACCCCGAAGAAGCCGGTGGCTGCCGGTGACTCGCTGAATTACGGCTACAAGCTCTACTGGAGCGCTCTGCCGCCGGTTGGCACACCGCTGGCGCGAGTGCATGCGACCCGCTCGGGCATGGGGGGGTTCGTCGAAGGCTGGGCACCGGGCGAGCATTATCCGCCGGTCTGGGCACGGCGCTTTGCCGTGGACTTCACCGGCGGCGGCCTGGATCGCCTGCCACAGGGTACCGGGATCGAACCGGTGGTCACCTGCTCCAACGGCAAGGTGCAGGACTTCAGCGTGCTGGTGCTCGATGACATCAAGGGTTACCGGATCCTGTTCGACTGGTACCCGACCAGCGACAGCGTCGACCCGGTGGAACTGCGCCTGTTCATCCGCACCAATGACCGCACGCTGAGCGAGACCTGGTTGTACCAGTACTTCCCGCCGGCGCCGGACAAGCGCAAGTATCCTTGAAGGTTGTCTAGCGTCTGATCGGGCCTCATCGCTGGCAAGCCAGCTCCTACAAGTTCGGTGCCGTACACACATTTCGTGATCGACACCGACCACTGTGGGAGCGGGCTTGCCAGCGATGGCGTCCGTCAGGTCAGCGGCAAATACAAATGGATGTCGCAGGGTTCCAGAGCGAATAACTCCGGATCCGGTTGATCAACCAACCGGCAACCCTGTCGCTGATAAAACTCCACAGTGTTGCGCGATTCAGTCGCTGAAACATACAACGCCTCGGCACCCAACCGCCGCCCCTGCTCACAAGCCAACGCAAACAGCTTCGCCCCCAGCCCTTGCCCGCGGTAATCACGGCTGATGTGCGAAAACTTCAGCTGACGCATGCTCAGCCCCTGGTTGTGTATAACCCGGTTATCCACAACCACCGCCGCGACCAGCGCCTGCCCGTCGAAAGCGCCATACAGCCAACCTCCGCGCCGCAAACACTTTTCCAGCACCAATGCGTTTTCTTCGGCCTCCCCTTCGGGCCAACCACGCATGTCGACATGCACCGGGTACAGAATCAGCTCACCGTTTTCCAGACGATAGTTCGCCTCAACCCGTTCACTGCGGTCGATCTGCGCCAGCAACGGCAAGTCGTGTTCGCTCAGTTCTCGTTCGATCAACATGGCTGTCTTCCCTGAAATTCCAGAACGGCGGACAAGAAAAAACCCGCCGTTCCAATGGCGGGTTTTATAGACGTTACGCGGTTTTGAAATCAATCGCGCAGGTCAGACTCATGGATCGGCTGGTCACGATGGGTTGCGCGCTGATACTGCGCCGGCCACACCGCTTTGCGCCCACCCAGATCATCGTCGGCATGCAGCGGCCAATAAGGGTCACGCAGCAGTTCGCGGGCGAGGAAGATGATGTCGGCCTGACAGGTGCGCAGAATGTGCTCAGCCTGCGCCGGCTCGGTAATCATGCCGACGGTGCCGGTGGCGATGCCTGACTCCTTGCGCACCCGTTCGGCGAAGCGCGTCTGATAACCCGGCCCCACAGGAATCTCGGCGTTGGCGGCGGTACCACCGGAAGAGACGTCGATCAGGTCCGCTCCCAGTGCCTTGAGGCGGCGCGCCAGTTCCACGGTTTCATCCGGGTTCCAGCCGTCTTCGACCCAATCGGTGGCCGAAACCCGGACAAACACCGGCAACTCTTGTGGCCAGACCTCGCGCACGGCCTCGGTGACTTGCAAGACCAGCCGAATACGGTTTTCGAACGAACCACCGTATTGATCGCGGCGCTGATTGCTCAATGGCGACAGAAACTGATGCAGCAGATAACCATGGGCGGCATGCACCTCGACCACGCTGAAACCCGCGGTCAACGCGCGTTTGGCCGCAGCAACGAAGGCCTGGATCATTTCGGCGATCTGCGCTTCATCGAGCTGTTTCGGTTGCGTGTGCTGCGGGTCGAAGGCAATCGGCGATGGCCCGACCGGGGTCCAGCCGCCATCCTCCGGTTTGACGCTGCCATGTTTGCCGATCCAGGGCCGATGGGTGCTGGCCTTGCGCCCGGCGTGGGCCAGTTGAATGCCAGCAACCGCACCCTGTGCCGTGATGAAACGGGTGATGCGTTGCAGCGGTTCGATCTGTTCGTCGTTCCACAAACCGAGGTCTTCGGCGGTGATTCGTCCGTCGGCGGTGACCGCCGTGGCCTCGGTGAAAATCAGTCCGGCACCGCCCACCGCGCGGCTGCCCAGGTGCACCAGATGCCAGTCGTTGGCCAGACCGTCGACGCTGGAGTACTGGCACATCGGTGACACGGCGATGCGGTTGGGCAGGGTCAGTTGGCGAAGGGTAAAGGGTTCGAGCAGCAGACTCATGGGGCACCTCTCAAATCAGTGGGCAGGCTCCAGGGTTCTGTTTGAAAAGTCGACGAGTGACAAAAAAGGCGCAGCACCCGCCCCCGCGGGCAAAAAATTCGACAAGACGTCACAAGGCCAATCAAGCAGTGCTTAGAGCCTAGTCGACAACCGGGGATGAGGGAGGGTTCAGAGTGATTCAGTGTGTGAAAGGGTGCTTTCGCGAGCAGGCTCGCTCCCACAAAGACAACACCGTGCCTGTGGGAGCGAGCCTGCTCGCGAATGGGGTCAGCGTGGTTCGATGTGGGCAATCATCAATTGCACCGACTCGTTGCCCCGAAACTCGTTAACGTCGAGCTTATAAGCCAGCTCGACCCACTGAATGGTCGGGTTCGGCCACACATCGCGGTCAATGCCGAACGCAATGCCATCCAGCTTCACCGACCCGCACTCGCTTTTCAGCACTACTTTCAGATGGCGCTCGCCGACCACGCGCTGCTCGACCAACTGGAACACACCATGGAACAGCGGCTCCGGAAAATGCTGGCCCCAAGGCCCGGCATGACGCAGGGCGCGGGCCAGTTCGAGGTGGAATTCCTCGACGGCGAGCGTGCCGTCCGAGAGCATCCGCCCGGTCAGGTCTTCTTCGCGGAGTTGCCGACGCACTTCGGCATCGAAAGCCTCGGCGAACAGCGCAAAATTCTCCTGCGGCAAGGTCAGGCCCGCCGCCATCGCGTGACCACCGTATTTGGCAATCAGGTTCGGATGCTGCGCGGCCACCACGCTCAGCGCGTCACGAATGTGGAAGCCTTGCACCGAACGTCCAGAGCCCTTGAGCAGCCCGTCGCCAGCATCGGCGAAGGCAATGGTCGGGCGGAAATAACGTTCTTTCATCCGCGAGGCGAGAATGCCGATCACGCCCTGATGCCACTCGGGATCGAACAGGCACAGGCCGAACGGCATTGATTCCACCGGCAAATCCTTGAGCTGGGCCAGCGCCTCGCGCTGCATGCCCTGCTCGATGGATTTGCGGTCCTGGTTCATGCCGTCCAGTTGCGCGGCCATTTCCCGCGCCAGATTGGCGTCGGCAGTGAGCAGGCATTCGATCCCGAGGCTCATGTCATCCAGGCGCCCCGCCGCATTCAGGCGCGGGCCGACGATGAAACCCAGGTCGGTGGAGGTGATGCGCGCCGCATCACGCTTGGCCACTTCGAGAATCGCCTTGATCCCCGGCCGTGCGCGCCCGGCGCGAATCCGCTCAAGGCCTTGATGCACCAGAATCCGGTTGTTGGCGTCCAGCGGCACCACGTCGGCGACGCTGCCCAGCGCCACCAGATCGAGCAACTCACCGATGTTCGGCTGTGGCTTGCTCTCATACCAGCCGAGACTGCGCAGGCGCGCGCGCAAGGCCATCAGCACGTAGAAAATCACCCCGACCCCGGCCAGCGCCTTGCTCGGAAACTCGCAGCCTGGCTGATTCGGGTTAACCAGTGCATCGGCCAGCGGCAATTCATCGCCGGGCAAGTGGTGGTCGGTGATCAACACCTTGAGTCCCGCGCGCCTGGCGGCAGCCACGCCTTCGACGCTGGAGATGCCGTTGTCGACAGTGATCAACAACTGCGGCTCACGGGTCAGGGCGACTTCGACGATTTCCGGGGTCAGGCCATAGCCGTATTCGAAGCGGTTCGGCACCAGATAATCGACATGCGCCGCGCCCAGCAGACGCAAGCCGAGCACGCCGACCGTACTGGCCGTCGCCCCGTCCGCATCGAAGTCACCGACGATCAGAATCCGCTGACGCTGCTCCAGCGCCGTCACCAGCAGATCCACCGCCGCCTCGATGCCTTTGAGCTGCTGGAACGGAATCAGCCGCGCCAGACTTTTATCCAGCTCGGCCTCGGATTGAACGCCCCGCGCCGCGTACAAACGGGTCAGCAAAGGTGGCAGATCACCGAGAAACGGCAGCGTGGCAGGCAACGGTCGAGGATCAATACGCATGGGGTAACGGAAACTTCTCTTGAATACGTGGGATTAATCAGCAGGCGACGCGGGATCAGCCGCGCTCGCCTGCCAGCCATTCCAGCTGGACTTCGTGCTGACCACGGTCGTCGGTGACGAAGATCGTGCCTTCGCTGATCATCACATCCCACTTGATGACACGCGGCATGTCCTTGGCCAGGGTTTCCAGCACCTCTTGCGGCACCGCGGCGATGTTGACGTTTTTCAGGTTCTTCGCCACCGGCACCACTTTGCCTTCCCATACGCGCAGGCTGCCATAGGCCAGCAGGCTGGTGCGTTCGGTGCGACGCGAGCACCAGGTCAGGCGATCGGCATCCGGCTGGCCGACTTCAATCCAGTGCAGAACACGGTCGTCCAGGCTTTTTTCCCACAGCGCAGGTTCATCCACATCCGACAGACCACGGCCAAACGACAGCAGTTCGTTGTACCAAAGGGCGTAGGCCAGCAGCCGCACGGTCATGCGCTCTTCGGTTTCCGAAGGGTGACGGGCGATGGTCTGCTTGACGCTCTCGTAGACACCACGGTCGAGGTCAGTGAGGTTCAGTTCGAATTTGTAAGTGGTAGACGGCTGGGCCATGAACGGGCTTCTTGATACGAGGAAAGTCGGCAAGTCTAACCGATGCGGTAGGCAATCATCGAATTGATGGCGATCAAGCTGCGGCGTCTGACAGCCGGCTATGTTAAAACGCTGTATCTGCTCAGCCTTGTCCTACAGGATTCAGTATGCCGTTCGCCAACAAACCGCTCAGCGGTGTGAAAGTCATTGAATTGGGTACGTTGATTGCCGGGCCGTTCGCCTCACGCATTTGCGGCGAGTTCGGCGCCGAAGTGATCAAGGTCGAATCGCCCGACGGCGGCGATCCGCTGCGCAAATGGCGCAAATTGTATGAAGGCACTTCGTTGTGGTGGTTCGTTCAGGCGCGCAACAAGAAGTCGCTGACGCTGAACCTCAAGCACCCCGAGGGTCTGGTGATCCTGAAAAAACTGCTGGGCGAAGCCGACATCCTGATCGAGAACTTTCGCCCCGGTGTCCTGGAAAAACTCGGGCTGAGCTGGGAAACCCTGCATGCCCTGAACCCGAAACTGGTGATGGTGCGCCTCTCGGGGTTCGGCCAGAGCGGGCCGATGAAGGATCAACCGGGCTTCGGCGCGGTCGGTGAATCCATGGGCGGCTTGCGCTACATCACCGGTTTCGAGGATCGGCCACCGGTGCGCACCGGGATTTCCATCGGTGATTCGATTGCCGCGTTATGGGGCGTGATCGGTGCGCTGATGGCCCTGCGTCACCGCGAGGTCAACGGCGGTCTCGGCCAGGTCGTCGATGTCGCGTTGTACGAGGCGATTTTCGCCATGATGGAAAGCATGGTGCCGGAGTTCGACGTGTTCGGTTTCATCCGCGAGCGCACCGGCAACATCATGCCGGGCATCACGCCGTCATCGATCCACACCAGCGCCGACGGCAAGCATGTGCAGATCGGCGCCAATGGCGACGCGATCTTCAAACGTTTCATGCTGATCATCGGCCGCGAGGATCTGGCCAACGACCCGACGCTGGCGAGCAACGACGGGCGCGACACTCGCCGTGACGAGTTGTATGGGGTGATCGACCGTTGGGTCAATTCGCTGCCGCTGCAAAGCGTGCTCGACCTGCTCAACCAGGCGGAAGTGCCGGCCAGCCGGATCTTCAGTGCCGAAGACATGTTCAGCGACCCGCAGTACCTCGCCCGGGAAATGTTCCTGCAGGCGAAACTGCCGGACGGCAAGCCTTTCAAGATGCCGGGCATCGTGCCGAAACTCTCCGAGACGCCGGGCACTTCCGAATGGGTCGGGCCACAGCTCGGTGAACACAATGCGCAGGTGCTGCACGATCTTGGCTACGACGAACAGCAGATCGCCCGGTTGCGCACAGACGGAGCCATTTAAGCTGAAACATCGCCAGACATCGGCCGCCAACCGCGCCCACCACTGGTGGACGTGGCGGCTGTTCGGCCTGCTGTTTCTGCTGGCCCTGCCCGCCTGGGCGCAAGCGAAACCCACGCTGATCTGGTTGCTGCGCGACTTGCCGCCCCTGACCATCTTCGAAGGCTCGAAAAAGGGCCAAGGCGTGATCGATCAACTGATGCCGATGCTGATCGCCGGCATGCCGCAATACGAACACACGCTGATGCGGGTCAATCGCGCCCGGGGCATGCAGATGCTGCACGAGCCGACCTTCACTTGCGATCCGTCGCTGATCTGGAGCAAGGAACGCACGCAATGGATCGCCTTCTCTATTCCGGCGTTTCGCGCTGTCAGTAATGGTCTGGTGGTGCGTCAGCAAGATCGCGAGGTACTGGCGCCATACCTGGTCGACGGTGAAGTCGATCTGACGGCATTTCTGGCCAACGGCGAAATCAAGATCGGCGTCGTCGCAGAACGCAGTTACGGCGAGTATCTCGACACGCTGCTCAAGCAGGCCCCGGACGGTGCGCTGACGCCGCATTATGGCAACGACGCCCTGAGCAGCCTGCTATCGATGCAGCGCCTGGGTCGGCTGCAAGTGGTGTTGGGTTACTGGCCGGAGATCCGCTATCAGGCGCATCAGGCGCAAATCGCCGAAGACCAACTGGTGTTCTATCCGATTCGAGGCACCGGCAAATATCTGTCCGGCTATGTCGGGTGTTCCGATACGCCTCAGGGCCGTCAGGCGATCAGTGAGATCAACCAACTGCTGCGTACCCTGCCCCATGAGCAACTGAACCAGTCGTATGCCGACTGGCTTGACCCCGAAATGCGCACGGATTACCTGCAACAGGCACGAATCTTTTTCGAACAACAGGCCGCGCAATAAAAACCTGCGGGCAAAAAGAAACCCCGAGAAGTGGGGAAACGACTCGGGGTTAAACGCGGTCTACATAAAGACCCGTAGCAGCAAGCGACAAGCACCGGAGCACAATGCTTGATCCTGCTGTTACGGGGTCTGACTGCCGGGAATGCAGGAAGGTTCCCACAAAAAATATTTCATCTTTACAGTGCCGCACGCTTATCCAGCGCCGCATTGCGCAAAGCCGCGATGACACAGGGCTCCAGCCGCCCTTCGGCGATCAGGACGTCGCGGTGCAACCCGTCGACCACATCGGTCAGCAGGCGTTTGTCGGTCAACTGCGCCTGATTGAATTCGCGCTCCACCACGAGGGCGCCGTTGCTGTTCTTCAGCGTCACCAGGCATTCGCCATGGGCGCCACACGGAGTCAACGTCACCTGATACGGGCTCAGAGCCTCACCGAGCAATAGACTGATACTTTCCATCTCGATCTCCACTCAATAGTCCGAAAACATTGTGCCTGGGGCGTGTTCACATTAAGTGACCACCAGCCCGAGAAGAAAGTTCTGAATGCCGCGCTGCTCACGAAGCAGTTAGCGGTCTGTCAGAGCATGCACGGTGAAGATGACAGAAACATAACCGTCGGTTCAGGCACCGGCCGGCTGGGCTGCCGTTTGCAGGTAGCGGTCCAGCAGCCCGCGCATCAGCACCGCCGAAACCGGCGTTTGCAGGCGCCCCAGCAGCATCAACGCCTGTGTTTGCAGCAGGCTGTCGAGATCGCTCAGCAGGCCCGGTGCTACTCGCCCCAACAGAATGACAGCACTGGCCTCCCGCTCGGCCGCCAGATGCCGGATCAGCGCCAGGCCTTCCCCGCCTTTCAGCTGCGGATCGCAGATCGCGATGTCGACCCGGGTACGACGCTCCAGCGAGCAGCGTGCCGAGGCCAGCGATGACGCCGTGAGTACGTCATAGATACCGAACGCGTTGAGCATCTGGTGCAACGCCATCATTCGATAAGGGTCAGGTTCGAGAATCAGGACTTTGAGCGAGCGCATGGGCGACCTCGGAAACGGCAATCGCGGACTCGCCGCAGTGGTTGCCCACTTTAGGCGAGCCTCCTTCAGTCCCCCATCGGAAAAAGAGGCGCGTGACATAGGAAATTTCCCAATATCAATGCGGACCTTATCCCGCCTCAGCCTCACGCTGGGTGATATCTGTCCAGCCCCCGAGCAGGCCGCGCAATTCCCCTTTGGCGCTGTAGAACGGGACGGTCCACTGATAGATTTCCCGATTGCCATCGTTGAATTGCAAACGGCGCTTGCTGAAGCGGGTCCTGCGCGTTCTCAACTGAATCATGAACTCATCATGCAGCGTGGCGGCAGTGGCTCGCGGTAGCGCATCGACCTCGATCAAACGGCATCCCTGCACCTGCTCAAAGCGGAGCGACAATGCCTCTTCGTAACTCTTGTTGCACAGGATCAGGCGCCCTTCCAGGTCACGGACGAACACCGGATCGGGCATGGCATCAATCAATGCACGCTGGAAGACCAACTGATCGTCGAGCACGCTTTGCACGTCTCGATGCCGCTTGATCACGGCCGCCATTCGCCGATTCCATAACAGCGACATCACGCAAAAGCCCCCCACCAAAACCACCCCCCAACAGCTCGAGCGGAGCCAGTGCTGCCAACCGGCGGCGGCAGGTTTCGGCCCGATGCCGCCCAGCCAGTTCAGGCGAATGGCCCGGAGTTCGGAAGCCGGGAACGCTTCAAGCGCCTTGTTCAGGATGCTCAGCAATTGCGGCTGACCCTTGCGCACGGCCAGAAGATCGGCCTCCCATTTCCCCTCCAGCAATTCGCCGACCTTCAGCAGGCCGGAGGGATAGAGTTGCGCACCGATTTCATTTTCGATGGTGGCATAGGCCTCACCGCTTTCGACCAGCGCCCGCGCCTCGGCATAGGTTTTCACCGAACGTAACTCGATGGACGGATAATCGCGCCGGATCACCCCCTCCAGCGCATGCCGACCCGGCAATACCAGCACCCGTTTGGCCAACTGCTCCAGTGACTGCACCTGCGGCTCGCCGGCGCGGCCGACAAATACCCAGCCGGCACCGCCAAAGGCATGACTGAAATCCAGGCTCAATCGGCGTTCATCATTCATCGCCAGGGTTGTGCTGATGTCCGCAGCACCGGTTTCCAGGCGCTCGAGCATTTGCGCGGTGGAAAAGGATTCCCGGTAGATGAACTGCAAGCCGGTCATGGCGCTGATGCGCTTGAGCACATCGCTGTTGAGGCCGCTCCAATGACCGTGCTCGTCCAGAAACAGGTACAACGGGTACTGCTCCGCCGCCACGATCACCGTCGGATTATCGCGAATCCATTGCCGCTCTTCCTCATCCAGCACCACGGTGCCGATGTTCAACTTGTCTTCCTCATGCGCCAGATGCGCCGCCGCGCTCACGCGCCAGCCGTACAACAGGCACAACAGCAGAACCTGCTTCAGGGTGTGTTTCCATCCTCTTTCAAACAGCATTGCCACTTCCTTCGTGATCGACTCACCCGTCCTTCATGGGCGAAAACCCGAGCAGTGTGGCAGCAGAAACAAAAAAGCCCGTCAGGAGACGGGCTTCAAAATGTGACAGCTTTTTCGGCTTACAACGGCTTGCCGCGGTTGCCATGCTGGCTGACAAAGGCCTGTACGGCTTTCAGTTCGTTCGGCAGAACGGTGCAACGCTCGTTTCGCTCAAACAAATCAGAAAGATGTGCAGGCAGTTCGAGAGCTTTTCCTACACCGGCTTTCTCCACGGCATCCGGGAATTTCACCGGATGTGCAGTGCCCAGAATCACCATCGGGATGTCCAGGCTGCGACGGCATTCGCGGGCGGCCCTGACGCCGATGGCGGTGTGCGGGTCCAGCACTTCGCCGCATTGCGCGTAGACTTCGGCGATGGTTTCGCAGGTTTGCGCGTCATCCACGGCCAGCGAGTCGAACAGTTTGCGGGCTTCGGTCCAGCGTTCTTGCTCGACGCTGAAGCCACCGCCCTGCTTGAACGAATCCATCAGCCCGGCGATGGCCGCGCCGTTGCGACCGTGCAGGTCGAACAGCAGGCGTTCGAAGTTCGACGAGACCATGATGTCCATCGACGGCGACAGCGTGGCGTGCAGGGTTTCCTTGACGTACTGATTGCCGCTCATGAAGCGGTGCAGGATGTCGTTGCGGTTGGTGGCGACGATCAACTGGTTGATCGGCAGACCCATGTTGCGCGCCAGGTACCCGGCGAAAATGTCGCCGAAATTGCCGGTCGGCACCGAGAATGCCACCGAACGCGCCGGGCCGCCCAACTGCAGAGCGGCGTGGAAGTAGTAGACGATCTGGGCCATGATCCGCGCCCAGTTGATCGAGTTCACCGCTACCAGGCGCGTGCCCTTGAGGAAGCTCTGGTCAGCGAAGCTGTTCTTGACCATTTCCTGGCAGTCATCGAAGTTGCCTTCGATGGCGATGTTGTGGATGTTCTCGCCGACAATCGTCGTCATCTGCCGACGCTGCACTTCGGACACGCGGTTGTGCGGGTGCAGGATGAAGATGTCGACGTTTTCGCAGTGCTTGCAGCCTTCAATGGCGGCCGAACCGGTATCACCGGAGGTGGCGCCGACGATCACCACGCGCTCGCCGCGCTTTTCCAGCACGTAATCGAGCAGACGACCGAGCAGTTGCAGGGCGAAGTCCTTGAACGCCAGGGTCGGGCCGTGGAACAGCTCGAGCACCCATTCGTTGCCGTTGAGCTGACGCAGCGGCGCCACGGCGTTGTGCGAGAACACACCGTAGGTTTCTTCGAGGATCTTCTTGAAATCGGCGTCCGGGATGCTGCCGGTCACGAACGGGCGCATCACGCGGAAAGCCAGCTCGTGGTACGGCAGACCGGCCCAGGAAGCGATTTCTTCCTGGGTGAAACGTGGCAGGTTTTCCGGGACGTACAGACCGCCGTCGGTGGCCAGACCGGCCAGCAGGACGTCTTCGAAATTCAGGGCCGGTGCCTGGCCGCGGGTACTGATGTAACGCATGACTGACTCCAATGGAGAGTGTGCACAACAGTGGCCCCTTTCACGGGGCCATTGCAGGACAACGACTTAGTTCAGGTGCTCGACGCGGATCCGCACAACCGGACCATTCACGCCGGCCAGGGCTTCGAGGGCAGCGATCGCATCGTTGATACGCTGCTCGACCACGCGGTGGGTCAGCAGGATCATCGGTACCAGACCGTCATGCTCTTCGACTTCCTTCTGCATGATCGACTCGATGTTGATACCGCGCTCCGAAAGGATGCTTGCCACCTGAGCCAGAACGCCCGGATGGTCCTTGGCCTGAATGCGCAGGTAGTAGGCACTTTCGCAGGCCTCGATCGGCAGGATCGGATGGGCCGACAGCGAGTCCGGCTGGAAGGCCAGGTGCGGTACGCGGTTTTCCGGATCGGAGGTCATCGCGCGAACCACGTCCACGAGGTCGGCGATCACCGACGAAGCGGTCGGCTCCATGCCGGCGCCAGCGCCGTAGAACAGGGTCGAGCCGGCAGCGTCACCGTTGACCATCACGGCGTTCATCACGCCGTTGACGTTGGCGATCAGACGATCCGCTGGGATCAGCGTCGGGTGTACGCGCAGCTCGATACCGGCAGCGGTGCTGCGCGCTACACCGAGGTGCTTGATGCGGTAGCCCAGCGCTTCGGCGTAGTTCACGTCAGCGGTGGTCAGCTTGGTGATGCCTTCGGTGTAGGCCTTGTCGAATTGCAGCGGAATGCCGAACGCGATGGAAGCCAGAATCGTCAGTTTGTGCGCGGCGTCGATGCCTTCGACGTCGAAGGTCGGATCGGCTTCGGCGTAGCCCAGCGCTTGCGCTTCGGCCAGCACGTCTTCGAAGGTGCGACCCTTCTCGCGCATTTCGGTGAGGATGAAGTTACCGGTACCGTTGATGATCCCGGCCACCCAATTGATGCGGTTGGCAGACAGGCCTTCACGGATCGCCTTGATCACCGGAATGCCACCGGCCACGGCCGCTTCGAACGCCACGATCACGCCTTTCTCGCGTGCCTTGGCGAAAATCTCATTACCGTGAACGGCGATCAGTGCCTTGTTCGCGGTGACCACATGCTTGCCATTCTCGATGGCCTTGAGTACCAGCTCGCGGGCAACGGTGTAGCCGCCCATCAGCTCTATGACGATGTCGATCTCAGGGTTCGTGGCCACTTCGAAGACATCGTTGGTAATCGCAATACCGGTCGTCTGGAACTGAGGCTTTGGCGTGCGCATGGCAATTTGTGCCACTTCGATCCCACGCCCGGCACGACGAGCAATTTCCTCGGCGTTGCGCTGAAGTACGTTGAAGGTACCGCCACCGACGGTCCCTAACCCACAGATGCCTACTTTGACCGGATTCACTGTGAACTCCCCATGAAACGGCCGACGCAAGGTCGGCCGGAAAACAACCGCGTGTTCGCGGCTCTCTATTAATGGCCCGGCGATGCTGCTGCCGGACCATGATCGTCAACGGCGGACCGTGACGATGCGAATTACTTGGCGCCCAGCGCCAGTTTGGCGACTTGTGGCGCCGGCTGGTAGCCCGGAATGACTTGTCCGTCGGCCAAAACGATGGCCGGTGTGCCGTTCACGCCGATCGACTGACCCAAAGCGAACTGTTTGGAAACCGGGTTCGCGCACTTGGCGGCCTTGATTTCCTTGCCATCGACCATTTTGTCCATGGCGGCTTTCTTGTCGGTCGAGCACCACACGGCCTGCAGTTGCTCGTCACCCGGTGAGCCGAGGCCCTGACGCGGGAACGCCACGTAACGCACTTCGATACCGCGCTTGTTCAGCTCGGGCACTTCGGCGTGCAGTTTGTGGCAGTACGGGCAGGTGGTGTCGGTGAACACGGTGATGTGCGATTTGGTCTCGCCCACCGCCGGATACACCACGGTTTCGGCCACCGGAATGGCGTTGATCAGTTTGGAGATGCCCAGACGCTCGGTCTTCTCGGTCAGGTTGACCGGTTTGCCGTCCTTGAGCTGGAACAGGTAGCCCTGAACGATGTACTGGCCGTCAGCGCTGGCGTACAGCACGCGGCTGCCCTTGAGTTTGACTTCATACATGCCCGGCAACGGGCTGGCACTGATGCTTTCTACCGGAACCTCGAGTTCGAGTTTTTCCAGGCTTTGACGAATGGCTTTGTCGGCCGCGTCATCGGCGACGGCAAAGGTGCTGACCAACGCAATGGCTGCGGCGGCGAAAATCTGGGTCAGACGCATGAGAACTCCTGAAGGCGGACAAATGAAACGGTCAGAACGCCCGTGCCGGAACACCGGGTCATAACCGTCCATCGTGCAAACCGGCAAAGCCTACCACATAAGGCTCGCATGGCCGAATGCGCCTGACACAAGACATGTAGGAGCTGCCGAAGGCTGCGATCTTTTGACTTTGCTTTTGGAATCACAAGCAAGATCAAAGGATCGCAGCCTTCGGCAGCTCCTACAGGGGGGGGCAATCAGCCTCTTGGGTGGTGTTTGGCATGCAGGTCTTGCAGACGGGCGCGGGCGACATGGGTGTAAATCTGCGTCGTCGACAAATCACTGTGCCCGAGCAACATCTGCACCACCCGCAGGTCGGCGCCGTGGTTGAGCAGGTGCGTGGCGAAGGCGTGACGCAAGGTGTGCGGTGACAGCGATTTGCCGATCCCGGCGACCTTGGCCCAATGCTTGATCCGGTGCCAGAAGGTCTGGCGCGTCATCTGTTCGCCGCGCTGGCTGGGGAACAGCACATCGCTGGGGCGCCCGCCCAGCAGCTCGCTTCGGCCATCGCGCAGGTAGCGTTCGACCCAGACAATCGCCTCCTCGCCCATCGGCACCAGGCGCTCCTTGCTGCCCTTGCCCATCACCCGCAACACGCCCTGACGCAGGTTGACCTGCTCCAGCGTCAGACTGACCAGTTCGGTCACCCGCAGACCACAGGCGTACAGCACCTCAAGCATGGCGCGATCACGCTGGCCGATGGCTTCGCTCAGATCCGGCGCCTTGAGCAGCGCCTCGACGTCGGCTTCCGACAATGATTTGGGTAAAGGCCGACCCAGCTGCGGCATGTCGACGCGCAAGGTCGGATCGACCGTAATCAGCTTTTCTCGCAGCAGATAGCGATAAAAACCACGCACACCGGAAAGAAATCTGGCGGTGGAACGCGGCTTGTAGTTCTGCTCCAGGCGCCAGGACAGGTGATCGAGGATCAACTCACGACCAGCATTGATCAGCTCGAGGTTTTTCTCCTGCAGCCAGCCGTTGAACAGCGCCAGATCGCTGCGGTAGGCGCCGCGGGTGTTGTCGGACAGGCCTTTTTCCAGCCACAGGGCGTCGAGGAATTGGTCAATCAGCGGATGGTCGATGGCAGGCATGGGCGCTCAAGACACACAACCTCCGGGGCCGTGCGCAAATGTAGAGTGAACTGTAGGAATGGCCGCTAGTCTTTCATAGCCCGCTAATTCAAGGAACAGGGAGCATCAATGAACGAGCAGCAAATTCTCTTGGCATTTGGCGGGATCGGCGCCGCGGCGCTGGGTTGCCAGTGGCTGGCGTGGCGCCTGAAGCTGCCGGCGATTCTGTTTCTGTTGCTGACCGGGATTCTCGCCGGGCCGGTGCTGGGCTGGCTCGACCCGCAGGAAATGTTCGGCCCGTTGCTGATGCCGCTGGTGTCGCTGGCGGTCGCGTTGATCCTGTTTGAGGGCAGTCTGACCCTGCACCTGTCGGAATGGCGCGAGATCGGCAGCGTCGTGCATCGGCTGGTGACAATCGGCGCACTCACGACCTGGGTGGTGATTGCCGTCGCGACCCACTTCCTGCTCGGCTTCGACTGGTTGCTGGCAATTCTGTTCGGCAGCCTGACGCTGGTGACCGGGCCGACGGTGATCGTGCCGATGCTGCGGGTGGTGCGACCGAAAGCCTCGATCGCCAACATCCTGCGCTGGGAAGGCATCGTCATCGACCCGATCGGCGCCCTGCTTGCGGTGGTGGTCTACAGCTTCATCATCGCCCGCTCCGAGGGTAACGGCCTCGAACAGAGCCTGCTGACCTTCGGCGGCGTGATTGCCTGCGGCAGCGTATTCGGGGTGGTCGGCGGCTGGGTGCTCGGCACCATCATCCGTCGCCAATGGCTGCCGGAATACCTGCACAACCTCGCCTCGCTGGCGGCGGTGTTGGGGATTTTCATTGCTGCCAACCAGGTGATGCATGAGTCCGGTCTGTTGGCGGTGACGCTGATGGGCATGTGGCTGGCGAACATGAAGGGCGTGGATGTGCGGCACATCCTGCACTTCAAGGAAAACCTGAGCGTTTTGCTGATTTCCGGACTGTTCATTCTGCTGGCGGCGCGGCTGGATCTGCATGCACTGATCAGCCTCGGGCCGTTGGTGCTGATTCTGCTGCTGGTGATTCAACTGATCGCGCGTCCGCTGAACGTGCTGTTGAGCACTGCTGGCTCCAGCCTGAGCTGGCGTGAACGCGCCTTGCTGTGCTGGATCGCCCCGCGCGGGATCGTGGCGGCAGCGGTGTCGGCGATTTTCGCGATTCGTCTGGATCAAGCCGGGCACGAAGGTGCGCTGCTGCTGGTGCCGCTGACTTTCGCGGTGATCATCGGCACCGTGGTGCTGCAAAGTGCAACCGCTCGGCCACTGGCACGCTTGCTGAACGTCGCTGAACCGGCACCGAGCGGCTTCCTGATCGTCGGCGCCAACGGCCCAGCGCGGTTGCTGGGCAAGTCATTGCAGCAACTGGGCAGCCGCGTACTGTTGACCGATTCGAGCTGGGAGAATATTCGTGCGGCGCGTATGGAGGGGTTGCCAACGTACTTTGGCAACCCGGCATCGCAGCATGCCGATGCGCATCTGGATCTGGTGGGGCTGGGGCATCTATTGGCGCTATCGCCCTCGGGCGAATTGAATACTTTGGCGGCAATGCGCTTTCGCCACGACTTTGGTCACCAGCGTTTGTTCGGTCTGGCCAGCGGTCAGGAAACTCGTCGCACTGACAAGCATCGCGCGAGTCTGGAGCATCGCGGTAATCAGCTGGGCAGCGAGGCGCTGACCTATGCCAAGCTGGCCAGCCTGATCAGCAACGGCGCCGAGGTCTACAGCACGACGCTGACGGACGGGTTCGGTTGGGAGGATTACCAGGCATTGCATGGCAATCGGGCGACGCTGCTGTTCATGCGCGATGACAGCGGGTGGGTGCACGTGGTGACGCCGGAGACTGCTGTGAAACCGGGATCCGGGTGGACTTTGTTGGCGCTGATTCAGCCGGAGGCCAGCGGCGTCTGATCTGACGCTTCGCGAGCAGGCTCGCTCCCACTGTGATCGGAAATTGTGTCCAACACAGAACCTGTGGGAGCGAGCGTGCTCACGAATGCCGCGACTCGGTTCCGGATCAGGCTGCAAACCCAGGCAGCACCGGCACCGGCCGCTTGTCATCATCAATAGCGACAAAGCTGAACTGCCCATGAATGGCCTTCTCGCGACCATCGCAGCTCATGCTCTCGACAAACACTTCCACTTCAACCTTGAGACTGGTGTTGCCGACTTTGATCACCCGCCCTACCAGCTCGACGATCGAACCAGCCGGGATCGCATGATTGAAGTCAATCCGGTCGGTGGACACAGTCACCAAAGGCAGACGGCAGAAGCGTGTGGCGGTGATGAACGACACTTCGTCCATCCACGCCAGCGCGGTGCCGCCGAACAGGGTGTTGTGATGGTTGGTGGTCGGCGGGAAGACGGCTTTGGTCACGCGCGTTACCGAGAGTTCGGTGCGGCGCTGGATTTCCTGATCGCGGGTGGTCATGGTTCTGGCCTGAAACAAAAATGCTGTGGATAAATTACAGGCAACAAAAAAGCAGCCCGTAGGCTGCTTTTTTCTGCATCGGAAGCTGGACTTAAGCCAGTTTTTCCTTGATGCGAGCTGCTTTACCCGACAGGTCGCGCAGGTAGTACAGCTTGGCTTTACGTACGTCACCGCGACGTTTGACAGCCATGCTGTCGATCTGCGGGGAGTAGGTCTGGAAAGTACGTTCTACGCCAACACCGTTGGAGATTTTACGAACGGTGAACGCACTGTTCACGCCGCGGTTACGCTTGGCGATGACAACGCCTTCGAACGCTTGCAGACGGGAACGATCGCCTTCCTTCACTTTCACCTGAACGACAATGGTGTCGCCTGGGGCAAAGGTAGGGATTTCTTTGGTCATCTGCTCTGCTTCGAGTGCAAGGATGATTTTGTTGGTCATGCTGTGCTCCTAAGGTAAATCAACTGATCTACCATCGATACGTTGTTAACTATCGTCCCGCTCGCGGATGTATTCCTCGAGCAGCTTCTTCTCTTCTCCAGAAAGCGAGCGGCTTTCCAGAAGATCGGCGCGTCGTTCATAGGTCCGACCAAGGGACTGCTGTAAACGCCAACGCCGGATATGCGCGTGATTGCCACTTAGCAACACGTCGGGAACACGCTGATCCGCATACACCTCAGGTCGGGTGTAGTGCGGGCAATCCAGCAGACCATCCGTAAAGGAATCTTCCTCAGCGGAATCCGCATGCCCTAAAGCTCCGGGCAGCAGTCGTGTAACCGCATCGATCATGACCATGGCCGGCAGCTCGCCGCCAGACAATACATAGTCACCAATCGACCACTCTTCATCGACATGAGCCTCAATAAAGCGCTCGTCAATGCCTTCATAGCGGCCGGCAATCAGGATCAATGCATCCGATTTTGCCAACTCGCGTACCGCCGACTGAGTCAGTTGACGGCCTTGGGGGGACAGGTAAATCACCTTCGCCGCCTCCCCGGCTGCTGCCTTGGCCTGAACCAGAGCATCTTCCAGGGGCTTGATCTTCATCACCATGCCCGGACCACCGCCAAACGGGCGATCGTCCACAGTGTGATGCCGATCCGTCGTGTAATCCCGCGGATTCCAACAGGTCAGCTGCAACAGCCCCTGTTTGACCGCACGACTGGTAATGCCGTACTCACTGATGGCCGAGAACATCTCGGGGAACAACGTTATGACGTCTACGCGCAGGCTGGCCATTGCTTAGAAGTCCGCGTCCCATTCCACCCTCATCACGCCTGCATCCAGATCGATTGTCAGCACGCATTGCTCCGTGTAGGGCAACAACCGCTCACGATCATCCAGGCTGCCCGCGCAGGGCTTGACCACCAATACATCGTTCGCGCCGGTCTCCAACAGGTGATCAACCTTGCCGAACAATTGCTCGTCCTGGTTGATGACGCTCAGACCCTGCAACTGGTACCAGTAGTACTCGTTGCCTGTCAGGTTGGGCAAAAGGCTTCGCGAGATGCAAATCTCGTAACCGCTCAGAAGACGGGCTTCATCGCGATCGTCGAGGCCTTTGAGCTTGGCAACCAGATCCTTTTGAGTGGACCGGCCGCTGACCAGCTCGACCTGTTTCACCACGCCTTCGCGCCGAAGCGTCCAGTGGCGGTAGTCCAACAGGTTTTCAATCGGATCGGTAAAGGAAAAGACCTTCACCTCGCCGCGAACGCCGTGAACCGAAAAAATCTTGCCGACAACGATCAGGTCATCAGCTTTTTCTGGCGTCGCGCTCATACTGCTCAGGCTGCAGCCTTGGCAGATTCCTTCAGCAACTGAGCAACACGCTCAGAAGGCTGTGCACCAACGCTCAGCCAGTAGGCTACGCGCTCTTGGTTCACGGACAGACGGATTTCCTGACCACGGGCAACAGGGTTGAAGAAGCCAACCTGTTCTTTGTGGGAGCCGTCACGCGGGTTACGCGAGTCGGTTACGGTCAGGTGGTAAAACGGGCGCTTTTTGGAGCCGCCAAGGGCAAGACGGATTGTTAGCATGTGAACATCGTTCCTGTAGTCGGTGCTGCAAATCTAAATGCACAGCGGGCATGGGTGCCCGAAAGGCCGCATATTCTAAGGAATATCCGGACTTTTGCAAATGACTTTTTCCGGCGCCTATGGCATGCCGTGCGGATTTGCATATAGAGCCGTTGATGAAAACGGCCGGTCAGCTCCCGCCGAGTGCGGGTTTGCTGTTGATCCTGCGTCCTTGCAGGGTCTGCGCCGGTGCGACGACCGGCGAGATCTTTACATTTTTGGCATGCCGCCGCCGGGCAACATACCGCCCATGCCGCGCATCATTTTCGCCATACCGCCCTTGGCGGTGAATTTCTTCATCATCTTCTGCATCTGCTTGTGCTGCTTGATCAAGCGACCGATGTCCTGCACCTGGGTGCCGGAACCCATGGCGATCCGGCGTTTGCGCGAACCGCTGATCAGCTCAGGGTCGCGGCGCTCGGCCGGGGTCATGGAGTTGATGATGGCTTCCATCTGCTTGAACTGTTTCTCTGCCGCGTTCTGGGCATTGCCCATCTGCGACAGGTTGACGCCGCCGATGCTCGGCAGTTTGTCCATGAGCCCGCCGAGGCCGCCCATATTCTTCATTTGTTGCAGCTGATCGCGGAAGTCTTCGAGGTCGAAGCCCTTGCCCTTCTTCAGCTTCTTGGCCAGCTTGTCGGCCTTGTCCTTGTCGAGGGTCGCTTCAGCCTGTTCGATCAGGCTGAGCACGTCACCCATGCCGAGGATCCGCGAAGCGATACGCTCAGGGTGGAACGGATCGAGTGCTTCGCTCTTCTCGCCCATACCAATGAACTTGATCGGCTTGCCGGTGATCGCGCGTACCGACAGCGCCGCACCGCCTCGGGCATCGCCGTCGACCTTGGTCAGGATCACACCGGTCAGTGGCAGCGCATCACCGAAGGCCTTGGCCGTGTTGGCGGCGTCCTGACCGGTCATGGCGTCGACCACGAACAGGGTTTCGACCGGCTTGATCGCGGCGTGCAGCGCCTTGATCTCGCCCATCATCTCTTCATCGATGTGCAGACGACCGGCGGTGTCGACGATGACCACATCGATGAATTTGAGTTTTGCTTCTTTAATAGCCGCGTTGGCGATGTCGACCGGCTTCTGGCTCAGATCGGACGGGAAGAACGTCACGCCGATGTCGTTGGCCAGGGTTTCCAGCTGCTTGATAGCCGCCGGGCGGTAGATGTCCGCCGATACGACCATCACCGACTTCTTCTTGCGCTCTTTAAGGAAGCGCGCGAGCTTGCCGGCGGTGGTGGTTTTACCGGCACCCTGCAGACCGGCCATCAGAATGACGGCGGGCGGCACAGCGCTCAGGTTCAAGTCTTCGTTGGCCGCGCCCATCAGGCTTTCGAGTTCGGCCTGGACGATCTTCACGAATGCCTGGCCCGGCGTCAGGCTGCGCGACACCTCGGTGCCGACAGCGCGCTCCTTGACCGAATTGACGAAGTCCTTGACCACCGGCAGGGCGACGTCGGCTTCGAGCAACGCCATGCGCACTTCGCGCAGGGTGTCTTTGATATTGTCTTCAGTCAGCTTCGCCTTGCCGGTGACATGGCGCAGCGTCTGCGAGAGACGGTCGGTTAAGTTTTCAAACATTGCGCGATCCTTTCAGGCCCTGTGTAGACCGGGATAATGGCGGCCCAGACCGGATTCAACATGTGCTCGGCGAGCCTGCGGCGTGGGCAGGTCGCGGATTATAGCGAAGACTGCGTCGGGCGGACACCTCGCACTTTCGTGGTGTGGCGGTTCTATGCCAAACTCAGCGCCTTTCGGGCCTGCCTAACAGGATTTATGCTCCCCTTGTCACCCAGTTTGCTGACCACGCTCGCCGCCGCTCTTCTTTATGCCGCTGCGACCCTTTATCAGGGCACCCGCCTGGCCTCCGGCGCCAAGGCGAACAAGCGCCTGCTGGTTACGCTCGGCATCCTCGCCGTGCTCGCCCACAGCGCCAGCCTGCTCACTCACCTGCTGACCCCGATCGGCCTGGGCCTGGACTTCTTCAGCGCCGCCAGCCTGATCGCCGCGGCCGTCATCGCCCTGACGCTGCTGGCCTGCTCGCGGATCCCGGTGGAAAACCTGCTGGTGCTGCTGTTCCCGCTCGGCGCGGCGACGGTGCTGCTGGCGCAGTTCGCGCCGGCCGGCACGGTACAGATCATCGACGAAGAGCCGGGCATCCTCGCTCATATCCTGCTGTCGATCCTCGCCTACGGCATGTTCACCATCGCGGTGTTCCAGGCCTTGTTGCTGCTGGTGCAGGATCACCAGCTCAAGCACAAGCACCCGTCGGGCCTGATCAAGAACTTCCCGCCGCTGCAAACCATGGAAAGCCTGTTGTTCGGCTTCCTCTGGGCTGGCTGGACGCTGCTGTCGCTGTCGCTGATCTCCGGCTGGCTGTTCGTCGAGAACCTGTTCGCCCAGCATCTGGTGCACAAGACCCTGCTGGCGTGCCTGGCCTGGATCGTGTTCAGCGTGCTGCTGTGGGGCCGCAACCGCCTCGGCTGGCGCGGTCACAAGGCGATTCGCTGGACCCTCGCCGGTTTCTGCCTGCTGATGTTGGCGTATTTCGGCAGCAAACTGGTTCGTGAATACATCCTGCACATCTGACGGGCGGCATAAATGGACGGTTTGCCCATAGGGCCGATGCTCGCGGTATTTGTCCTGCTGATTTTATGGTCGGGGCTGTTTACCGCCGTCGAAATCGCGCAGCAGCACCTGCTCGCGCAACGCACCGCCTCGCGCGCCAGCGATAAGCCGCTGGCGAAGCTGAGCTTCCCGCTCGACAGTCTGATCCTGTGCAACACCCTGTGCCGCGCCCTCGCGGTGGTCATTGCCACACTGCTGGCAATCTTCCTTTGCGAAGAAAACGGCCCGTGGGCCGCCTGCCTCGGCGCCGGTGCCGTGTTGCTGGTGTTTGCCGACTACTTTCCGCGCACCGTGGCCCAGCGCTATCCGGATGCAGCGCTGTCGTTCGGCAATACCCTGCTGGCCGTTCCGCTGAAGATTCTTTATCCGCTGGCCTGGCTGCTGAGCCGCATCAGCGGTTTGCTGCTGCGCCCCTTTGCGCGCAAAGCCCAGGTGGTGCAGCAAAGCGAAGACGAAGAACCTGCCGACCCGAACGACGACCCGGAACATCCGTCTCGCACCCACTCGGTGTCAGGAATCCATGCGCTGGACAACATCACGGTCAACGACATTCTGGTGCCGCGCAGCGATGTCGACGGCATCAACCTCGACGACTCGATCGAAGCGATCGTCGAACAACTGCGCCACAACAAGCGCACGCGCCTGCCGGTGTTCCACAGCGACATCAACCAGGTCGAAGCGGTACTCAACACCCGGCAGATCCGCCATCTGCTCAACGATGGCCAACTGACTCGCGAAGCGCTGCTGGCCGCCAGCTACGAACCGTACTTCGTCCCGGAAAGCACGCCGCTGCAACTGCAACTGCTGAATTTCCACAAGCAGCAACGCCGCTTGGGCATGGTGGTGGACGAGTACGGCGAAGTGCTGGGCATCGTCACCCTGGAAGACATTCTCGAAGAAATCGTCGGAGAATTCGAAAGCGAGCACAGCCTCGACAACCCGCACATCCATCCGCAGCCCGACGGGCGCATGGTGATCGACGGCACTGCGTCGATCCGCGAGTTGAACAAATGCCTGGGCTGGCATTTGCCGAGCGACGGGCCGAAAACCCTCAACGGCCTGGTAACCGAGGCGCTGGAAACCATTCCGGACAGCGCGGTGTGCCTGAAGATCGGCCGCTACCGACTGGAGATTCTCGAGACCGAGGACAACCGGGTGAGCAAGGTGCTGATCTGGCATACGAGCTCGGTGCCTGCCAAGGTTTAAGCGCTTTTCTGGCGAGGGAGCTTGCTCCCGCTCGGGCGCGCAGCGGCCGTAAATGTGTTGGGGTCGCTTCGCAACCCAGCGGGAGCAAGCTCCCTCGCCACAGGAAGATCAATCGACGTCAATCCGCTGCGATCTTTTGCTCTTGTTTGATCGTTAGCCCCCTTCCTATAATCGAGCCGCTTACCCAAGCGCTGCCGAGCCCTGTGCTTACCCCGCACTGAAGCGGTTTCGGCCATTTTCCGCACTACCCCGACGACTGTTCCTACTCGAAACAGCGCTCGCGTCTCATCCCACATCCCTGGGTGCTCGACCATAATAATTCGCTCCAACGGAGCCATGACTGTCAGGGATCACCGCATGACGACCAGTACCGCTTACAGCGCCACCGCGCCTGCCCAGCCGACCAACTCCGCCACCCGCGTGGCAACGGCGAGCTTCATCGGCACCGCCATCGAGTTTTACGACTTCTATGTCTACGCCACCGCCGCTGCACTGGTGATCGGACCGGTGTTCTTTCCACAGACGTCCGGCACCGCGCAAATGCTCTCGGCGTTTCTCACCTTTGGTATCGCCTTCCTCGCCCGGCCGCTGGGTTCGGCGCTGTTCGGCCACTTCGGTGACCGCATCGGGCGCAAATCGACGCTGGTCGCCTCACTCTTGCTGATGGGCGTGTGCACCACCCTGATCGGGGTGCTGCCGGGTTACGACAGCATCGGCGCCTGGGCCCCGATTCTGCTGTGCGTGCTGCGTTTCGGTCAGGGGCTGGGATTGGGTGGTGAATGGGGCGGCGCGGCGTTGCTGGCCACCGAGAATGCGCCGAAGGGCAAGCGGGCGTGGTTCGGCATGTTCCCGCAACTGGGGCCTTCGATCGGTTTTCTCGCGGCCAATGGGTTGTTCCTGACCCTGGCCATGACCCTCAATGACGAGCAGTTCCGCAGCTGGGGCTGGCGGATTCCGTTTCTGCTCAGCGCAGTGCTGGTGATGGTCGGTCTGTATGTACGCCTCAAGCTTCACGAAACGCCGGTGTTCGCCAACGCGATTGCCCGTCAGGAGCGAGTGAAAGTGCCGCTGGTCGAGCTGTTCAGCCAATACTGGGCGCCCACCCTGCTCGGCGCGGCAGCGATGGTGGTGTGCTATGCGCTGTTTTATATCTCGACGGTGTTTTCCCTGAGCTACGGCGTGTCCACCCTCGGCTACAGCCGTGAGACGTTTCTTGGACTGCTGTGTTTTGCCGTGCTGTTCATGGCGGCGGCTACACCGTTGTCCGCCTGGGCCAGCGATCGTTACGGGCGCAAACCGGTGCTGATCGTCGGCGGTGTGCTGGCGGTCCTGTCCGGGTTCCTGATGGAGCCGTTGCTGACACAGGGCTCGACCTGGGGCGTGGCACTGTTCCTGTGCATCGAGCTGTTCCTGATGGGCGTGACGTTTGCCCCGATGGGCGCGCTGCTGCCGGAACTGTTTCCGACCCACGTGCGCTATACCGGCGCATCGGCGGCCTACAATCTGGGCGGGATCGTCGGCGCCTCGGCGGCACCGTTCTTTGCGCAGAAACTGGTGGCGATGGGCGGTTTGAGTTATGTCGGCGGGTATGTGTCGGCGGCAGCGGTGCTCAGCTTGATTGCGGTGCTGTGCCTGAAGGAAACGCGTGGCAACGATTTGAATCAGGTTGCCTGACAGAAGATCAAAAGCTTCGCGAGCAGGCTCGCTCCCACAGTGTCCGTGCAGTACACAAAATTTGTGAACACCGCCGAACCTGTGGGAGCGAGCTTGCTCGCGATAGCCGCGCCTCGGTTTACAGCTCTACAACGACAGCCTGAGCCGCACGGGTCGCCTTGGCACGAGCCGCCTCAATCGACTCATCCCGCGCCAACGCCACGCCCATCCGGCGCTGACCGTTGACTTCAGGCTTGCCGAACAGCCGCAGTGCGGTATCCGGCTCGCTCAGCGCCGCACCAAGGTTGGCGAACGCGGTCTGGGTCGACTGCCCTTCCACCAGAATCACCGCCGAAGCGGATGGGCCGAACTGACGGATCAGCGGCACCGGCAGACCGAGAATGGCACGCGCGTGCAGGGCGAACTGCGACAGGTCCTGGGAAATCAGGGTCACCAGACCGGTGTCGTGCGGGCGCGGCGAAACTTCGCTGAACCACACCTGATCGCCTTTGATGAACAGCTCGACGCCGAACAGACCACGACCACCCAGAGCCTCGGTCACGGCTTTGGCCACGCGCTCGGACTCAGCCAAGGCAATCGGGCTCATGGCCTGTGGCTGCCAGGATTCCTGATAGTCGCCCTTTTCCTGACGGTGACCGACCGGTGCGCAGAACGTGGTACCGCCAATATGGCGCACGGTCAGCAGGGTGATTTCGTAGTCGAAATCGATGAAGCCTTCGATGATCACCCGACCTTTGCCGGCGCGACCGCCTTCTTGCGCGTACTCCCAGGCTTTCTGCACGTCATCGGCGCTGCGCAGCAGGCTCTGGCCTTTGCCCGACGAGCTCATGACCGGTTTGACCACACACGGGAAGCCTAGATCCTGCACGGCTTTGCTGTAGTCCTCGAAGGTGTCGGCAAAGTGGTACGGCGAGGTCGGCAGGTCCAGCTCTTCAGCGGCCAGGCGACGGATGCCTTCGCGGTTCATGGTCAATTGCGCGGCGCGGGCGGTCGGGATCACGGTGAAGCCTTCGGCTTCCAGCTCGACCAGCGTGGCGGTGGCGATGGCTTCGATTTCCGGCACGATGAAGTGCGGCTTCTCGGCTTCGATGACCGCACGCAGCGCGGCGCCGTCGAGCATGTTGATCACGTGGCTGCGATGCGCCACCTGCATCGCTGGCGCGTTGGCGTAACGGTCGACGGCAATCACTTCAACGCCCAGGCGTTGCAGCTCGATTACCACTTCCTTGCCCAACTCACCACAGCCACACAGCAATACGCGGGTCGCGGTCGGCGACAATGGAGTTCCGATACGGGTCATCTCAGGTCCTCAAAGAAGCGGATCATCGAGGAAAGCAACGCCAGACGCGCTTTCCATGGGGAGAAAGCGCGGCATTTTACATGAACCGCAGGATTTGGCTCAGCTGGCGACAGCCTGTTTGCGCTCGCGCCAGGCCATGATCAGCCAGACGGCAGTGACGCCAGCGAACTTCGAGACCAGTGCAGTGATGATCACCGGTGGCGTCATCAGGTCGATCATGCCGAAAAAGATGAAGGTATCGAGCGGAATGCTCAGCGCCGAACTGATCCACAGGCGGTCGCGCAGCGGCCGTTTGGTGATGCTGAACACCAGCCAGTCGATGCATTCGGAGATCGCAAACGCCGTGGCGCTGGCCAGGGCGATGGAAGGATCCGAGGTGACGTAGGACAACACCAGCGCCACCAGCATCGCCACGATGGCACCGTGGCCGAAACGGGTTTGCACCATGTCGCGCAACACAAACACCAATCCGCCCCAGGCCGACCAGATGATGTCCAGGTGTGGCGCGGTGGAGAAAGCGAAGTTGATCAGCACGACGCTGCTGATGTAGGCGATGAGGAAAATCATGGCGGCGACCTGGGAAATTGGCGCACAGGTTACTTGAGGCGGAGAGTTCGGCCAAGTCGATCGAAAATTGTATACACGCGTATTGGCAAGCGAACTACCTGTGGCGAGGGAGCTTGCTCCCGCCGGGCTGCGCAGCAGTCCCTGCTTTCAAGAGCAAAAGAGGGGCCGCTTCGCGACCCAGCGGGAGCAAGCTCCCTCGCCACAAAAGCACTTCAACCAATATCTCAGCGCTTGGCCGGGATCATCCACACCAACCCACTCGCTTTCGCCCGCTCATGACACAACCCCAGCACCACCCGCCGCTCGTCATTGGTCATGCGTCCCCAGCGGGTGATCTCCGCGACCGTGCGCTGGCAGCCGGTGCAGATATCGTCCTCATCCAGCGCACAGATATTCACGCACGGCGAGGCAACCGGTCTTTCGGGCGTCTTCATGCTTCCTGCTCTACCAGATCACGCGCATAGCGCCGGGAATTGTGCACATAGTGCGCGGCGCTGGCTTCGAGCATTTTCTTCTGTGGCTCGGTCAGTTCACGCACGACCTTGCCCGGCGACCCCATCACCAGCGAGCCATCGGGGATTTCCTTGCCTTCGCCGATCAGCGAATTGGCGCCGATGATGCAGTTCTTGCCGATTTTCGCGCCGTTGAGGATCACCGCGTTGATGCCAATCAGGCTGTAGTCGCCAACGGTGCAGCCATGCAGCATGGCGTTATGGCCGATGGTCACGCCGGTGCCGATGGTCAGCGGATAGCCCATGTCGGTGTGCATCACCGTGCCATCCTGGACGTTGCTGTTCTTGCCGATCAGGATCAGCTCGTTGTCGCCGCGCAGCACGGCGTTGAACCAGACGTTGGCGCCTTCTTCCAGCTTGACCTTGCCCACCAGCACGGCATTGGGTGCAACCCAGCTCTGTGGATGGGTCTCGACGCGGGCGTCGCCCAGGCGGTATTTCATCTTGTTTTCCTCAGGGCTCACGATGACGGGCCATTCGAGCGATGGCTTCAGGTGTTGATATAGCTTTTGGGCGGGTGATGCAGGCTGATCTGTTCGTCATAGAGCAGATTGATCAGCTCGACAATCATGATAGCGGTCAATCCCCAGATCTTGAATTCGCCGTAACGATAACTCGGCACGTACCAGCTGCGGCCCTGATAATCGATACGATGCGTATGCTCACGCGGGTCTTTGCGGAAGAACTCCAACGGCACGTTGAAGACGGCAGCGATCTCGGCATCGTTGGCCTGGTATTCGACAAAGTCCGGAATCACCCCGACATACGGCGTGACCTTGATGCCATGCAGGGAGATCAGCGGGCTGAGCGGGCCGATGACTTCGACCAGCCCCGGTGGCAGGCCGATTTCTTCTTCGGCTTCGCGTAAGGCGGTGAAAATCAGGTCGGGGTCTTCGGGGTCGCGGCGACCGCCGGGAAAGGCCACTTCGCCGCCATGGGTCGAGAGGCCGCTGGCCCGCAGGGTCAGCACCAGCTCGGGCTCGTCACTGCGGGTGATCGGCACCAGAACAGCGGCCTCGGGGAAACGTTTATCGGTCTCCAGCGTGCGCGGTGTGTGGTTGCTTACCCTATGCAGTAGCTCGTCCAGCATGAGTGTTCTCGATCTGTGCCTTACCCTGCATCATGCACCAATCATTGCAGCCGCCCAAGCCCTTCGCCGGGCCATGTCGCGAAACGACAACTTGCCGACCGACACCGCTGCGCGCCAAGATAGGCGCAGCATTCAGGAACCCCAGCATGAAATTTTGCAGCCAGTGCGGCAACCCGGTGACCCAGCGCATTCCCGAAGGCGACTCGCGACTGCGATTTGTCTGTGACAGCTGTCAGACCATTCACTATCAAAACCCCAATATCGTCGCCGGTTGCGTCGCGACCTGGGGTCGCCAGGTGCTGCTCTGCCGCCGTGCCATCGAACCACGCCTGGGTTACTGGACGCTGCCCGCCGGCTTCATGGAAAACGGCGAGACCATCGAACAGGCCGCGATCCGCGAAACCGCCGAGGAAGCCTGCGCCCGAGTGCGCAATCTGAGCATCTATACCCTGATCGATGTGCCGCACATCAGCCAGGTGCATGTGTTCTTTCGCGCCGAACTGGCCGACCTGGACTTCGCGGCCGGCCCCGAAAGCCTCGAAGTGCAACTATTCGACGAAGCCGACATTCCCTGGGACGAGCTGGCTTTCCGCACCGTGGGGCGTACCTTAGAATGTTTCTTCGCTGATCGCCGCGCCGAAAACTACCCGGTTCGCTCCGAATCGATTCCGCCGCTGGCTCAGCCTGCCATTAGCTGACTCAAAAAATCCAAAGATCAAAAGATCAAAAGATCGCAGCCTTCGGCAGCTCCTACACTTAACGTTGCGTCACTCTTTGGGGAATTGTTTCAATGCGCTGGTTGTTTGCTCTGTTTTGCCTGTCATTCGTCTCAGTCTCCCAAGCGTCCTTCGTGACCACCGTGACGCCGTCGAACACCCCGCTGATCGAAAAAATCCTGGTGCTCAAATCGGCGCATCAACTGCAGTTGATCGCCGACGGCAAGCCGATCAAGACCTATCGGATTTCCCTGGGCAAGGGCGCGAAAAAAGGTCCGAAACTGATTGAAGGCGACAAACGTACCCCGGAAGGCTTTTATTGGATCGACTGGCGCAAGGTCAGCGAGAAATTCAACCTGGCGATGCACATCTCCTACCCGAACATCAGCGACTCGGCCCGCGCCCGCCGCGAAGGCGTCGAGCCTGGCGGGATGATCATGATTCACGGCACGCCGGATTCGGAAGAAACCCCCGAAGACCTGTTCCACACTCTGGACTGGACCGACGGCTGCATCGCCATGCGCAACATGGACATGCGTGAAGTCTGGGGTCTGGTGCCGGACGGCACGATGATCGAGATTCGTCCTTAACGACTGACCACTGGTCACCTGAAAAAAATAAATCAAAAGATCGCAGCCTGCGGCAGCTCCTACAGGGTTGATACCACTTCCCACTGCAGGAGCTGCCGCAGGCTGCGATCTTTTGCTTTTTACAGCCCACCCCTAATACCACTTCAAACCACAAACCCCGAAACCCGCCATTTCATTGGGCTACACGCCAATTCACTGCGTTGACATGGTATTCAAGTGGTATTAATTTCCGCCCCACAAGCGAGCCACAACAATCCTATACTCGCGTCGGAAATGACCTACATGAACGACCTCCAGGCCCTACGCCCAGATGACTCCCAGCCGACGCCGCTGTACCTGCAGCTGGCGCGCAATCTGGAATCGGCGATCCATTCCGGGCAATGGAAGGCCGAGCAGGCCATGCCCTCCGAGCGCAACCTCAGCGAGCAACTCGGGATCTCCCGGGTCACCGCGCGCAAGGCGCTGGAAGTGCTGCTCGATCAAGGTCTGATCCGCCGCCTGCAAGGTTCCGGCACCTTCATCACCCCCCGTCTGGAACAACCGCTGTCACGCCTCTCGGGCTTCAGCGAAATGCTTCGCCTCAAGGGCTTCGTCCCCAGCTCACAGTGGCTGGAGCGCGAAATCACCCTGCCGACTCACGAAGAACTGATCCGCCTGAGCCTGTCGCCGAACGACAAGGTGGCGCGCATGAAACGCCTGCGCAAGGCCGACGACACCGTTATGGCCATCGAGATGAGCACCCTGCCCGCCTCGATCATGCCCAAGCCGCACCTGGTCGGCGATTCGCTCTACGAGTACCTCGACGGCATCGGCAAACCGATCGTCCGCGCCCTGCAGCATATTCAGGCGATCAACGCCTCGGACGAGTTCGCCGCACTGGTCGGCATCGCCCCCGGCACCGCCATGCTGCTGATGACCCGGGTCGGCTATCTGGAAGACAACACGCCGATCGAAGTCACCGACACCTATTGCCGCAACGACTACTACGACTTTGTTGCAGAGCTTCGCCGCTGACCGGCAGCCAGGCCAAACGAGAGAAGCAAAATGTCCGAAGACAACATCCTCACCGCCAGCGGCTGGGTTCGCGGCCGGCTGATTCACGAACACGGCAAAGTCGTGTCGATCGAAGGCGTGCCCTGCGATCCGGCCGAGAATGACCTGCCGTACCTGCTGCCGGGTTTCATCGACCTGCACGTCCACGGCGGTGGTGGCAAAGACATCATGGAAGGCGCCAGCGCCTTCGAAACCATCACCAAAACCCACGTGCGCTTCGGCACCACTTCACTGCTGGCCACCACCATGACCGCGCCGAGCGCCGAGATTTCCAGCGTGCTGAAAGAGGTCGGCGAGTTCTGCGAACAGCGTCCGCAAGGTGCCGCCCGCGTCCTTGGTGTGCATCTGGAAGGTCCGTACATCAACCCCGGCAAACTCGGCGCGCAACCGAATTTCGCCCACACCGCGTTGATGGCCGAAGTCGAGCAATACCTCGCGCTGGCGCCGATCCGGGTGATCACCATCGCTCCGGAAATCGCCGGCCACGACGGGTTGATTCGTGAACTGAGCAGCCGCGGCATCCGCATGCAGATCGGCCACACCCTCGGCAGCTACGAGGAAGGCGTTGCCGCCCTCGATGCCGGCGCGACCAGTTTCACCCATTTGTACAACGCCATGAGCCCGCTGCATCACCGCGAGCCGGGCATCGTCGGCGCCGCGTTGGCCCACGCCAAATTCGCCGAGCTGATCCCGGACTTGTTGCACGTGCACCCCGGCGCGATCCGCGTGGCGCTGCGTTCGATCCCGTGCCTGTACTGCGTCACCGATTCGACCGCCGCCGCCGGCATGCCCGACGGTGAATACAAGCTCGGCAGTCACACCGTGACCAAATGCCTGGGTGGCGTGCGCCTGCCCGACGGCACGCTGGCCGGCAGCACCCTGACCATGGATCAGGCCCTGCGCAACCTGGTGAAGATCGGATTGCCGATCGCCGAGGCCTCGCAACGTCTTTCGCAATTCCCCGCCGACTACCTCGGCATCACCGAACGCGGGCGCCTCGAACCGGGCGCCTGGGCCGACTGCGTGCGGCTGGATCGCTCACTCACACTGACCGCCGTCATGGTCGAAGGAGAAGACATTGACTTCAAAAATGCTTGAAGAGGCGCTGTCCTCGTTCGAGGCCGTGCAAGCCCAACTGCAACAGCTCGACCCGCAGATGATCGAGATCGCCGGGCGCCTGCGCCGCCAGCCGCCGCAAGTGGCGATGACCGTTGCGCGCGGCAGCTCCGACCACGCGGCGAGCTACTTCGCCTACCTGACCATGCAGCAACTGGGGGTACCGGTGGCGTCGTTGCCGATGTCGGTGGTGACCATGCAGCAGGCGCCGTTGAAGGTCAGCGGTCAGGTCGCGTTCGCGTTCTCGCAATCGGGGCAAAGCCCGGATCTGGTCAACAGCCTGCGTCTGCTGCGCAAGCGTGGCGCGCTGAGCGTGTCGATGGTCAACGCCGCCGATTCGCCACTGGAAGCGGCGTGTGAATTCAGTCTGCCGCTGCTCGCCGGCACCGAAAGCAGCGTCGCCGCGACCAAGAGTTTCATCGCCACCCTCAGCGCCAGCGCCCGCCTGATCGCGCACTGGAAAGAAGACCGCGAACTGCTGGAAGCGCACAACGCCCTGCCCGAAGGTCTGCGCGAAGCGGCAAAACAGGACTGGAGCACCGCGATCGACGCCTTGCGCGACTGTGAACGGCTGATGGTCATCGGCCGTGGCGCCGGTTTTGCCATCGCCCAAGAGGCCGCGCTGAAGTTCAAGGAAACCTCGGCGATTCAGGCCGAAGCGTTCAGCAGCGCCGAAGTCCGTCACGGCCCGATGGCGCTGATCGACGCGCATTACCCGCTGCTGGTATTCGCCCCGCGCGGTGCCGAACAGGCCGGCCTGATCAGTCTTGCGGCAGAGATGCGTCAACGCGGTGCCCGTGTGCTGCTCGCGGCACCGGACGACATTCTCGAACGCGACCTGACCCTGAGCCGCGCCGAACACCCGGCCCTCGACCCGATTCTGGCGATCCAGAGCTTCTACGTGATGGCCGCCGGCCTGGCCGTGGCTCGCGGCATGGACCCGGATCAGCCGCGTCACCTGAGCAAAGTGACCCGTACGCACTAAGTCCGAATGACTGCACACCTGATGAGACCGAGCCATGCACAACAACAATAAAGAGCTGACCCTCAGCGCCCCGCTCAGCGGCCCGGTGCTCACGCTCGCCAAAGTCCCGGACGCGGTGTTCGCCAGTGGCGCGATGGGCGACGGCATCGCCATCGACCCGTTGAATGACACTCTGTATTCGCCGTGCGCCGGGCTGATCATCCACGTCGCGCGCACCGGGCACGCGTTGACAGTACGCGCCGACAACGGCGCGGAAATCCTTCTGCACCTGGGCCTCGACACCGTTGAACTGAACGGCGAAGGCTTCTCGATGCTGGTCAAGGACGGCACCCGTGTCAGCAAGGGGCAGCCGTTGTTGCGCTACGACCTGGACAAGGTCGGCCAGCAATGCAAAAGCCTGGTCAGCCTGTTGATCCTGACCAACAGTCAAGACTTCGAGGTTCGCCCGATCACCCTCAAAGCGGTGAAGGTCGGCGACCCGTTGCTGCACATCATTGCCCGCAACAGTGCGGCAGTGAATGTTGAGGAACCTGGCGGGACTGAGGTGCATGGGCAGGTGTCGGTGGCGCATCGTGGCGGTTTGCATGCACGCCCGGCCGCGCTGATTCGGCAGACTGCACAAGGTTTCAAAAGCCACTCGCAGTTGCACTTCGCCGGCAAATCGGCGCCGTGCAACAGCCTGATCGGGCTGATGGGCCTGGCGGTTGGCGAACAGGATGAGGTGCACGTCAGTTGTCAGGGGCCGGATGCCGAAGCAGCGTTGCAAGCGTTGCTCAGCGCGTTGGCCACGGCGCTGCCGGATGATCATCACGCGGCGGCGCCGGTCAGTGTTGCCACTCTTAAGCGCCCGCCCGAGGCTGGCGTGTTGCACGGAGTATGTGCTGCGCCGGGACTGGTTGGCGGGCCGCTGTTTCGCCTGAACACGATCAGTTTGCCGGCGGATGCGGGCAATCATGATCCGCTGCAGCAACAGCAGGTGCTCGACGCGGCGCTGAATCAGGTGCGCAGCGAAATCGACGGCACCCTCGCGCAAGCGAAAAAACACAAGAATGTCGACGAAGAGGCGATCTTCGCCGCGCATCTGGCGCTGCTCGAAGACCCGGCCCTGCTCGACGCTGCGCAGCATTCCATCGTTCAAGGCGCAGCGGCGACTCACGCCTGGAGCCAGTCGATCGATGCCCAGTGCGAGGTGCTGCAACGCACCGGCAGCGCGCTGCTGGCCGAACGGGCCAATGACCTGCGCGACCTCAAGCAACGGGTGCTGCGCGCCGTGCTCGGCGAAGCCTGGCATTACGAGGTGCCGGCCGGCGCCATCGTTGCTGCGCATGAACTGACGCCGTCGGATCTGCTGCAACTCAGCGCGCAAGGTGTCGCGGGATTGTGCATGGCCGAAGGCGGCGCGACCTCGCATGTGGCGATTCTGGCGCGCGGCAAAGGTCTGCCGTGCCTGGTTGCACTGGGCGCCGCTTTACTCGATCAAGCACAAGGTCAGTCGGTGGTGCTGGATGCCGATGGCGGTCGCCTCGAACTGAAGCCAAATGCCGAGCGTCTGGCCGAAGTGCAGCAGGCGCAAATCGAGCGTCAGCAACGCCGCGATGCGCAACAGAAAAAGGCCCACCTGCCCGCCGAAACCCGCAATGGCGTGGTCATCGAAGTGGTCGCCAATGTTGCCTCCAGCCATGAGGCGGCAGACGCCTTTGCCAACGGCGCCGATGGCGTCGGCCTGCTGCGAACCGAGTTTCTGTTCGTCGACCGGCAGACCGCGCCGGACGTCGAAGAGCAGCGCTCTGCCTATCAAGCGGTGCTCGATGCCATGGGTGAACATTCGGTGATCATCCGCACCATCGACGTCGGCGGCGACAAGCAACTCGACTACCTGCCGCTGCCTGCCGAAGCCAACCCGGTACTCGGCTTGCGTGGCATTCGTCTGGCTCAGGCCCGTCCGGAAATCCTCGATCAACAACTGCGCGCACTGCTGCAAGTCAGCCCGCTGCGCCGCTGCCGGATCCTGCTGCCGATGGTCACCGAAGTCGACGAACTGCTGCACATTCGTCAACGCGTCGATGCGTTGTGCCTGGAACTGAACATCAGCCAGCGCCCGGAAATCGGCGTGATGATCGAAGTCCCCGCCGCCGCGCTGCAAGCCGAACAACTCGCCGAGCACGCCGACTTCCTCTCGATCGGCACCAACGATCTGTCGCAATACACCCTGGCCATGGACCGCGACCATGCCGGCCTCGCCGCCCGGGTCGATGCCTTGCACCCGGCGCTGCTGCGCCTGATCGCCATGACCTGCGCAGGCGCGGCAGTGCACAAGCGCTGGGTCGGCGTGTGCGGCGCCCTCGCCTCCGACCCGCTCGCGACGCCGGTACTGATCGGCCTGGGCGTGACGGAACTGTCGGTCAGCCCGGTGCAGATCGGTGAAATCAAGGACCGCGTGCGCCAGTTGCACGAGGCCGAATGCCAACGCCTCAGCCTCGACCTGTTGAAACTCAACAGCGCCGCTGCGGTACGTCACGCCTGCCACCAGCATTGGCCTCTGCACTAACAACAAGCTCTCTATAAAGAGCAGGGAGAACCACCATGTACCAACTCTTCATCGAAGGCCTGCAACGCCTCGGCCGCGCGCTGATGCTGCCGATCGCGATCCTGCCGATTGCCGGCCTGCTGCTGCGTCTGGGTGACACCGACCTTTTAAACATCGCGATCATTCACGACGCCGGGCAAGTGATCTTCGCCAACCTGGCGATGATCTTCGCCATCGGCATCGCTGTCGGGTTTGCCAAGGACAACAACGGCACCGCAGGCCTGGCCGGGGTGATCGGTTACCTGGTGATGATCTCCACCCTCAAGGTGCTCGACGCGAGCATCAACATGGGCATGCTCGCCGGGATCGTCAGCGGCCTGATGGCCGGCGCGCTGTACAACCGCTTCAAGGACATCAAGCTGCCGGAGTACCTGGCGTTCTTCGGCGGCCGGCGCTTCGTGCCGATCGTCACCGGGTTCGCAGCCGTCGGGCTGGGCGTGGTGTTCGGCTACATCTGGCCGCCGATCCAGCACGGCATCAATGCCTTCGGCGCGCTGATGATGGAAAGCGGCAGCATTGGCGCGTTCGTCTTCGGCGTGTTCAACCGCCTGCTGATCGTTACCGGCCTGCACCACATCCTCAACAACATGGCGTGGTTCGTGTTCGGCAACTTCACCGATCCGACCACCGGTGCACTGGTCACCGGCGATCTGTCACGCTACTTCGCCGGCGATCCGAAGGGCGGCCAGTTCATGACCGGCATGTTCCCGATGATGATCTTCGGTCTGCCTGCTGCGTGCCTGGCGATGTACCGCAACGCGCTGCCGGAGCGGCGCAAGGTCATGGGCGGGATCTTCCTGTCGATGGCCCTGACCTCGTTTTTAACGGGCGTGACCGAGCCAATCGAATTCGCCTTCATGTTCCTCGCCCCGCTGCTGTATCTGCTGCATGCGCTGCTGACCGGCCTGTCGATGGCGATCACCAATGCGCTGAACATTCACCTGGGTTTCACCTTCTCCGGCGGCTTCATCGACATGGTGCTCGGTTGGGGGCGCTCGACCAATGGCTGGCTGGTGATTCCGGTCGGGCTGGCTTACGCCGTGGTGTATTACGCGGTGTTTGATTTCTGCATTCGTCGCTTCAATTTGAAGACGCCGGGTCGTGAGGATGTGGCCGCCACCGAGAAGTCAGTGCTCACGGAAAACGAACGTGCCGCTGCGTACATCAAGGCCTTGGGCGGTGCCGAGAATCTGCTTACCGTGGGCGCCTGCACGACTCGTCTGCGCCTGGAAATGGTCGATCGCAACAAGGCATCCGATGCGGATTTGAAAGCGCTGGGCGCGATGGCCGTGGTACGCCCGGGCAAGGGCGGCAGCTTGCAGGTGGTGGTTGGGCCATTGGCCGACAGCATCGCCGACGAAATCCGGCTCGCGATGCCAGCGCTGGGGCGTGCGTTGGTGGCTACGCCTACGGTGGTGGTCGAGGAATCGAAAGCTGCATTCGTCGCTGCACCGGAAGCCCAGCAATGGCTGACAGCACTGGGTGGTAGCGAGAATGTGCTGCAGCTGGACTGCATCGCCCTGACCCGCATTCGCCTGCAACTGGCCGATGGTAAAGCGCTTTCCGAGGCTCAGTTGAAAGAGCTGGGTTGCCAGGGTGTAAGCCCGTTGGAAGGTGGGGTCTGGCACTTGTTGATTGGCGAGAAAGCCGCGAGTTTGAGTGGGGCGATTGAGGCGTTGGTTAATCGCAGTGAGGTCAGCGCCAAAGTCTGACCCCACACATCACCCATGTAGGAGCTGCCGCAGGCTGCGATCTTTTGATTTTGCTTTTTACAATCATAAGCAAAGATCAAAAGATCGCAGCCTCGTTTCACTCGACAGCTCCTACATGGAAGCTATCTTTCCCAAGAATCAGGTCGCCATCGCTGACGAGCCAGGCTCCCACAGGTTGGGCAAAGTTCTCAAAATCGTACACGACGTTGTGGAAGCAAGCCTACTGGCGATCAACGATGTCGCGTTGTCAGGTTTGTGGATCGACCCGGTCCAGCGCGCGGTTTACCGCCAGTTCGGCGAGCATGACGATTTGCTGGATCGCCAGTGCGTTGCTGCGTTGCAGGCCGCTGAGTTCGCTGGCGAAGTTGCTGGCCATGGCACTGGCGCAGGCCAACGATTCGTAGGCGTGGGCTAGCAGGGTTTCGGTGTCGATGCTGGGGTTGACCAGGAACATTGTGCTGGGCTGATGCGCCTGAGCGGGTTGCTGGGTGAAGTAGAAATCGACAGCGCGCTTGATGGCTTCACGGTCTTTCGTCAGGTCTTCGACGCGGATGGCGTCGACGGGTGGTGCTGTGGTTTTGTGGGGTGGGTCGGGGATCAGTTTGTCCATCGAACAAGTCCTTTTAAGTGTTGTAGCCACTTGATCCCGATCTCACTCGGAGAAGAGGTGGCAGCCATGTACGGAGTGAGATTACCGGTAAGGACCCCAAATCCGGCCGGACCGAAGTCCGCCCGTACATAGCCGCCATAAGGAATTGCTGACAGCGAAAGCTGGCCGCAATTATGGGGGCACTTGTCTGGGGATCCAAATCGGGTATCTCACCTCCCGGTCGCTGAATTGGCAGCGACAGACGAAGCCTAGAGACCGGACGTCCGAGGGACAACCTGAAAATCTTGTGGGAAGGTTCTGGTAATTCCACACACTCTTAAACACAAAACATCTCGTGTAGGAGCTGCCGAAGGCTGCGATCTTTTGATCTGCCCTTTGCCTGTAAAAAACCAAAGTCAAAAGATCGCAGCCTTCGGCAGCTCCTACAGGTGAGTACTGCACCAGATAGAAATTGGTCGGCTTTCAGGCCGCCATCGCTGGCAAGCCAGCTCCACAATGGATTGGGGGTATTCAATTGGAGAACGGTTGGCTGGCAGGGCGCCTTCGCCGGCAAGCCAGCTCCCATATTTTTAACTTGTGAACACCGCCATGCGGCGAAGCCGCCCCACTCCAGGATGAGCGCAAGCTCGGCTGTCGTTCTTGATCTTGATCTTGATCCACGGGCGACGTCGGAAGGCTGAGTGGAGGG
>NZ_JTKF01000019.1:0-311 GCF_000828175.1 Pseudomonas sp. W15Feb9B | reverse complement strand
GCCGCATGGCGCTGCGCGCCTACCCCCCGGATGGACACCTTCGCTCGGCCTGCCGAAGGGGCTTTGAGATCAAAAGCAACATCAAAAGCCAAAGCCAAAGCAGATCAAAAGATCACAGCCTTCGGCAGTTCCTACAGGGATTGGGTGTATTCAGTTAGAAATTTGGTCGGCTGTCAGGCCGCCATCGCTGGCAAGCCAGCTCCCACAATTTTATTCGTGCACACCCCATGCGGCGAAGCCGCCCCACTCAACACGATGAGCGTTAGCTCGAGTACCGCTTTTGATCTGAGGGCCCGTCGGCAGGCTGAGTG
>NZ_JTKF01000018.1:0-286476 GCF_000828175.1 Pseudomonas sp. W15Feb9B | reverse complement strand
AGCGAGATCAATCGTCAGCTGTGGGGTCAAGATCCGGGAACATCACTTCGGTAAAACCGAATTTGCTGAAATCGGTAATCCGCGAAGGATACAAGCGGCCGATCAGATGATCGCATTCGTGCTGCACTACCCGCGCATGGAAGCCTGACGCCACGCGTACGATCGGTTCGCCCTTGGGATCAAAACCTTCGTAGCGAATCTGCTGATAACGATCCACCGCGCCACGCAGGCCGGGCACCGACAGGCAGCCTTCGAAACCCTCCTCGGTCAGCGGACTCAACGGCGTGATCAGCGGATTGATCAGGATCGTCTGCGGCACCGCTTCGGCGTCCGGGTAGCGTTCGCTGTGCTCGAAACCGAAGATCACCAATTGCAGATCGACGCCGATCTGCGGCGCGGCCAGACCAACTCCGCCGACGCTTTCCATGGTCTGGAACATGTCATCGATCAGTTGCCACAGCTCGGGGCTGTCGAACATCTCCGGCGGCACTGGCGGGGCGATGCGCAGCAGGCGTTCGTCGCCCATTTTGAGGATTTCACGAATCATGATCAGGCTTCGTCAGTGTCCGGCTTGAGCGAATGATCGCGCCCCAGGCCCGAGACGTGTTGTTTGGGATGTACATCGAGTTCGCCGGGGACTTTCTCGCCCGCGTCCTTGCCCTCGCTGGACATGTGTTCGATCACCGCATTCATCTCGGCGCCGAGCAGCAGCACCGCCGAGGAAATGTAGAAATACAGCAACAGCACGATGATCGCCCCGATGCTGCCATACATCGCGTTGTAGTTGGCGAAGGTTTTGACGTAGAACGCAAAGCCCAGCGAGGCGATGATCCACACCACCACGGCCAGTACCGAGCCGGGGGTGATGAAGCGGAACTCCTGTTTGACGTCGGGCATCACGTAGTAGATCAGCGCCACCGCGACCATCATCAGAATCACGATCACCGGCCAGCGCGCAATCGTCCAGACCGTGACGATGAAGTCTTCCAGCCCTACCTGCGCGGCAATCCAGCCCATCACTTGCGGCCCGAGCACCATCAGCGCGGCGGCCACCAGCAACATGCCGGCAATGCCCACGGTGTAGAAAATCGACAGCGGAAAACGTTTCCAGATCGGCCGTCCCTCGACCACGTCATACGCGGCGTTCATCGCGCTCATCATCAGGCGCACACCGGCAGACGCGGTGTACAGGGCGATGACGATACCCACCGAGAGCAAGCCGCCCTTGGACTGCTGCAACTGATCGATCACCGGGTTGACCTGCTCCAGTGCCTGCGGCGGCAATACCAGCTCCGACTGCAGGCGCAGCCAGGTGAAGAAGTCCGGCAGGTGCAGGAAACCGATCAAGGCGATCAAAAACAGGATGAACGGGAACAGCGAGAACAGCATCTGGTAGGCCAGTGCCGAGGCGTAGGTCGACATTTCGTCGTCGACGAATTCAGTGACCGTGCGCACCATCACTCGATGCAGGGGCAGACCTTTCATGTCCGGAAAAATCATTCGCGTCTCCTTTCGCCGCATTACAGGTTGAAGTCGTGGCGACTCAGGGGCCGTTTTTTACATCACGGTAGCCTACTTGGCGACCTTCGTGGATGACCGTCGGGTTTTGACACAAAAACGGCCATCCTTGGATGGCCGTTCGTGTGTTTCGTTCAAGGCGGGAATTACGCCTTGTCGACACCTTTCTTGATGGCGTCTTTGGCTTTGCCGACAGCTTGCTGGGCTTCGCCTTTTTTCTCTTGCAGCTTGCCTTCGGCTTGCAGCTTGGTGTTGTCGGTGGCTTTACCGACACCTTGCTTGACGTTGCCGACGGCTTCGTTGGCCATGCCTTTTACTTTATCGCCAGTGCTACTCATGGTGTTTCTCCTTGGTGCATTGAAGGGGAAAAGTCAGTACGTAATGATTGACTGGCCGGGTTTGCCACGAGTTTCATTTATTTTTGCCCTTCATTTCGTCGTGCAATGCAGGTTGGGCTTTATGTTTGCCCCCCAAGCCCCGAGAATGCGCAGCTATGGGCGCGCTGCGCCAACGATCAGACCCCGCAGGAATGTTATGAAACTCGATAAAAAGCAGGCCATTGCCCGTCGCAACCAGGAACTGGGCGGCGCTGTGCTCGGCACCAACAACTGCCACTTCGCCGAACTGAACCGCAACCGCAACATCTGGTGGTTCGACCTGCCGGTGTCGCGTCTGGCCGTCGGTCAGTACGAGTGGATTCACCTGCTGATGCACACCCCGGCTACCGACGAACTGCTGCACCTGAAAGTGCCGACCGTGTTCCTGCGGGAAAAGCTCGAAGGCCTGGTGATTCGCAACGAAGGCAAGCGCAAGGCGGCGTTGAGCCTGGAATTGAGTGCAGACAAGGATTCGTACCTGCAGGACATGCGTCCGGCGGGGACCAACGTGAATTTCGCGCCGTTCCGGCAGTAAGCATTCCTTGTGGCAACTGGACTCTGTGGCGAGGGAGCTTGCTCCCGCTGGGCTGTGAAGCAGCCCCATAACCCCGTGTCAGTTGAGTCCTGACACACCACATTCACCGGACTTACGACTGCTGCGCAGCCGAGCGGGAGCAAGCTCCCTCGCCACAGGATCGAAGAACGCCGCCCAACAAAAAGCCCCGCATTTGCGGGGCTTTCTGTTTTACGCGGCGGACTTCGCCTTGATCTTCTTCAGCTCTTCGTCACGCAGCTCGCGGCGCAGGATCTTGCCGACGTTGGTGGTCGGCAGTGCATCGCGGAATTCCACCGAACGCGGCACCTTGTAACCGGTGACGTTGGCGCGCATGTGTTCCATCACGGTTTCCTTGGTCAGGCTCACGCCCGGTTTGGCCACGATGAAGATCTTGATCGCTTCGCCCGACTTCTCGTCCGGCACGCCGATGGCCGCGCACTGCAACACGCCCGGCAAGGTTGCCAGCACGTCTTCCAGTTCGTTCGGGTAAACGTTGAAACCGGACACCAGGATCATGTCCTTCTTGCGATCGACAATGCGCATGTAGCCATCGGGCTGGATCAGCGCGATATCACCGGTCTTCAGCCAGCCTTCGCTGTCGAGGATCTCGTCGGTGGCTTCCTGACGCTGCCAGTAGCCCTTCATCACTTGCGGGCCCTTGACGCACAGCTCGCCGATTTCGCCCATGGGCTGCTCGACACCGGCATCGTCGATGACTTTGCACAGGGTCGACGGCACCGGAATACCGATGGTGCCGATCTGGATGTTCTGGATCGGGTTGACCGTGGCCACCGGGCTGGTTTCGGTCATGCCGTAACCTTCGCAGATCGAGCAGCCGGTCACGGCTTTCCAACGCTCGGCCGCGGCCAGTTGCAGGGCCATACCGCCGGACAGGGTGACTTTCAGGTTGGAGAAATCCAGCTTGCGGAAACCTTCGTTGTTGCACAGCGCCACGAACAGTGTGTTCAGGCCAACGAAGCCGCTGAACTTCCACTTCGACAGTTCCTTGACCATCGCTGGCAGGTCGCGCGGGTTGCTGATCAGGATGTTGTGGTTGCCGATCAGCATCATCGCCATGCAATGAAAGGTGAACGCATAGATGTGGTACAGCGGCAACGGGGTGATCAGGATCTCGCAGCCTTCGTTGAGGTTGGAGCCCATCAGCGCCTTGCACTGCAGCATGTTGGCGACGAGGTTGCGATGGGTGAGCATCGCGCCCTTTGCCACGCCGGTGGTGCCGCCGGTGTATTGCAGTACCGCGACGTCGCTGCTGTGCGGGTTGGCTTCGGTCACAGGCTGGCCCTGGCCCTTGCTCAGCACGTCATTGAACTTGACGGCCTTAGGCAGGTGATAGGCCGGCACCATCTTCTTCACGTACTTGATCACGCTGTTGATCAGCAGGCGCTTGACCGGCGGCAGCAGGTCGGCGACTTCGGTGACGATGACGTGTTTGACGCCGGTCTTCGGCACCACGGCTTCCGCCAGGTGCGCCATATTGGCCAGACACACCAGGGCTTTGGCGCCGGAGTCGTTGAATTGGTGTTCCATTTCCCGCGCGGTGTACAGCGGGTTGGTGTTGACCACGATCAGCCCGGCGCGGATCGCACCGAAGACGGCGACCGGGTACTGCAGAACGTTGGGCAGTTGCACGGCGATTCGATCACCGGGCTGCAAGTCGGTATGCTGTTGCAGATACGCGGCAAACGCACCGGACAATTCGTACAGTTCACCGTAGGTGATTGTCTTGCCCAGGTTGCTGAAAGCCGGTTTGTTGGCGAAGCGTTGGCAGGACTGCTTCAACACTGCCTGAATATTCGGGTACTCGTCTGGATTGATGTCGGCAGCAATTCCAGCCGGGTATTTATCCTTCCAAAAGTCTTCGATCATGGAAGCCCACTCCTCAGCAACGCGAATTCTTCACCGCATTTGATGCGATTATTATTGGTGTGTGTTTTGTATTGGTGAATCTGGCTTTTCTACAGGCCGAGAAGTCACAAAGCGCGCCGAGAGTAGCAGCTTTGCCAAGGGCCGACTAGAGCCAAAAGCGGCCTCCATGGTCACTTTAATGACTCAAGACTTTCTAACAGTCATTTTAGAGCAAAAATCCTATATCACCCTGAAAGCCCCGGTTTTCCGGGCCTTCACCCCCAAAAAGCATCGCGGGCAAGCCCGCTCCCACAAGGTTGATGGAGATCCCTGTGAGAGCGTGGCTTGCCCGCGATCCGCGCAACGCGCGGCCATTCACCGATCAGGCAATATCGCGCAACTCCCGCCGCAAAATCTTGCCGACCGGCGTCATCGGCAATGACTCACGCAGCACGATGTGTTTCGGCACCTTGTAGGCCGTGAAATTCTCTTTGCAGTACGCCTTGAGCTCTTCGAGGCTGACCCCGGTTTCCCGCGCCACCACAAACAGCTTCACCGCCTCGCCCGAACGCTCGTCCGGCACACCGATCACCGCGCAGTTGGCGACTTTCGGGTGAGCCATCACCACGTCCTCGATCTCGTTGGGGTACACGTTGAAACCGGAGACGATGATCATGTCCTTCTTGCGGTCGACGATGCGCACGAAGCCGTCCGGGTCGATCACCGCGATATCACCGGACTTGAACCAGCCCTCGGCATCCAGCACTTCGGCGGTGGCTTCTGGCTTGTGCCAGTAGCCCTTCATGATCTGCGGGCCTTTGATACACAGCTCGCCACGCTCGCCCATCGGCTGCTCGACGCCCTCGTCATCGATGACTTTCAGCAGCGTACCCGGCACCGGCAGGCCGACCGTGCCCAGGCGCGACTTTTCGCCATACGGGTTGGTGCAGGCCACCGGCGAGGTTTCGGTCAGACCGTAACCTTCGGTAATGCGGCAACCGGTGATCTGCTCCCAGCGCTCGGCGGTGGCCTTGACCAGCGCGGTACCGCCGGAGTTGGTCAGCTTGAGGCTGGAGAAATCCAGGGTCTTGAAGTCCGGGTGATCCATCAGCGCGACGAACAACGTGTTCAGCCCGAGCAACGCCGAGAAGCGCCAGTTCTTCAGTTCCTTGATGAAGCCGGCGATGTCTCGCGGATTGGTGATCAGCACGTTGTGGTTGCCGGAAACCATCATGCACATGCAGTTCGCGGTGAAGGCATAGATGTGATACAGCGGCAGCGGCGCCACCATCACCTCCTGCCCTTCACGCAGCAGTGGCTGACCGTCAGGCCCCAGTTGGGCGAGACAGGCGCGCACTTGTTGCATGTTCGCCACGAGGTTGCCGTGGGTCAGCATCGCGCCCTTGGCCAGCCCGGTGGTGCCACCGGTGTATTGCAACACGGCGATGTCGTCGAGGCTGACTTTCAGCGGTTTGATTCCCAAACCACGGCCCAGCCGCAGCGCACTCTTGAACGAGATGGCCTGCGGCAGCGAATAGTCCGGGACCATTTTCTTCACTTTGCTGACCACAGTGTTGATCAGCCAGCCCTTGGCGGTGGGCATCAGATCGCCCATTTTCGCTTCGATCAGGTATTGCAGGTCGGTGTCCGGCAGTACTTCCTGGACCTTCTGCCCGAACATGTTCAGGTACACCAGCGCCCGGGCACCGGAGTCCTTGAACTGGTGGCGCATCTCGCGCGCGGTGTACAGCGGGTTGGTGTTGACCACGATCAGCCCGGCGCGCAAGGCGCCGAACACGGCAATCGGATATTGCAGCACATTGGGCATCTGCACCGCGATGCGATCCCCCGGCACCAGATCGGTGTGGGCTTGCAGGTAACCGGCGAACGCCGCGCTGTAGCGCTCGAGTTCCGCGTAGGTCAGGGTCACGCCCATATTACTGAAGGCCGGACGGTCCGCGAATTTCTTGCAGGAACGCTCAAACACCTCGATCACCGACTTGAACTCGCCCATGTCGATGTCCAGGGGTACGCCGGCGGGGCGTTTGTCATTCCAGAAATCAGGTTGCATTGTTCTTGTCCTCTTTACCTGAATCGATCCGGGAGCCGCTTTTCTGTGGTTTCGCGCTTACCCCTGAGGGCACAAAGCAAAAAGCGGAGCTTCACGGACACTAGCAGTTATGGCCATTGAGGCAAATAAGGGCAATGGCGACATTGATCGTATGAATCTTCCTGCCGTGGCGTGAGCTGATCGGACGCGCTATACAATGCTACGACTGCGGGCCGTAACCGCTCGATAAAAAGGAATTGCCATGATCCACCGTGCCTTCTGGCTGGACGCGAGTGACCGCAGCCGCCTGTTCGTCAACCAGTGGCTGCCCGCCGCGCCATTGAAAGCAGTGATCCTGCTGGCCCACGGCATGGCCGAACACAGCGCTCGCTACGAAAGGCTGGCGAATGCGTTCTGCGAACAAGGCTACGGTGTGTACGCCCCGGATTTGCGCGGGCATGGCAAAACCGCCGAACACGGGACGCTCGGGCATTTCGCCGATGACGACGGCTGGTGCAAAGTGATCGGCGATCTGGCCAGCCTCAATCAGCACATCGGCCAGCAGCATCCCGAGGTACCGATCATCCTGCTCGGGCACAGCATGGGCAGCTACCTCGCCCAGGGTTACCTGCTGCATCACAGCGCCAGCCTGCACGGGGCGATTCTCAGCGGCTCGAATTTTCAGCCTGTCGCGCTTTACGGCGCGGCGCGGCAAATCGCCCGTTTCGAAAAACTGCGTCAGGGTGGCAAGGGCCGCAGCGCGTTGATCGAGTGGTTGTCATTCGGCTCGTTCAACAAAAAATTCAAACCGGCGCGTACCCCGTTCGACTGGCTGAGCCGCGACCCGGTGGAGGTCGATCGCTATGCCAGCGACCCGCTTTGCGGCTTTCGCTGCACCAACCAACTGTGGATCGACTTGCTCGGCGGCTTGCAGCAGATCAGCAAAGCGTCCAATCTCGCCCAGATCGACCCGGGCCTGCCGCTGCTGGTGATCGGCGGTGAATGTGATCCGGTGAGCGAAGGCAAGCGTCTGACAGATCTGGCCGAAGCGTTGCGCTCGGCCGGCAGCCAGAACCTGCAACTGAAGATCTACCCGCAGGCGCGGCACGAATTGTTCAATGAAACCAATCGCGACGAAGTGATCGCCGATGTGCTGGCCTGGATCGACCAGGCGCTGAGCCATCGCCGCCCCCATCGCAGCGAATAATTTTTTGTGGATTCACTTTAATCCGTCACAGGAATCAAGACCGATGACCCAGGTTACCAACATCCCTTACGAAGCCCTCGAAGTCGGCCAGACCGCCAGCTACAGCAAGACTGTCGAAGAGCGCGACATTCAGCTGTTCGCCGCGATGTCCGGCGACCACAACCCGGTGCACCTGGACGCCGAGTTCGCCGCCGCCAGCATGTTCAAGGAACGCATCGCCCATGGCATGTTCAGTGGTGCGTTGATCAGCGCGGCCGTGGCGTGCGAGCTGCCTGGGCCGGGCACCATCTACATCGGTCAGCAAATGAGCTTTCAGAAGCCGGTGAAGATTGGCGACACCCTGACCGTGCGTCTGGAAATTCTCGAGAAATTGCCGAAGTTTCGCGTGCGCATCGCCACTCGCGTGTTCAATCAGCGTGATGAATTGGTGGTGGATGGCGAGGCCGAGATTCTCGCGCCGCGCAAGCAACAGACCGTGACCCTGCCGACGTTGCCGGCGATCAGCATCGGCTGATGGAAAAGATCGCAGCCTTCGGCAGCTCCTGCCGGGGAACGCATTCCAAGGTAGGAGCTGCCGCAGGCTGCGATCTTTGGCTTTTCCCTCACGCATAAAAAAAACGCCAGACTAGCTGGCGTTTTTTATAACCTGCAAACGCTTACGAACGCGCGCGAGCCTGGTTACGCAGGGCTTTCACCTGGTCGTGATTGCGTTGCACGCCGTGGTACTGACGCTCAACCAGGTCACGGATGCCGACCAGGTTGTGCTTGTTGATTTTCTCGATGGCTTCACGATAAGCCTTGAGTGCATGATCTTCACCGCGCTCGGCTTCGTTCAGTACAGCCTCTTCGTCCTTGCCGGTGAACATGGCTTTGACGTCGACCCAGCGACGGTGCAGGTCACCGCTGACGCTGGTAGAGGTTTCCGGATCACCGCCCATCGAGCGCACGGTAGCCTGCAGTTCGGCAGCGGCAGTGGCGCAATCGGCAGAACGCTTGGCGAACAGCGCTTTGAGTTCTGGATGCTTGATGTCTTCGGCGCAAGTCTTGAACCCTTCCTGACCGTCCTTGCTGGTTTCGATCAGGTCGTTGAGTACAGAGATGGCTTCTTTGTTCATGTCAGTCATTTTTCAATTCCTTGCGGTTGGTTGAAGATGCAAGGGTTATTGCAGTGTGCGTGCCAGCTTTTTGATAAAAAATAAATCCTTGTTTTTCAACAAGTTAAATATATTTGAACTATCTGTATCACGGTTATTTGCATGATCTGTCATTTGGCCTGCATGCAGAATGCCTGTATTTTCCAGAGTGTTCCGAAGCCAGATGATTGCCCCTGATGAATCCTGAAAAACTCGAACTGCTGATCACCCGTGAAATGCCCTTTGGCAAGTACAAGGGCCGGATCATTGCCGACCTGCCGGGCCCTTATTTGAACTGGTTCGCTCGCGAAGGCTTCCCTCACGGCGAGCTCGGCGGACTGTTGGCGCTGATGCAGGAAATCGACCATAACGGTCTGTCGGAGCTGCTTGAACCGCTACGCGCCAAACACGGCAAACCCGCCCCGCGCCACTGAAGCGCCCTCCCCCCAAGCCGAGTCGACCATGCCTGACAACACCCGCCGCGCCCGTGACGAAGCATTCTGGCAAACCTTCGCCGATCGCTACGAAGCACAAACCGGTCCGCTGAACCTGGAAAACGGCTACTTCGGACGCATGTCGCGCACGGTGATCGAGGACTACCAGCGCAACATCGAGCTGATCAACACCCGCAACTCGGTGTATGTGCGCCAGCGTTTCGAGCAACACGACAGCCTCGACATCCGCGCGCAACTGGCCGAGACGATCGGCGTGCGCGCGCAGAGCATCGCCTTCACCCGCAACGCCAGCGATGCGCTGCAGTCGCTTATCCGCAATTACAATCGCCTGCAGCCGGGCGATCAGGTGCTGATCTGCGACCTGGAATACGACACGGTCAAAGGCGCCATGCGCTGGCTGGCGCGCCATCGCGGTGTGGAGGTGATCGAGATCAGCCACACCCATCCGGCCACTTTCGACAGCCTGCTGGATACCTATCGCGAAGCCTTCGTCCGCTATCCAAAACTCAAGCTGATGGCCCTGACCCACGTGACTCATCGCACGGGGCTGGTGATGCCGGTGCAGGCCATCGCTGCGCTGGCGAAACAACATGACGTAGACATTATCCTCGACGGCGCCCACGCCCTCGGCCAGATAGAGTTCAACCTTGAAGCCTTGGGCATCTCGTTCGCTGGTTTCAATCTGCACAAATGGATTGGTGCACCGTTGACTCTGGGTTTTCTGTACATCGCCCCGCAGCGCCTTGCCGACATTGATCCGGACATGGGCGAAATGCACTTTCCGGCCAGCGATATCCGCGCGCGCACGCCGTACAGCACACCGAACATTCCGGCGTTGATGTCCCTGCCGCTGGCGCTCGAGGAGCATCGTTCGCTCGGCGGCGCAGCAGCCAAGGGCGCGCGACTGAATTACCTGCGCAACCTGTGGGTCAGCGCCGTGCGCCACTTGCCGGGGATCGAAGTGATGACCCCGGACGATCCGCGCTTGTATTGCGGCATCACCTCGATGCGCTTCACTCGCCACACCGATCAACAGGCGATGGTCGAACGTCTGCTCGATGAGTACCACTTGTTCACCGTGGTGCGTAACGGTGCGGCGAGCGGGCCGAGCATCCGTATCACTCCGGGATTGACCACCACGGCGGCTGACATGCAGTTGCTGACCCGTGCACTCAACGAGCTGCGCTGATCCGTTCACACAGTGTACTTGTCGAAGTCCTCGGGCTTGATCTGCGACGAGGCGGCAAAGGTGTCGATGCCGATGGTCAGGTGGCCGAAAAAACCGTCCTCGTGCGATTCACGCCCGATCGGCCACACCGTCAAGGTTGAGCCCTCGCCGCCCATGTTGGCGTAGTAGCTGTCCTCGGCATTGTTCAACGGTGCAGAGGCCCGCCCGCGATAGTCCCGGGCATTGAGCACGGCGCGTGACACCACCTCGGGAAAATACAGCTGACCGACCCAGGCCACGTTGCGCTCATCCAGATATTCACTGCCGGTAACCATGCGCACGGCCACATGAATGTGCAGCGCCCGACCGGCATAGAACCCCGGATAGATGGTGGTGAAGCGCGCCCGTCCCTGCTGATCACAGAACTGGCTGCCGCGCAGGTAGGTGTCATCATCGGTACGCGGGATCGAGCCGATGGCATCGGTGTCGACCTCCCGATCCGGATTGATCCGGCTCCACCCCGAATAGGCGCCCCGCGCATTGCAGTGCCAGATATCCACCAGCGCGCCGCTCACCGGCTCGCCGGTCATCGCGTCGACGATCGTCAGGCGCAGCAGCAGTGGCAGGCCCTCGGCGCCCTCGCTGATATTGCGTCGCAGTAATTTGGGGTTGCGGAAATACGGCCCGGCGATCTGCTCGGGCGCCAGTTGATACACCGGTTGGGGTGTTGCGGCTGAAGTGTCTCGTTCCATGACGCGTTCTCTCTTCCATAAGATGAACGCAGATTAACGGCGCGCGCCGCTCTCGGTGCGGTAACTATGTATCGCGTCATTTCTCATGACTTTTTCCGGGCAAAAAAAAAACGGTGCACCGACCAAGCGCACCGTAAAGCCGTAGAACACACAACGAAGTGTCAGGTAAAACGTTTAGTCCAGCAGTGCCAGGGCCTCGGCAGTGCATTCCTGAATGCGCGCCCAGTCGCCGTTCTTGATCCACTCCGGATCGAGCATCCAGCTGCCGCCCACGCACATGACGTTTTTCAGCGCCATGTAGCTCTTGATATTGGCCGGGCCGACGCCACCGGTCGGGCAGAATTTCACTTCACCGAACGGGCCGCCGAGGGCCTTGATCGCCGCCACGCCACCGCTGACTTCCGCCGGGAACAGCTTGAAGCGGCGATAGCCCAGGCCATAGCCTTCCATGATGCCGGAGGCATTACTGATGCCTGGCAGCAGCGGAATCGGGCTGTCGACGCTGGCTTCGAGCAGGTCACGGGTGATACCCGGGGTGACGATGAACTGCGAACCCGCCGCTTCAGCCGCCGCAAGCATGTTGCGATCAAGCACGGTGCCGGCGCCGGTCACCAGTTCCGGACGCTGCTCACGCAGGATCTGGATCGCCTTGAGGCCGAACTGCGAACGCAGGGTCACTTCCAGCGCCGTCAGACCACCAGCGGCCAGGGCGTCGGCCAGCGGTAGCACGTCCTGTTCACGGGCGATGGTGATCACCGGCAGGATCCGCGCCTTGGCGCAGAGGCTGTCGATCAGGGCAACTTTGTCCGCCATGGAAACGGTCGGGGATGGGGTTGTCATAGCGGCTGTTCCTTGGCTCATGGGCACCAGTAAATCTCTAACGTAGGTTGCAGAAACGCGCGCACCGGCATGGCCGCGACGTCGTCGGATGCCAGTGCGGCATTCAGTGTGGTCAGTTTCGATTGACCGGAAATCGACAGAATCTTGTGCTTCGCCGAAGCCAGCAGCGCTCGGCTCATGGTCAGGCGTTGACGCGGTACGCTCGGCGCCAGCATCGGCCAGCAGCGACGGCTGCCGTCAGCCTGCAACGCTTGCGTCAGGTTCGGGCTGTCGGGGAACAGCGACGCGGTGTGACCGTCATCGCCCATGCCCAGCACCAGCACGTCGATCGGCGGCAATTCCGCGAGCAGACGGTCGGCCTGCTCCGCAGCCTGCTCGACGTTGGCCGCCGCGCTGTAGAGGCTGAGGAACTGCGCCTTGGCCGCCGGTCCCTTGAGCAGGTACTGCTTGAGCAGGCCGGCGTTGCTGTCGGCGTGTTCGACCGGTACCCAGCGCTCGTCGGCGAGGGTCACGACGACCTTCGACCAGTCCAGCTCCTGCTTGGCCAAGTGCTGGAAAAACGCCACCGGGCTGCGACCGCCAGAAACCACCAGCACCGCGTTGCCGCGTGCCGAAATGGCTTCGCTCAGCTGCTTGGCGACATTCAGTGCCAGACCTTCGGCCAACAGCACCGGACTCTTGAATTCGTGGGCATTCACGCCCGCGGGCAGTTTCACATCAGATATCGCCATACCACGACCTCCCGTCCCGCGTGATCAGTGCAATCGAGCTCATCGGCCCCCACGACCCGGCCGCATACGGCTTGGGCGCGTCACCGGATTTTTTCCAGCCGGCGATCAACTGGTCACACCACTTCCACGCGGCTTCGATTTCATCTTTACGGACAAACAGGTTCTGATTGCCGTTCATCACTTCCAGCAACAACCGCTCGTAGGCGTCGGGGATCCGCGCACTGCGCCAGGTGTCGGAGAAATTCAGTTGCAGCGGGCCGCTGCGCAGTTGCATGCCCTTGTCCAGACCCTGCTCCTTGGTCATCACACGCAAGGAAATGCCTTCGTCCGGTTGCAGACGGATGATCAGTTTGTTGCTGATCTGCAGGCGCTGTTCCGGCGCAAAGATATAGTGCGACGGCTCCTTGAAGTGAATGACGATCTGCGACAGCTTCTGCGGCATGCGCTTGCCAGTCCGCAGGTAGAACGGCACGCCGGCCCAGCGCCAGTTGCGGATGTCGGCACGCAGGGCAACGAAGGTTTCGGTGTCGCTCTGGGTGTTGGAATTCGGCTCTTCGAGGTAGCCCGGTACGGATTTGCCTTCGCTGTGGCCGGCGATGTACTGACCGCGCACCACTTGCGTGGTCAGGCCTTCCGGGCTGATCGGCGCCAGGGCCTTGAGCACCTTTACCTTTTCATCACGAATGCTGTCGGCGGACAGGTCGGCCGGCGGGTCCATGGCGATCAGGCACAGCAGCTGCAACAGGTGATTCTGGATCATGTCGCGCAGCTGGCCGGCCTTGTCGAAGTAGCCCCAACGGCCTTCGATACCGACCTTCTCGGCCACGGTGATTTCCACGTGGGAGATGTAATTCTGGTTCCACTGGGTTTCGAACAGGCTGTTGGCGAAACGCAGGGCGATCAGGTTCTGGACGGTCTCTTTGCCCAGGTAGTGGTCGATGCGATAGGTGCGGTTCTCCGGGAAGAACTGCGCCACGGCGTCGTTCACCTTGCGCGAGGATTCCAGATCGGAGCCGATCGGCTTTTCCAGAACCACGCGGGTGTTTTCTGCCAGACCGACTTTCGCCAGGTTCTCGCAGATCGCGCCGTACACCGCTGCCGGTGTGGCGAAGTAGGCAATCATGCGTTGCCCGCTGCCGGCCGCTTCGGCCAGCGCCACATAGTCTTCAGCCTTGAGGAAGTCGACGTGCAGATAGCTCAGGCGCGCGAGAAAGCGCTCGGCCACCGCCTCGTCCAGCTCTTTGCCGACGTAACGGCGCAATTCGGCGGCGATAAACGCCAGGTGCTGCTGCTCGGAACCGGGTTCACGGGCCAGCGCAATAATGCGCGTGTTCTCGTGCAACAGGTCGGCGCCATCGAGGTGATAAAGGGCAGGAAACAGCTTGCGCAGGGCCAGATCGCCCAGAGCGCCGAACAAGGCAAAGGTGCACGGTTCAACCGTAATCGAAGGCATGATGTTTGTTCTTTTATCAAGTTAAGCTACAAATACCTTTTTTCAAGGCATCACTCAAGGGAAAATGTAGTAATAACCACAACATTTTCGCAAAATACAGATTCCGAGTGGTGGTCGGTCGGAGCCATCAGTAGGATAGGCCACCGTCACGGGCCACATCAAAGGCCCAATTTGCATAGCCCGGCGCACCTTTGCGCAGGTGAATTAGGAATTCCATATGGACCGCGTGCGAAATTTACTGGAACAGATCCAGAGTCGCCTTGAAGAGCTGAACAAGGCCGAACGCAAAGTCGCCGAGGTGATCCTGCTCAACCCACAGCAGGCCACCCGCTTCAGCATCGCCGCCCTCGCCCAGGCCGCGTCGGTGAGCGAGCCGACGGTCAACCGTTTCTGCCGTTCGTTCGGTGTCAGCGGCTACCCTGAACTCAAGCTGCAACTGGCGCAGAGCCTGGCCAGTGGCGCGGCGTATGTCAGCCGCGCGGTGGAGGCCGATGACAATCCCGAGGCGTACACGCAGAAGATTTTCGGCAGCGCCATCGCCTCGCTGGACAGCGCTTGCCAGGCGCTCGATCCGAACCTGATCAGCCGCGCCGTCGACCTGTTGATCCAGGCGCGGCAGATCCACTTTTTCGGCCTGGGTGCTTCGGCTCCGGTGGCGCTGGATGCGCAGCACAAATTCTTCCGTTTCAACCTCGCCGTCACCGCGCATGCCGATGTGCTGATGCAGCGGATGATTGCGTCAGTGGCACACACCGGCGAGCTGTTCGTGATCATTTCCTACACCGGGCGCACCCGCGAACTGGTGGAAGTGGCGCGCATCGCCCGTGAGAACGGCGCTTCGGTGTTGGGCCTGACCGCAGAGAATTCGCCGCTGGCCAAGGCCAGTACCCTGAGCCTGAATATTCCGCTGCCGGAAGACACCGACATCTATATGCCGATGACCTCACGGATCATTCAGTTGACAGTGCTGGATGTGCTGGCGACCGGCATGACCCTGCGTCGCGGGGTGGATTTCCAGCCGCATCTGCGCAAGATCAAGGAGAGCTTGAATGCCAGCCGGTATCCGGTGGGTGACGAGTTCAACTGAGGCCTGATAATTCTTTATTGAATGATCCGGCCTCATCGCTGGCAAGCCAGCTCCCACAGTGTCCGGGTCGTCCACAAAATCCATGACCGCCACTGAATCTGTGGGAGCTGGCTTGCCAGCGATGGGGCCAGCAGCCACCGTACAAACTCAGGCAGCAGCCCACGCCTGCAAACTCAAATGCGCCTTCTCCCCCGGCGCCAGATGCAGGCTGTCGGTACCGCCCGCCGCCGCTTCGACACAGACAAACTCCGCCACTTCATCCCAGCTCACCCCCAGCAATGGTCGCGAGCCAGGATGCCAGACCACGGTGTCGCCGCTGTCACCGGTATCGATGCACAATTCGCGCTGCCAGGCGTGATCCTTGAGCTGCAATTCGCCGTCGTGCTGGAACACCCGCTGACAACCGCCATCGACGCGTAACTCGCCTTCCTGCTGGCAGGACTGGCGGCTCAGTTGGTCATAACCCTGCGCACCTTCGAGCCCAGACAGCGCTATCTCACCGACATCACCAATACGCCAGTAAGCATGCAAAGCCTGGCTCAACTGGCACGGCATGTCGTCCTGATGCTCGGTGCTCAGGCGTAATTCCATGCGTTCGCCCAAATGCGCGTGCAGGTCGACCTGCCAGTCGCACAGCTGCAATTGCCAATGCAGGCGCACGCCATCCTCGGCACTGCTGCTGTCGATCAGTTTCCAGTCGAGCAGTCGCGCCCAGCCATGGGACGGCCAGGCGTTTTCGCTCGGATGGCGGCCATACCATGGCCAGCACACCGGTACACCACCGCGAATGGCGCCCACGTGCGGCCACTTCGCCGCGCACCACAACCACGGTTTCTGCCCGCGCGGCTGAAAGTGCAACAACTGCGCGCCCTGGCGACTGAACACCGCCTGACACAGCGGATGGTCGATCACCAGCACATCGCGCATCTGATAGCGCTCCCAGGCAAACACCGGTCGTTCGCGCAGGGATTTGAAGAAGCGTTGCAGCGGATGCTCATGCATTGGCCACGGTCCTGAAAATCATGAGGGTACTCAACAATCCACATTGCTCTTGTGGCATGGGAGCTTGCTCCCGCTGGGCTGCGAAGCGGCCCCAAAACCATTCACTGCGGTGTGTCATTTAAACCTCATCATCAGGATTTACGACTGCTGCGCAGCCGAGCGGGAGCGAGCTCCCTCGCCACAAATGGGTACGACACAAACCTTGTATACGAGTGTCGCAAAAAAAAGCGGACAGCCTGGGCTGTCCGCAAATATGCGCACATGGAGAGGAGCTTATCGCAGACGCGTCAGAACGTAGACTGAATTTTCAGGCCAGCGACCAAAGCGTTGTCCACGGCATCAACACCGCCCGGGTGAGTGATGTACTGCAGGTTAGGACGCACGGTCAGCCAGTTGGTGACGTGGAAGCCGTAGTTGATCTCGTAGTTGTATTCGGTTTCACGAATCGGCGAGAACACCGGATTGTCGTAATCCGAGACACCGTTGGAGGCATTCAGCAGTTCGGCGTTTTTCTTCACGTCATCGTTGACGTGGATACGCGCCGCGCCAATGCCGACGTCATCCTTCGGACGGGCGTCGAACGGGCCTTTGTAGACAAACATCACCGACTGGTAGTTATCGATGAAGTTGGTGTCCTTGTCGTGGAAGGTCGCGTTGGCGGCAATGTTCAGACCGCGGCTGGCATCACCGTTGTGGCTGGTGAGTTGCTGCTGCGCGACGAACCAGTAACCGTGTTTGCTGCTGTGGGTCTTGTAGGCGTCGCCAGTGGTCGCCGCGTCGAAACCGTTGACGTCTTCACGCACGTCGCTGGCGTCAGCGGTGCTCTTGTAGTAACCGATGCGGTATTCGCCCGGCAGGCTGTTGACCTTCGGCGACCAGACCAGTTCGACTGGCAGAACAGTCCCTTTGGTGCCGCTGCCGCTGAGCTTGAAGCCGTTACCGTGTTCCAGCTGCGACGGGTTCTGGTTGTACGCACCGATCTGCGCGTAGAGCTCGTCGTTGATGTTGTACTTCACGCGGATCGCGGCCTGGCTGACCGGCCAGTTGTACCAGATGTTGGTCGCCCAGTTACCCACTTGCGAGCCGCAGAACGCCAGGTTCTGGAAGTCGCACGGGAAGGTGTTGAAGTCTTCGCCCTCACCGAAGTAACCGGCCTTGACGTCGAGTTTGTTGTCGAAGAACTGGTGCTGAATCCACAACTGGGTCAGACGCACCATGTGGCCACGGCCGTAGACTTCCTGCGAAGACGACAGAGTGCCGGCACGCGGATCGCCAATACGATCGTTGGAGATGTTCTGACCGTTACGGTTGGTCAACTGGATCTTGGCCTGAGTGTTGTCCCAGCCCCAGAGTTTTTGCAGGTCCAGCGCCACGCCCAGACCGAACTGATCGCTGTAGCGACCGGTCTTGTCGTCGTTGTAGCCGCCATGCAGGTTGGCACCCATTTCCCCAACATAGTCGGCCTTGATGTCGATACCCTGCTCGATCAGCTTGGTCCGCTCGCCACCCCAGTCACCGGTCATCCATTTCGAGTCGGAGCTGAACGCATCCGCAGCCATTGCATTGCCGGCCAGCACCAATGCCGCCGCGGCTGACACTTGGCAGATCAACCGGGCATTGACGTGTTTCTTTTTCATCCCTACATCCTCGTCTTTATTGTTATTAACTGTTTTTTTCCAACGCGGTTTACATAAATTGCGCTGGATTACAGGCAATCCAGCGCGTGCTCCTGTTTGGAACCCGATCCCTGTGGGAGCTGGCTTGCCAGCGATGGCGGTGATTCAGGCGACATCCATGTTGGATGTGCCGGCCCCATCGCTGGCAAGCCAGCTCCCACATGACCGCATTCCAGCATTGATCTTCAGCGACCTTTGAACTGCGCCACGTTCGCCGACCGCGCCTCGGTCTGCGCCTGGCCCGCAACGCCCAGACGCTCGCCAGTCTTGGCATCGAACAACAACACTTTCGACGGATCGAATTGCAGGGTCAGGGTTTCGCCCACCTGCGGCGCCACGTCCGGTGCCAGGCGGCAGCAGACCTTGGTCTCATTCAGGTTGACGAACACCAGGGTGTCCGGACCGGTCGGCTCGGTGACCTGCACTTCGGCCTTGATGCTCGGCAGACCATTGCCCTCGCCGTTCGCCAGAACAATCTGCTCCGGGCGCAGGCCGAGGATCACTTCGCGATCTTCCAGCCCTGCATCCTGCATGCTCATCGGCAACTCGCAACGCGCCTGACCGCTGTCGAGCAGTGCCAGCAGACGACCGTCCTTGCGTTGCAGACGCAGCGGAATGAAGTTCATCGGCGGCGAACCGATGAAGCTCGCCACAAACAGGTTGGCCGGGTCGTTGTAAATCTCTTTCGGCGTGCCGAACTGCTGAATGATGCCGTCCTTCATCACCGCAACCTTGTCGCCCAGGGTCATCGCTTCGATCTGGTCGTGGGTCACGTAAACGGTGGTGGTTTTCAGACGCTGGTGCATCAGTTTCATTTCGGTGCGCATCTCGACGCGCAGCTTGGCGTCGAGGTTGGACAGCGGTTCGTCGAACAGATAGATCTTCGGCCGCCGCGCCAACGCACGACCCATTGCCACGCGCTGTTGCTGGCCACCGGAGAGCTGACCCGGCTTGCGGTTGAGCAGGTGTTCGATCTGCAGCAGCTTGGCCACGCGCGCGACCTCTTCGTCGATCGCCGACTGGCTCATCTTGCGAATTTTCAGACCGAACTCGATGTTCTCGCGCACGCTCATGGTCGGGTACAGCGCGTAGGACTGGAACACCATGGCGATGTCGCGATCCTTCGGGCTCATGCCGCTGACGTCCTGGTCGCCGATCATGATCGCGCCACCGGTGATGGTCTCGAGGCCGGCGATGCAGTTCATCAGGGTCGACTTGCCGCAGCCCGACGGGCCGACCAGGATCAGGAACTCACCGTCCTTGATCGACAGTTCGATGTTCTTCAGGGTATCCGGCAGGCCGGCACCGTAGGTCTTGTTGACGTTGCGAAGTTCGAGCGTTGCCATGATTACCCCTTGACTGCGCCGGCCGTCAGCCCGCGCACGAAATACTTGCCTGCGACCACATAGACCAGCAGGGTCGGCAGCCCGGCGATCATCGCCGCTGCCATATCAACGTTGTATTCCTTGGCCCCGGTGCTGGTGTTGACCAGGTTGTTCAGCGCCACCGTGATCGGTTGCGAATCACCGCTGGAGAACACCACACCGAACAGGAAGTCGTTCCAGATCTGGGTGAACTGCCAGATCAGGCAGACCATGATGATCGGGGTCGACATCGGCAGAATGATCTGCCGGAAAATCGTGAAGAACCCCGCGCCATCCAGCCGTGCTGCCTTGATCAGCGCATCGGGAATGCTCACGTAGTAGTTGCGGAAGAACAGCGTGGTGAACGCCAGACCATAGACCACGTGCACGAACACAAGGCCGGTGGTGGTGCTCGCCAGGCCCATCTTGCCGAGGGTGAACGAGGCCGGCAGCAGCACGGTCTGGAACGGCAGGAAGCAGCCGAACAGCAGCAGACCGAAGAACAGCTGCGAACCACGAAAGCGCCAGAACGACAGCACGTAACCGTTCAACGCGCCGATGGCGGTGGAGATGACCACGGCCGGCACGGTGATCTTGATCGAGTTCCAGAAGTAGCCGTCCACCGTGGCCCAGGCCTTGACCCAGCCGATGCCGCTGACCACGGTCGGCCAACTGAGCAGGTTGCCGGTGCTGATGTCTTCCGGGGTCTTGAAACTGGTCAGCAGCATCACAACCAGCGGAATCAGATACAGCAATACCGCGAGGATCAGCACCGCGTAGATCGCGACGCGACTCAGGCTGAACGCGGGTTTGGCAGCGAGACTAGTCATGACGCTTGGTCCTCAGCTCGGAGTACAGGTAAGGCACGATGATCGCGAGAATCGCACCGAGCATCAGAATCGCACTGGCCGAGCCCATGCCCATCTGGCCGCGACTGAAGGTGAAGGAGTACATGAACATCGCCGGCAGGTCGGAGGAATAACCCGGGCCACCCGCCGTCATCGCCGCGACCAGGTCGAAGCTCTTGATCGCGATGTGCGCCAGAATCATCACCGCACTGAAGAACACCGGACGCAGGCTTGGCAGCACGACTTTCCAGTAGATGGTCGGCATGCTCGCACCGTCGATCTGTGCGGCACGGATGATCGACTGATCAACTCCGCGCAGGCCGGCGAGGAACATCGCCATGATGAAGCCCGAGGCTTGCCACACAGCGGCGATCACCAGGCAGTAAACCACGCGATCCGGGTCGATCAACCAGTCCAGACGGAAGCCTTCCCAGCCCCAGTCACGCAACAATTTGTCCAGGCCCATGCCCGGGTTGAGCAGCCATTTCCACGCGGTACCGGTGACGATCATCGAGAGCGCCATCGGGTACAGGTAAATGGTGCGGATAAAGCCTTCGCGACGGATGCGCTGGTCGAGGAACACCGCCAGCAGCACGCCGATCACCAGGGTGATGCCGATGAACATGCCACCGAACACCGCGAGGTTCTTGCTCGCCACCCACCAGCGATCGTTGTCGAACAGCCGGGCGTATTGCGCCAGACCGGCCCACTTGTAGTTGGGCAGGAATGTCGAGGTGGTGAACGACAGCACGAACGTCCACAGGATGTAGCCATAGAAGCCCACCAGTACGATGAACATGCTCGGCGCCAGCACCAGTTTCGGTAGCCAGCGCTGCAGTGCATCGAACGGCGAGGCTTTGCTGAACACAGCAACAGAACTCATGGGGAAATCCAGTACGAGGGTAGAAAATTCACACGCTTTCCCCTTGTGGGAGCAAGCTTGCTCGCGAAGGCGTCCTGTCAGTTGATATTTCGATTGCCTGACACTCCGCTTTCGCGAGCAAGCTCGCTCCCACAGGGGCTGCGGTGCTGATGCTTATTTGGCCGACTGAACCGCCGCGCCCAGCTTCTTGGCCGCATCGGCCGGGTCGGCTTTCGGGTCGTTGATGTAGTTGGTCACGACATCAAAGAACGCGCCCTGCACCGCCAGCGTGGTCGCCATGTTGTGCGCCATGCTCGGTTGCAGGCCCCCGGACTTGGCGTCAGCCAGGAAGTCCTTGGCAGCGGTCTGCGCGCAGGAGTCGAAACCGAGTTTGTCCATGTTGTTCAACATGTCGTTACGTACCGGGATCGAGCCTTTGTTGATGCTGAAGACTTTCTGGAAGTTTTCCCCCAGCACGACTTTGGCGATGTCTTGCTGACCGGCCGCAGTGCCTTTGTCTTTCTGCTTGAACACCGCCAGGGAGTCGATGTTGTAGGTGAACGCCTTGTCGGTGCCCGGGAAGGCTACGCACTCGTAGTCCTTGCCGGCGACTTTCTTGGCAGCGGTCCATTCGGACTTGGCCCAGTCACCCATGATCTGCATTCCGGCCTTGCCGTTGATGACCTTGGCCGCTTCCAGGTTCCAGTCCTGACCCTTGCCGTCGGCGTCCATGTAGGTCGCGACTTTCTTCAGCTCGGTCAGCGCCTTGACCATTTCCGGGCCGGTCAGCGCTTTGTTGTCCAGATCGACCAGGGCTTTCTTGTAGCCATCAACGCCCATGACCGAGAGCACAACGGCTTCGAACACGGTGCTGTCCTGCCAAGGCTGACCGCCGTGAGCCAGCGGGATGAAGCCCGCAGCCTTGAGCTTGTCGCCGGCGGCGTAGAATTCTTCGAGGGTGGTCGGGTTCTTGGTGATGCCGGCTTTCTTGAACACTTCCGGGTTGATCCACAGCCAGTTCACCCGGTGAATGTTCACCGGTACGGCCACGTAATCACCGTCGTACTTCACGGTATCGGAGACTTTCTTGTCGAGCAGGCTGTCCCACTTCTCTTCTTTGGCCACGTCCTTCAGGACGTCGGTGTCGAGCAGACCGGTGGAGGCCCATTCCTGAATATCCGGGCCTTTGATCTGGGCCACGCCCGGCGGGTTGCCGGCCACGGCGCGGCTCTTAAGCACGGTCATGGCCGTGGCACCGCCACCGCCGGCGACAGCGCCGTCTTTCCAGGTGAAACCGTCTTTTTCAACTTGCGCCTTGAGCACATCGACAGCGGCTTTTTCGCCACCGGACGTCCACCAGTGCACGACTTCGACCGAACCTTTGGATTCGGCAGCGGACACACTGAGAGGCAGAATTGCGAGCGGGAACAGGGAGGCGACAGAAATGACAGTAGCGAGGCGAGAAATCGCATTCATCTGAGATGTACCTTTCTTGTTGTTATGCATGCAAGTCTGGTGCTTGCGCTGCACAGGAGTTTAAACAGGGCGATTCCCTTCGCAGGTAACGAAGGGACGTGCAAATGTCACCACATGGTTACACAGGAACAGCCCGGGATATTTGCGCCAGAGCGGTTGCCATACTCGGTGACAAGGGTAGACGAGGGATCAATACCGCCTGCCAGGCATGATACAGATCGGGTTTGCCCGGCCAGATATCGGCGCTCGGACGGTTTTGCGGATCGAGTTCGTGATGCCAGCTGCCGTCGCAGCGATCGATGAAATACATCTCGCAGAATTCCCAAAACTGGCGGTACCAGGTTTCGTATTGCGCATCACCGGTGCGTTTGAGCAAGGCGCTGGCCGCCGCGCTGGCTTCGGCATGGGTCCAGTGCAAGCGATGACGCACCACGGCTTTGTTGTCCCAGTCGAGGGTATAAACGATCCCCGGCGCGCCATCGACGTCCCAGCCGTTTCGGCAATTCTGCTCGAAGAGTTTTTGCGCATCGGTCGCCAGCCAACCGGGCGTGAGCATCCCGGCCTGGACCCGCGCCGCTTCGAGGTGCAGCAGCAGCCGCGCCCACTCGAAACCGTGGCCTGGGGTGGTGCCGTAAGGGCGGAAGCCGTCAGCGGGGTTGTCGTGGTTGTACTCGCGCAGCGGTTGCCAGTCGCGGTCGAAGTGTTCGATGACCATGTAGCCGTTGGCGGCGGCGTGACCGTGGATCACCCGCTCGACGATGCGCTGCGCACGTACCAGCCAGCGCGGATCTTCAGTGACATCGGCCAGCGCAAGGAACGCTTCGGTGGCGTGCATGTTGCTGTTGGCGCCGCGGTACGCCTCTTCTTCGCGCCAGTCGCGATTGAAGAATTCGCGCATGGCGCCCTCTTCTTCGCTCCAGAAATACGTGTCGATGATGTCGATCGCATCATCCAGCAACGCCTGGGCGCCGGGACGCTGCGCGACCACCGCCGAGCTGGCCGCGAGCGCGACAAAGGCATGCAGATAGGCGTTCTTGCCGGTGTTGCCATCGCGATGTTCGGCGACCGCAAACCAGCCGCCGTGCAGCGCATCCCGCAACGGCCCGCGCAGCGCCGCAATGCCGTGATCGACCAGCTCCGCGAACCCCGGCAGACCCTGAATGTGAGCCATGGCGAAACTGTGGGTCATGCGCGCGGTGTTCATGGTTTCGGCTTGCGCGTGCGCCGGCAGATGGCCGCGCTCGTCGAGGTTGCCGAAACCCTCGGGCAACCTGGCAGCCTTGGCGAATGCCAGCAGGCGCAGACCTTCGTCGGCGAGCCATTGCTGGTGGGCAGGGACATTCAGCCAACTGCTGAAGTCTGGGTGAAAGGTGTCCATGAGTGGCCCTTTTTTGTTGTTATGACTGCGGGCAGTCTAAACAACGGGCCGGGGTGGGCTTGTAACGAAGGGGACGGGTTTTGTCACCAGCTCGTGACATTCACATATTACCTGTGGCGAGGGAGCTTGCTCCCGCTGTGGCGCGAAGCGGCACCAAAAAGAGGCCTGCTGCGCAGCCAGCGGGAGCAAGCTCCCTCGCCACGGGGGCAGTATCAGTCAACACTGCGCGGCAATTGCAACGTCACCCGCAACCCGCCCTCACGCAGGTTCTGCAACGTCACCTCACCACCATGGCTGTGGGCAATGTTGCGCGCGATGCCCAGACCCAGGCCATAACCCTGCTGCTGCCCGGCCAGTCGGAAGTGCGGCTCGAACACCTGCTCCAGCCGCTGCTCCGGTACGCCCGGGCCTTCGTCATCGACGTGCAGGACAAACGCGCGCTCATCGTCATCGATGTGCAGGTGCGCGTTCTGCCCGTACTTCAGCGCATTGTCGATGAGGTTGCCGATGCAGCGTTTCAACGCCAAAGGCTTGCCCGGATACGCCGCCAACGCCTTGCCTTGCAGGGTCACGCGACCATTGCCGTTGGGCGCCAGGTACGGTTCTACGAGGCAGTCGAGTACATGATTGAGATCCACCGGCTCGATGTTCTCGTGGATATCGGTGTCTTTCACGCATTGCAGCGCGCCCTTGACCAGCAACTCCAGCTCATCCAGATCGCGGCCGAACTTGGCTTGCAGCTGCTCGTCTTCGAGCAATTCGACGCGCAAACGCAGGCGAGTGATCGGCGTGCGCAGGTCATGGGAAATCGCGCTGAACAATTGGCTGCGCTCGGTCAAGTAACGGCTGATGCGTTCGCGCATGGTGTTGAACGCACGGCCCACTTCCACCACTTCACTGCCGCCGCCCTCGGCCACCGGCTCGACATCGGCGCCCAGCGACAGATCCCGCGCCGCGCGCGCCAGACGCTTGAGCGGCCGGCTCTGCCAGTGCACCAGCAAGCCGATAAACAGCAGCAAAAAGCCGCTGGTGAGGACGATGAACCACACCTGCTGCGCCGGCAGGCCTTGTTCTTCAAGACTGGTGTAGGGCTCGGGCAGCAACGAGGCGATGTACAGCCACTCGCCCGGGGCCATTTGAATCTGCGTCACCAGCACCGGCGGATTCACCGGTTCCAGGGTCAACGCGTAATGCGCCCAGGAGCGCGGCAACTCATCGAGTTTCAGCCCGGCATTGAAGATCCGCAGATCCTCGGGGCTGACGAAGGTCACCGAAATATCCGTGTCATGGCCCAGCGACTGACGCAGCACTTCATCCACCGCTTGAATCACCGCAGCTTTGCGCGGGGTGATCGGCAACACGTCCATGCCCAGCGGTTTGTCATTGAGCGTCACCACGAAACGGGTGCCGCCCATGCTGCGCAACTGGTCGAGCACCAATGGCCGATAGGCTACTGGCAACGAGCGGAAATAACTGACGCTGGCGGTCATCGAATGGGCGAGGCTGCGGGCGCTGGTGACCAGACCTTCGAGCTGGGTAGCGCGCAGTTGCGAGACCCAGATCACGCTCGACAAAGTTTGCGCGAACAGCACCGCGAGCAACGTCAGCAGCAGCATCCGCCCGAGCAGCGAACGCGGCACCGGTACTGTGTTGGCGAGCCTGCGCAGCGACTCAGTGAGCATTGCCGGCAACCACATTGGCTGCCAGTTGGTAGCCACTGCCGCGCACGGTGCGGATCAGCCGTGGCGGTTTTTCCGTGTCACGCAGGCGCTGGCGCAAGCGGCTGACGGCCATGTCGACAATCCGGTCGAGCGGCATCAGGTCACGGCCACGGGTGGCGTTGCCAATGGTGTCGCGGTCGAGAATTTCCTGCGGATGATCGAGAAACAACTTCAGCAGCGCGAAGTCGGCGCCGGAGAGAATCACTTCTTCGCCGTCGGTGTGGAACAGTCGATGACTGACCATGTCCAGTCGCCACTCGTCGAAGGCCAGCACGTCGCTGCCGCTGCGTTCCTGACCGAACTGCGCTCGTCGCAGCAGCGCCTTGATCCGCGCTTGCAGCTCGCGGGGGCTGAAAGGTTTGCCGAGGTAGTCGTCAGCGCCGAGCTCCAGCCCGATCACGCGGTCGGCTTCGTCGGAACTGGCGGTGAGCATGATGATCGGCACCTGCGCCTGACGCGGATGCTGACGCACCCAGCGGCACAGGCTGAAACCGTCCTCGTCGGGCAGCATCACATCGAGGATCACCAGATCGCTCGGCGCCTCGTTGAGTGCCTGGCGGAAACTGGCGCCATCGGCCGTGGCCCGCACCTGAAACCCGGCGCGGGTCAGGTAGGTTTCCAGCAACTCGCGTATTTCCTGGTCGTCATCGACCAACAATATCGACTTGTTGACTGAGCTCACTTCGAAGGCATCCTTGTTGTTGGAATTGGGGCGGATTATGCCTGATGAACCTTGGAAATTTGTTGTCTGTTCTGGCCCCATCGCTGGCAAGCCAGCTCCCACAAGGTCTTGTACACATCCTGAGGATGTCTTCGATCCTGTGGGAGCTGGCTTGCCAGCGATGCAGGCGACTCGGTCTCAAGCCTGTTCGAGAGCCACACCGGCACCCACCAGCCCGGAATACGGCGCTGTTACCAGCCACACCGGAATGCCCTTGAAGTAGTCGCTCATGCAGCCCTTGTCGGCGAAGCTGCGGGCAAAACCGCTATTGACGAAGAAATCGGCAAAACGCGGAATCACCCCGCCAACGATGTACACGCCGCCACGCCCACCGGTGGTCAGCACGTTGTTGCCGGCCACGCGGCCGAGCCAGCAGCAGAACTGTTCCAACACTTCCAGGGCGATCGGATCGCCAGCCAGACCGGCCGCGGTAATCGCTTCCGGCGTATCAAGCTTTGGTTCATGCCCATCCACCGCACAGATCGCCCGATACACCCGAGGCAAGCCACCACCGCTCAGCGCCGTTTCCGCGCTGACGTGGCCAATCTCGTTGTGGATGTGCTGCCAGAGTTGGGTTTCTCGCGGACTGCTCAGCGGCAGATCGACGTGCCCGCCCTCCCCCGGCAGCGCGGCAAACCGCCCTTCGCCGAGATCAAGCAAGGTACCGACGCCCAGCCCCGTGCCCGGACCGATCACCACCGCCGGGCGCAACGGCTCCGGCGTGCCTTCGCAGACCACACGGAATTCCCCGGGCTGCAAACGGGTCATGCCCAGCGCCATCGCCGAGAAGTCGTTGATCAGCAGCAGTTGTTCGACCTGCAAGGTCTTGCAGAACGCCGTGCGACTCAAGCGCCAGTGGTTGTTGGTGAATTTGAATTCATCACCACTCACCGGTCCCGCCACCGACAGGCACACCGAACCGATCGAACCCGGCGCCAGACCGAGGCCACTCAGGTACAGGCTGATCGCCTCTTCCGGGCTGGCGTGGTCGGCTGTGGCCAGCACCTGAACCGATTCCAGTTGCTGGTTTTTCCACAACGCGAACCGCGCGTTGGTGCCTCCGATATCACCGACCAAAGCCAGTTTCAATTAAGCGTCTCCAGGGCAGAAGTGAAGGCGCTGGCGCCCTGCTCCGCCGAGCTGAAGGCCAAACGCATGAAGCCAAACAGTTCGCGACCGCTGCCGATGTTGTTGCCCAACAGGCCTTTGGCGGGTTCGCGCGCTGCAAATTCGGCGGCGTCGACCTTGAGTTCCAAAGTGCCTTTGACGCCATCGACGCGGATGATATCGCCCTCTTGCACCCGCGCCAAAGCACCACCGACATACGCTTCAGGGCTGACGTGAATCGCCGCCGGGATTTTCCCCGACGCGCCGGACATGCGCCCATCGGTCACCAGCGCGACTTTGAAGCCGCGATCCTGCAGCACGCCGAGGAACGGCGTCATCTTGTGCAGCTCGGGCATGCCGTTGGAGCGCGGGCCCTGGAAGCGCATCACCGCAACAAAATCCTTCTCCAGCAAACCGGCCTTGAACGCGTCGGCCAGGTCCTGCTGATCCTGGAACACCATGGCTGGCGCTTCGACGATCTGGTTTTCCAGCGCCACCGCGGAGACCTTCATCACGCCGCGACCGAGGTTGCCTTCCATCACCCGCAGACCGCCCTCGGCGGAGAATGCACGGGCGACCGGACGCAGGATGTTTTCGTCGAGGCTTTCGGTCGGGCCTTCGCGCCACACCAACTCACCGTTATCGAGGAATGGCTCCTTGGTGTACTGGCTCAAGCCGTGGCCGAGCACGGTGTTGACGTCCTCGTGCAGCAGGCCGGCCTCGAGCAGTTCGCGGATCAGGAACGACATGCCGCCAGCAGCCTGGAAGTGGTTGATGTCGGCTTTGCCGTTCGGGTAAACGTGGCTCAGGGTCGGCACGACTTCGGAGAGGTCGGCCATGTCCTGCCAGGTCAGCTGGATGCCTGCAGCCATGGCGATGGCCGGCATGTGCAGGGTGTGGTTGGTCGAGCCGCCGGTGGCGTGCAGCGCGACGATCGAGTTGACCAGCGCCTTCTCGTCGACGATTTCGCCGATCGGCATGAAGTTGCCGTTTTGCTTGGTCAGACGCGTGACCTGATGCGCGGCTTCGCGGGTCAGGGCATCACGCAGCGGCGTGTTCGGGTTGACGAAAGACGCGCCCGGCAAGTGCAGGCCCATGACTTCCATCAGCAACTGGTTGGTATTGGCGGTGCCGTAGAAGGTGCAGGTGCCCGGGCTGTGGTAGGACTTCATTTCCGATTCCAGCAGCTCTTCGCGGGTCGCCTTGCCTTCGGCGTACTTCTGCCGCACGTCGGCTTTTTCCTTGTTGGAAATCCCCGAGACCATCGGCCCGCCCGGGACGAAGATCGTCGGCAGATGGCCGAAGCGCAGCGAGCCCATCATCAGGCCCGGGACGATCTTGTCGCAGATGCCGAGCATCAGGGCGCCGTCGAACATGTTGTGCGACAGCGCCACCGCCGTCGACATCGCGATCACTTCGCGGCTCGGCAGGCTCAGCTCCATGCCCGGCTCGCCCTGGGTCACGCCATCGCACATTGCCGGCGTACCGCCAGCGAACTGGCCGACCGAGCCGATTTCGCGCAAGGCGTTTTTGATCTGCTGGGGAAACACTTCGTACGGCTGGTGCGCCGAGAGCATGTCGTTATACGAAGAAACAATGGCGATGTTCGCCGAGTTCATCATCCGCAGGCTGTGCTTGTCTTCGCTGCCACATCCGGCCACGCCGTGGGCGAAGTTGGCGCATTGCAGCTTGCCGCGCATCGGCCCGTCAGTGGCGGCGCCGCGAATCAGTGCAAGGTAAGCCTGACGCGTGGCGCGGCTGCGGGCGATAAGCCGTTCGGTGACCTCAAGAACGCGGGGATGCATGTGTAGAACTCCAGGCTAACGGATGTGGCGACCTGATTGTCTATGCTGATCAAACGCCGTTGTTGTTGGAATGACAGACGGCTTTTTTGACCATTCGGACCAGTTGATTCAGGTCACTCGTTGTAGATAAAACAAAATATTGCCACTAAAAAGGCTTGTTTTCTATTTTTATGCGAATAATCTTGTAATTCCAACAACAAAACGACGGCGGCGCTGTTCAATGACTCTTCGAATCGCAATCAATGGTTTTGGCCGCATCGGCCGTAATGTCCTGCGCGCACTGTATACCCAAGGCTATCGACAGGATTTGCAAATCGTCGCCATCAACGATCTGGGCGACAGCGCCATCAATGCCCATCTGCTCAAATACGACACCGTTCACGGCACATTCGACGCCGAAGTGGCCCATGACAATGAGAGCCTGACGGTCAATGGCGACCGCATTGCGGTCAGCGCCATTCGCAACCCGGCCGAGCTGCCATGGGCCGCGGAAAAGATCGATGTGGTGTTCGAATGCACCGGTCTGTTCACCGACCGCGCCAAAGCGGCCGCGCATCTTACTGCCGGCGCGCGCAAAGTCATCATCTCGGCCCCGGCCAAAGGCGCCGACGCTACCGTTGTTTACGGTGTGAACCACGACATTCTGCGCCAGTCGCACCAGATCATCTCCAACGCTTCGTGCACCACCAACTGCCTGGCGCCCGTGGCGCAGGTGCTGCACCGCGAGCTGGGCATTGAAAGCGGTCTGATGACCACGATTCATGCCTACACCAACGACCAGAACCTCACCGACGTCTATCACACCGACCCGTACCGCGCGCGTTCGGCCACGCAGAACATGATCCCGAGCAAGACCGGCGCCGCCGAAGCGGTAGGCCTGGTGCTTCCGGAACTGGCGGGCAAACTGACTGGCATGGCCGTGCGGGTGCCGGTGATCAATGTGTCGCTGGTGGACCTGACTGTGCAGTTGAAGAAGGAAGCCACGGCCGACGAAGTCAACGCGCTGATGAAAGCCGCCAGCCAACACTCGAAAATTTTGGGTTACAGCACGTTGCCGCTGGTTTCCAGCGACTTCAACCACAACCCGCTGTCGTCGATCTTCGACGCCAATCACACCAAATCCAGCGGTAAACTGCTGAAGGTGCTGGCCTGGTACGACAACGAATGGGGCTTCTCCAACCGCATGCTGGATAACTGCCTGGCGCTCTGCAACGCCGAATAATTCCCTGTCCTTGTGGGAGCGAGCTTGCTCGCGAAAGCGCTGGGTCAGTCGCAAGTTGAATTGCCTGACACTACGCCTTCGCGAGCAAGCTCGCTCCCACAAGGTTTTTCGTTGTATTCAAAATCAGGGGTTGACCACTCGACTAGATGATAAGCATTATCATTCGCTCGAAATGGATCAGGTTCCCCCGTGAGTCAATCGCGCTTCAATCACGTCTTCCTCTCTCAGCGCACATCCCTGCTGCGTACGATCGAGCGGATGGTCAACAATCACAGCACCGCCGAAGACCTGTTGCAGGAAACCTACCTGCGCGTCACGCGGGCGTTGAGCGAGCGCGCCATCGATCACCTTGAACCCTTCGTGTTCCAGACCGCGCGCAACCTGGCGCTGGATCACCTGCGTGCGCGCAAGATCCATTCGCGAACCATGGTTGATGACGTGCCGCAGGACGTGGTGCACAGCGTCGCCGCCCCCGCCAGCAGCGCCGAAGACGCCGCCCACGCTGAACAATTGCTGGAGCGCCTGAACGTGAGCCTCAGTCAACTCAGCCCGCGTCAGCAGCAGATTTTCATCCTCAGCCGCCTGCACGGGCACAGTTATCAGGAAATCGCCGACGAGTTGAACGTGTCGCTCAGCACCGTGCAGAAGGAACTCAAGCTGATCATGTCGATCTGCATCGGTGTCGCCGAGCGCTTGAATGGTGCCTGAGGTCGCAGGCGATTTCTGTCAGCATCAGCATCGACTGCACTGATCAGCGGGCTTTGCTACCCTTGCCCGACTTTTACGCTTCACTAAAAAAACAGCCGTGCACAGACACTGCCGAGGAAACACCGTGACGGACACCCACCGCCCGCCTTCGCCCGACACGGCGCAGGACGCTGCCCGTGCAATGGACCAGGCTCTGGACTGGCTCATTGTGCTCGGCAGTGCGGACGAAGAGCAGACCCGGCAATTTCACGCGTGGTTGGCGGCCGATCCGTTGAATGCCGAGGCGTTCGCCAGGGCCCAGGCGATCTGGGACGGGCCGCAAGTGGTGCAATGCGCGCAGAGTCTCGCTGCGAAACCCGCGAAAGTGACGCTCATCAAACGTCTGCGCCCGCACTGGAAACCGTTGGCGACTGCTGCGGTGCTGATCCTCGGCCTGTTCAGTTTCAGCAATCTGCCGATGCGCCTGCAGGCCGATCATCTGACCGTGGTCGGCGAGCGTCAGCGCCTGCAACTGGAGGACGGCTCCAAGGTGCTGCTCAACACCAATTCGGCCTTTTCCAGCAGCATCAATGAGCGCCAGCGCGTGGCGCGGCTGTATCAGGGCGAAGCGTTTTTCGAGGTAGCGGCCAACCGGGCTCAGCCACTGGAAATCGATGCCGGCCCGGTGCAGGCCAGCGTGCGCGACACCGCGTTCGCCGTGCGCTATCTGGACGGCGTGGCGCAGGTCAATGTGCAACGCGGCGATGTCGATCTGCGTGCCACCCACAATGACGCGCGCGTGCGTTTGAGCGCCGGCGAAAGCATCCGTATCGGCCCCAACGGTTTCGATCGTCCGGCCAAACTCGATGCCGCCACCGACCTGGCCTGGGTCCAGGGCCGATTGATCTTTGAAAACTGTCCGCTCGACAAGGTGCTGGCCGAACTGCGCCGCTACTACCCGGGCTGGATCATCAACACCAACGAGCAGTTGGCCGACGTCAACGTCACCGGCAATTACCGTCTCGACCAGCCGCTGGACGTCGTACGTTCCCTCGCCCACATCACCTCGGCGCGCCTGCAGGAATTCCCGGCGCTGGTGATCCTGAACTAAATGAGAATTATTTTTACTCGATAGCGAAACCCCGTTCGTCTCGTTATAGCCAATGCAATTGATTCGCATCTTCGGAGGCGGATCAGCACCTATAAAGATTCGTGCGACACGGAGCGCTATCGATGTCCTCTCGCCTTACCCGCCAGACTGCTTCCCCTTCCCGCGTATTGTCGCTGCTGACGGCTGCCATCCTCATGGCCGGCACCGCACCGCTGATGGCTGCCACCGAGCAACCGGCACGCAACATGGGTGATTACTCGTTCTCGATCGGCCAGCAACCGCTGGTGTCGGCGCTCAATGCCTTTACCAGCGTGACCGGTTGGCAGGTCGGCTTGCCGGCGGAACTGGGTCAGGGCGTGTCGTCGCCGGGCGTGCGCGGTTCGCTGCCGCCGGAGAAAGCCCTGGAACGCCTGTTGGTGGGGACCAACCTGAGCTTCCGCAAGCTGAGCAACAACAACGTGGTGCTGGAAAAACGCAGCACCAGCGGCACCTTGAATCTGGATCAGGTGACCATCAGCGCCACCCGCCAGGAACAGTCGGTCAACAGCGTGCCGGCCACTGTCACCGTGCAGACCCGGCAGGATCTGGACCGCAACAACGTCAACACCCTCAAGGATCTGGTGCGCTACGAGCCGGGCGTGTCCGTCGGCGGCGCCGGTCAGCGCGGCGGTATCAGTGGCTACAACATTCGCGGCATCGACGGCGACCGCATCCTCACTCAGGTTGACGGCGTCGAGGTGCCGGACGGTTTCTTCAACGGCCCGTACGCCAAGACCCAGCGCAATTACGTCGATCCGGAGATCGTCAAACGCGTGGAAATCCTCCGGGGCCCAGCCTCGGTGCTGTACGGCAGCAACGCCATCGGCGGCGCCGTCAGCTACTACACCCTCGACCCGGACGACATCATCAAGCCCGGCAAAGATGTCGGTGCCCGGTTGAAGACCGGCTACAGCTCCGCCGATGAGAGCTGGCTGAAATCCGCCACGGTTGCCGGGCGTGCCGAGCAGTTCGACGGCTTGCTGCACTTCAGCCAGCGCGACGGTCACGAAACCGATTCCTACGGCAGCAACAACGGCACCGGCCTCGCCCGCACCGCCGCCAACCCGGAAGACGTCAAAGCCACCAACGTGCTGGCCAAGATCGGCTGGAACTACCACGACGATTCGCGTCTGGGCCTGACCTACGAGAAGTACAAGGACGACCGCGACACTGATCAGAAAAGTGCCTACGGCGGCCCGTACTTCAACGGTGCCCCGACCATCCCCAACAGCGTGCTGCCCGGCGGCATGTACCAGTGGCGCACCGGCAACGACACCATCACCCGCGAGCGTTTCGGCCTCGAACACAGCTTCGCCCTCGACAGCCTGCTGGCCGACAACGTGAAGTGGAGCCTCAACCACCAGATCGCCAAGACCGACCAGAGCACTGAAGAGTTCTACTACCCGATGACCCGTAAAGTGCTGCGCACCCGCGACACGGTCTACGAGGAAAAACAGTGGGTATTCGATGCGCAACTGGACAAGGCCTTCGCCATCGGTGACACCGATCACGTGCTGACCTACGGCACCACGATCAAACAGCAGAAGGTCACCGGCTCGCGCAGTGGCGACGGCAAATGCCTGGCAGTCGGCCGTGGCTGCACCGCCATCGGCGCCACCAGTGCGGCAGACGTGCTGAAAAAATCCAGCGACTTCCCGGACCCGACCATCAACACCTACAGCCTGTTTGCCCAGGATCAGATCAGCTGGAACAAATGGACCTTCCTGCCGGGCCTGCGCTACGACTACACCCAGCTCAAGCCGCACATCACTGAAGAATTCCTCAACACCGTGGCCGCCGACGGCAACGGCACCGTCAGCGACGAGAACAAGACCTGGCACAAAGTCTCGCCCAAATTCGGCCTGACCTACGCCCTGACCGACAACTACACCTGGTACGGCCAGTACGCCGAAGGCTTCCGTACACCGACTGCGAAAGCGCTGTACGGGCGCTTTGAAAACAGCACCACCGGCTACAACGTGGCGCCGAACCCGAACCTGGAACCGGAAAAAAGCAAAAGCTATGAAACCGGTCTGCGCGGCAACTTCGAGCAAGGCTCGTTCGACGTGGCGGTGTTCTATAACAAGTACCGCGACTTCATCAACGAAGACGCCGTCACGCCTGGCTACGACGAGCTGACCTTCCAGTCGAGCAACATCAAACACGCGACCATCAAGGGCGCCGAAGTCAAAGGTCGTCTGAACCTCGATGCGTTCGGCACGCCGCAAGGCCTCTACACCCAAGGCTCGATCGCCTACGCCTACGGTCGCAACAACGACAACGGCGAGCCACTCAACAGCGTCAATCCGCTGACTGGCGTATTCGGTCTGGGTTACGACCAGGACAATTACGGCGGCCTGCTGAGCTGGACCGTGGTGAAGAAAAAGGACCGCGTCGACGACAGCAACTTCAAGTCGCCGGATGGCGTCAGCAGCCAGTTCAAGACCCCGGGCTTCGGCATTCTCGATCTGGCCGGCTATTACAAAGTCACCGACGACGTCACGGTCAGCGGCGGCATCTACAACCTGACCGACAAGAAGTACTGGCTGTGGGATGACGTGCGCGGCTACGACAGCGTTGGCGAAGCCTCTGTAACGCAGCCGGCCAACCTCGATCGTCTGACCCAGCCGGGCCGCAACTTCGCAATCAATCTGATCTGGGACATCTGATCCGCACAGCCCTGCGATACGCATTGATCAGCGCGTCGCGGGGCTTTTTTTACGGTTGGGCAGCTGCCCGTTCGTCTCGTTATCAAGCGCCTCTCTTTTATCAAGGACACCCCCATGACCACTTCGGAAAAAGCCCTGCGTTCACAGCGCCTGAACCAGATCACCCACGAGCCGCACAGCAAGCTCGACGCCCTGGTCAAGGCCCACGCGCCGTTCGAAACCCGCGCCAACTTCGCGCGTTTCGTGGTCGCGCAGTACCTGTTCCAGTCGGAACTGGTCGATTTCTATAACAACGCCGAACTGGCTGCAATCGTCCCGGATCTGCCGGCCCGTTGCCGCGCGGATGCGGCCAAGGCTGACCTGGCGGATCTCGACACCGACATCCCGCCACCGGTGGCCGGCGCGCTGAAAAACCCGAGCAAGGCCCGTGCCCTCGGCTGGATCTTCGTCTCCGAAGGTTCGAAGCTTGGCGCAGCGTTCCTGATCAAACGCGCGGTGGCGCTGGAGCTGAGCGAAACCTTCGGCGCCCGCCACCTCGGTGAACCGGAAGGTGGCCGCGCCGAGGGTTGGAAAAGCTTCGTGCGTACTCTCGACTCCCTGCCGTTCACCGCCGAAGAGGAAGCCGAAGTCGAGCAAGGCGCAATCGACGCGTTCAACCGCTTCACCGTGCTGCTGGAACAGGCTTACGCCACCGAAGCCGAACCGGCCTGATTTACCGGCACAACACAAAACCCTGTGGGAGCTGGCTTGCCAGCGATGGCGGCGGGTCAGACAGGATCTATTTCGACTGATACATCGCTATCGCTGGCAAGCCAGCTCCCACAGGGGTCTCCACAAGTCTGTAAGATTCCCGTTTCGCCTCACTGCAACCCCGAGCCCATGCCGCAACCCGCCACCTCAAAACTCGCCCGTCTGCTGTTCGGCCTGCTGGCCTACGTCAGCCTCGGCATTGGCCTGATCGCCATCGTCGTGCCCGGCCTGCCGACCACCGAGTTCATCCTGCTCGCCGCCTGGGCTGCGACCCGCAGCTCGCCGCGCCTGAGCGCCTGGCTGGAAAACCATCGGCTGTTCGGGCCGATCCTGAGCAACTGGCGCAACGGCAAGATCATCGCGCGCAAGGCCAAGGTCAGCGCCACCGTCAGCATGCTGCTGTGCGCGACACTGATGCTGGTGATGCTCGACCACGGCTGGCCGGTGTATCTGGCGATTGCCGGGATGAGCCTGGGCAATCTGTGGATTTGGTCGCGCCCGGAAACCATCGCCTCCTCCTGACTCATAGATTCCCTGTGGCGAGGGAGCTTGCTCCCGCTCGGCGGCGAAGCCGTCGCAAAACCTCCGCATGCGGTGAATCGGCAAGCATGCTGGGGAGCGCTGCGCACTCCAGCGGGAGCAAGCTCCCTCGCCACAACAGCCTTATCATCACCAGTTCCTCAGCGTCACCCGGCTGAAACTTCCCTGTAATTAATCGCCTTTTCAGCACAATCCCCTGCGCAAACGTTTAGCGCTGACCGTTCGTCGGCAAGCAACTCATGCGCGGTCGCTGTGCGCCGATGAGCAATGCATGGCGCTGAATGGATTTGGCGAACCGGGTAGTTCATCCCGTGGCCACCTGCTCATTCATTCACGAGATCGCCCCATGTTCGACTCTCTTTCCATTCGCCTGAAAATCGTCCTGCTCTCCGGTCTGTGTCTGCTCGGTGTGGTTGCGCTGATCGTCGGCATGAACATTTACCAGACCAACCAAAACGACGATCTGGTCAGTGACTCCAGCAGCAAGATGCTCACCGCCAGTGTGCAAAACCTGTTGCAGGCCAAGGCAGCCGAGCAAGCGGTGCGGGTACAGAAAACCTTTGGCGAAAGCCTGACGGTGATCACTGCCCTGGCCGACCAGATCAAGGACATGCGGGTGATGGCCGCCAAGCGTTCGCTGGACGCCGGTGCCCTGCGTGAAGAGTTGAACCAGAGCCTGAAAACCGCGTTCGAGCGCAACGACAAGGTGCTCGGCATCTGGCTCGCCTTCGAACCCAACGGCCTCGATGGCAAGGACAGCGAGTTCGTCAACGACGCCGCGCGCCAGTCCAACGAAGCCGGGCGCTTTGCGACCTACTGGAGCCGCGCTGCCGGGTCCGCGCTGAACACGATCATGGTCGAAGAAGACATGACCAAGACCACCCTCAGCGTCAGCGGCACGCCGTATAACAGCTGGTACACCTGCCCTCGCGACAACAAGCGTACCTGCCTGCTCGACCCGTACGCCGACACCGTGGGCGGCAAGGAAATGTTGATGACCACCATTTCCGTGCCGCTGATCGTCGACGGCAAGGCCATCGGTGTGGTCGGCGTCGATATCGCCCTCGATGCCCTGCAAGCAGCGGCGGTGGACTCCCAGCGCGACCTGTTCAACAACGCCGGGCACATGCTGATCGTCTCCGGCAGCGGCGTACTCGGCGCCGACAGTTCCGACGCGACCAGGGTCGGCAAAAAAATCAGCGATACCCTCGGCGCCGACGGCAAGGACCTGCTGCAACTGGTCAGCAGCGGTACGCCGAAGATTCTTGAACAGGGCGAGCTGATTCGCGCGGTGTACCCGGTCGATCCGATTGGCAATTCGCGGGCCTGGGGCGTGGTCATCGACCTGCCGAAACAGGTGCTGCTGGCCGACTCGGTCAAGCTGCAAGCGGTGCTCGACGATGCGCAGAAAAGCGGTTTGGTCAGCGCGTTGCTGGTGGCCGTGGTCGCGGGTCTGATCGGTTTGCTGCTGATCTGGCTCACCGCCTCGGGCGTGACCCGGCCGATCAACAGTGTCGCTGAAATGCTGAAGAACATCGCCAGCGGTGAAGGCGATCTGACCCAGCGCCTGAACTACAGCAAGAAGGATGAACTGGGCGAACTGGTGAACTGGTTCAACCGCTTCCTCGACAAGCTGCAACCGACCATCGCCCAGATCAAACAGAGCATCACCGAAGCGCGTGGCACTGCTGATCAGTCCTCGGAAATCGCCCGCCAGACCAGCGAAGGCATGCAGGTGCAGTTCCGCGAAATCGATCAGGTCGCCACCGCGTCCAACGAAATGAGCGCCACCGCCCACGACGTCGCCAACAGCGCGTCGAACGCAGCAAACGCCGCCAAGGGCGCCGATCAGTCGGCCCGCGACGGCATGTCGATCATCGAACGCAGCACCCGCGACATCAATCAACTGGCCGACGAAGTCAGCAAAGCGGTGACCGAGGTCGAAGCACTGGCGGTCAACAGCGAGCAGATCGGTTCGGTGCTGGAAGTGATCCGCAGCATCGCCGAACAGACCAACCTGCTGGCGCTCAACGCCGCCATCGAAGCGGCCCGCGCCGGGGAAAGCGGTCGTGGTTTCGCAGTGGTCGCCGACGAGGTGCGCAACCTGGCCAAGCGCACTCAGGATTCGGTGGAAGAAATCCGCATCGTCATCGAGCGCATCCAGACCGGCACCCGTGGCGTGGTCGCGACCATGCATTCGAGCCAGACCCAGGCACACAACAACGCCGGGCAGATCCGTCAGGCCGTGGACGCGCTGGGCAAGATCAGCGACGCGGTCACCGTGATCAGCGACATGAACCTGCAGATCGCCAGTGCCGCCGAACAACAGAGCGCCGTGGCCGAAGAGGTCAACCGCAACGTCTCGGCGATTCGCACCGTGACTGAAACGCTGACCGAGCAGGCGACTGAATCAGCGGCGATCAGCAGTCAGTTGAATGCCCTGGCGAGCCAGCAGATGAAGCTGATGGACCAGTTCCGCGTCTGATAATCACCACCGTCCCTGTGGGAGCTGGCTTGCCAGCGATTGCGGTGTGTCAGTCACTCATGTACTGACTGATCCACCGTCATCGCTGGCAAGCCAGCTCCCACAGGGGGCAGCGTGGGTTGTCCGGAATTTCATCTGGCCCGAGATTCTTTTGCACTATCATCGCCCTCTCTCCCGGAGGGCCTTCGATGACTGATCTACTCACGTCCATTCAAGCCGCACTCGGCTTGCCCCACACGCCGATTCCGTTCACGGGCCATGGCGCCCTGCCCTCGGCATTCGCCGTGACCGACCTGGCCTGCGCCAGCATCGGCGCTGCCGGGCAGGCCGTCAGCGAACTGCTCCGGCAACAGACCGGGCACTTGCCCCCGGTGGAAGTCGATCGACGTCTGGCCTCGTTCTGGTTCGCCACTTCGCTGCGTCCGATGGGCTGGAACGTTCCGCCGCTGTGGGATCCGGTGGCCGGTGACTACGCAACCGAGGACGGCTGGATCCGCCTGCACACCAACGCCCCGCATCACCGCGCCGCCGCCGAACGCGTACTGGGCACCTGCGCCGACCGTGCCGCCATGGCAGCGAACGTCGCGCAATGGCGCAGTGCCGATCTGGAACAAGCAGTCGTCGACGCCAACGGCTGCGCCGCCGAAATGCGCAGTTGGGCGCAGTGGCAGCAGCATCCGCAGGGGCTGGCAGTGAGTGCCGAACCGCTGGTGCATTTCCTCGATGCGCAGGATGAACACACCAACGCCTGGCAAGGCTCGGCAGCGCGGCCGCTGGCCGGCCTCAAGGTGCTGGACCTGACCCGCGTGCTTGCCGGCCCCACTGCCAGCCGTTTCCTTGCCGGTCTCGGCGCCAATGTGCTGCGCATCGATCCGCCGACCTGGAACGAACCGGGCGTTATCCCGGACATGACCCTTGGCAAACGCTGCGCGCGGCTGGATCTGCAGCAACCGGCAGATCGCGTGGTGTTTGAACACTTGTTGCAGGACGCCGACATCCTCGTGCACGGCTACCGTGCCGACGCGCTGGAACACCTCGGCTTCGGCTCCGAGCGCCGGCGGCAACTGGCGCCGGGGCTGATCGACGTCTGCCTCAACGCCTACGGCTGGAGCGGCCCGTGGCAGAACCGCCGTGGCTTCGACAGCCTGGTGCAGATGAGCAGCGGCATCGCCGAGGCCGGGCAACGCTGGAAGCACGCGGATCAACCGACGCCGCTGCCGGTGCAAGCGCTGGACCATGCAACCGGTTATCTGCTGGCGGCGAGTGCGATCCAGCTGTTGACGCAACGTTTGAAGACGGGTCGAGGTGGCTCGGCACGCTTGTCGCTGGCGCGCACCGCCAAGCTGTTGATCGAACAGGGGCCGGGGTCGAGCGAAGCGTTGCGGTCTGAAGATGCGCAGGATCAGAACCCGCTTCTGGAACAAACACCTTGGGGGCCTGCGCACCGCTTGCTGGTACCGGTGAAGATCAGCGGGACGCCGCTGCAATGGCAGTTGCCGGCCACAGAATTGGGTGCACACAGCCCGCTATGGTGAAACCATGGAGGCCTCTTCGCTGGCAAGCCAGCTCCCACAGGTTCAGGGATGTTCACAAACCCTGTGCTCGACACGGACACTGTGGGAGCTGGCTTGCCAGCGATGTGGCAACAACTGACAACACATAATCCGGGTCACCGAAAGGCGAGCGTCAACCTCACAACGACAACACCCCGCTGTACAACCCATACGCTGCCAACCCCGCACCAATGATCACGCCGGTGAAAATCACCTTCTCGACATGGGTGAACAACGGCTCGCCCTGCTCATGCTTGGCCTTGGCGAACAGCACCACGCCTGGCGCATACAGCAGCGCCGACAGCAGCAGGTATTTCACCCCGCCGGCATACAACAGCCACACCGCGTAGCACAGCGCTATGCCGCCGATCAGCAGGTCCTTGGTGCGCTCGGCCGAGGCATGTTCATAGGTTTCGCCACGCCCGCTGAGCAACACCGCGTACGCCGCCGACCACAGGTACGGCACCAGAATCATCGACGAGGCGAGGTAGATCAGGCTGGTGTAGGTGCCGGCGGAAAACAGCGTGATCAGCAGGAAAATCTGAATCATCACGTTGGTCAGCCACAGCGCATTGACCGGCACGTGGTTGGCGTTTTCCTTTTTCAGAAACGCGGGCATGGTCTTGTCCCGCGCCGTGGCAAACAGGATTTCGGCGCACAACAACGCCCACGACAGCAACGCGCCGAGCAGCGACACCGCCAGCCCAAGGCTGATCAACAACGCGCCCCATGGCCCGACGATGTGTTCCAGCACCGCCGCCAGCGACGGGTTTTGCAGGGTCGCCAGTTCTGGCTGGCTCATGATCCCCAGCGACAGCACATTGACCAGCACCAGCAGCGCCAGCACGCCGAGAAAACCGATCACCGTGGCGCGGCCGACATCGGTGCGTTTCTCCGCCCGTGCCGAGTACACACTGGCGCCCTCGATGCCGATGAACACGAACACCGTCACCAGCATCATGTTGCGCACCTGATCCATCACCCCGCCGAAGCTCGGGTTGCTTCGGCCCCAGATGTCGCGGGTGAAGATATCGGCCTTGAACGCCACCGCCGCAATCACGATGAACATGATCAGCGGCACGATCTTGGCGACCGTGGTCACCTGATTGATGAAGGCCGCCTCCTTGATCCCGCGCATCACCAGAAAATGCACGGCCCACAACAGCACCGACGCACAGCCGATGGCGACCGGCGTATTGCCCTGGCCAAACACTGGGAAGAAGTAACCGAGCGTGCTGAACAGCAACACGAAATAACCGACGTTGCCCAGCCAGGCGCTGATCCAGTAACCCCAGGCGGACGAGAAACCCATGTAGTCGCCAAACCCGGCCTTGGCGTAGGCGTAGACGCCGGAGTCCAGCTCAGGCTTGCGGTTGGCGAGGGTCTGGAACACGAACGCCAGGGTCAGCATGCCGATGGCGGTGATTCCCCAGCCGATCAGGATCGCCCCGGCATCGGCGCGCGCCGCCATGTTCTGCGGCAGGGAAAAAATCCCCCCGCCAATCATCGAACCTACAACCAGGGCGATCAACGCACCAAGGCGCAGCTTTTGCGTCGGTTGCGACATTCTTGTCTCCCTTAATTCATTTTGTAACAACTATTAACTAAATGTCTGATACCGAATGACGCTTATCAGGTAATGCCGACCAATACCCACTTATATATAGCGACTGACGCTAACGCATAGCACGTCGAGACAGTTTTGTGCGCTGATCCTGATAAATCAATTCTGTACTGAAAACAGATGTGAAAAATTTGCCAAAAGCTGAAAACCAACTAGCGTGATAATTCCAAAGTAATAGGAGAAATTCCCAACCACATCTGCCGCAAGCCTCTGGAATGGGCCTCTTCGGGCAGCAGCTTTATGCCATCAGCCTTTTCATAAGTCATTCATTAACAATGGAATGTGGCCATGAACTGATCTAAGTCAGCTGTTTGAACAGACAACGGCACTACGCTGTGAACTCTTCTCTCCTGCAATGGAGTCATGCAATGTCTGAAGCTCCCGGAAAACTACGACTCGGTGCACTGGTTGCATTGGTAGTCGGTTCAATGATCGGTGGCGGGATATTCTCTTTGCCACAAAACATGGCCGCCAGCGCCGACGTCGGTGCGGTGCTGATCGGTTGGGCCATCACCGCTGTCGGCATGCTCACCCTCGCTTTTGTCTTTCAAACCCTCGCCAATCGCAAGCCTGACCTGGACGGCGGCGTCTACGCCTACGCCAAGGCCGGATTCGGCGATTACATGGGTTTCTCGTCCGCCTGGGGCTACTGGATCAGCGCCTGGCTGGGTAACGTCGGTTACTTTGTTCTGTTGTTCAGTACCCTCGGGTATTTCTTTCCGGTTTTCGGCGAAGGCAACACGGTGGCCGCCGTGATCGGCGCCTCGGTGCTGCTGTGGGCCGTGCATTTCCTGGTGCTGCGCGGAATCAAGGAAGCGGCGTTCATCAACCTCGTGACCACCGTCGCCAAGGTCGTACCGCTGCTGCTGTTCGTCCTGATCGCGGTCTTCGCCTTCAAACTGGACATCTTCACCGCTGACATCTGGGGCGTGAAAAACCCGGATCTGGGCAGCGTGATGAACCAGGTGCGCAACATGATGCTGGTCACCGTGTGGGTGTTCATCGGCATTGAAGGCGCGAGCATCTTCTCGGCCCGGGCGGAAAAACGCTCCGACGTCGGCAAGGCCACCGTGATCGGTTTCATCACCGTGCTGCTGTTCCTGGTGCTGGTCAACGTGCTGTCGCTGGGCATCATGACCCAACCGGAACTGGCCAAACTGCAGAACCCGTCGATGGCGGCCGTGCTCGAGCACGTGGTCGGTCACTGGGGCGCGGTGCTGATCAGCGTCGGCCTGATCATCTCGCTGCTGGGCGCGCTGCTGTCGTGGGTGCTGCTGTGTGCGGAGATCATGTTCGCCGCCGCCAAAGACCACACCATGCCGGAGTTCCTGCGCAAGGAGAACGCCAACCACGTACCGGTCAATGCGTTGTGGCTGACCAACGCGATGGTTCAGTTGTTCCTGATCATCACCCTGTTTTCGGCCAGCACTTACCTGTCGCTGATCTACCTCGCCACTTCGATGATTCTGGTGCCGTACCTGTGGTCGGCGGCCTACGCCCTGTTGCTCGCCGTACGCGGCGAAACCTACGAAGGCTTCGCCGCCGAGCGCCGCAAGGACCTGATCATCGGTGGTATCGCCCTGATCTACGCGGTCTGGCTGCTGTATGCCGGTGGGGTCAAGTACCTGCTGCTCTCGGCCCTGCTGTATGCCCCCGGCGCGATCCTGTTCGCCAAGGCCAAGCTCGAACTCAAACAAGCGGTTTTCACCAACGTCGAGAAGCTGATTTTCGCTGCGGTGGTCGTCGGTGCCCTGGTGGCAGCCTACGGTCTCTACGACGGCTTCCTGACCCTGTAATTGCCCAAGTTTTTACCTCTGGAGGATCACTGCAATGACCACGGAAAAAGTTAAGTACGGCGTCCATTCCGAAGCCGGCAAACTGCGCAAAGTCATGGTTTGCTCCCCAGGTCTGGCCCACCAGCGGCTGACCCCGAACAACTGCGACGAACTGCTGTTTGACGACGTGCTGTGGGTCGCCCAGGCCAAGCGCGACCACTTCGACTTCGTGACCAAAATGCGTGAACGCGGGATCGACGTGCTGGAAATGCACAACCTGCTGACCGACATCGTCGCCATCCCGGAAGCACTGGACTGGATCCTCGAGCGCAAGGTCACTGCCGATTCGGTGGGCCTGGGCCTGATCAGCGAAGTCAAATCCTGGCTGAAAAGCCTTGAGCCACGGCACATCGCCGAATTCCTGATCGGTGGCGTGTCCGCCGACGATCTGCCGGACAGCTTTGGTGGCAAGACCATCCAGATGTTCCGCGACTTCCTCGGCCACTCCAGCTTCATCCTGCCGCCGCTGCCGAACACCCAGTTCACCCGCGACACCACTTGCTGGATCTACGGTGGCGTGACGCTGAACCCGATGTACTGGCCGGCGCGCCGTCAGGAAACCCTGCTGACCACTGCCATCTACAAATTCCATCCGCAATTCACCAACGCCGATTTCGAGATCTGGTACGGCGATCCGGACAAGGACCACGGCAGCTCGACGCTGGAAGGCGGCGACGTGATGCCGATCGGTAACGGCGTGGTGTTGATCGGCATGGGCGAACGCTCATCCCGACAGGCCATCGGCCAACTGGCGCTGAACCTGTTCAAGAACAAAGCCGTGGAGAAAGTCATCGTCGCCGGCCTGCCGAAGTCCCGCGCCGCGATGCACCTGGACACCGTGTTCAGTTTCTGCGACCGCGACCTGGTGACGATTTTCCCGGAAGTGGTGAACCAGATCGTCGCGTTCACCCTGCGCCCTGACGAAAGCAAACAGGGCGGCATCGACATCCGCCGCGAAGAAGGCAGCTTCCTCGACACCGTGGCCAAAGCCCTCAACCTGTCGAAGCTGCGCGTGGTGGAAACCGGCGGCAACAGCTTCGCTGCCGAACGCGAGCAATGGGACGACGGCAACAACGTGGTGGCGGTGGAACCGGGCGTGGTCATCGGCTACGACCGCAACACCTACACCAACACCCTGCTGCGCAAGGCAGGCGTGGAAGTCATCACCATCAGCGCCGGCGAACTCGGCCGTGGTCGCGGCGGCGGCCACTGCATGACCTGCCCGATCATCCGCGACCCAATCGATTACTAAACGACCATCTCCCCGGCCGCACCTACCCCGTAGCGGTCGGGCCGATTACCGAATCCAAGGAGAATCATCATGGCGTTCAACATCCACAACCGTAACCTGCTCAGCCTGGAACACCACACCCCGCGCGAGCTGCGTTATCTGCTCGACCTGTCCCGCGATCTGAAACGCGCGAAATACACCGGCACCGAGCAGCAACACCTCAAGGGCAACAACATCGCCCTGATCTTCGAAAAGACCTCGACCCGTACCCGCTGCGCGTTCGAAGTGGCGGCCTATGACCAAGGCGCCAATGTCACCTACATTGACCCGAACTCGTCGCAGATCGGCCACAAGGAAAGCATGAAAGACACGGCCCGCGTGCTGGGTCGCATGTACGACGCCATCGAGTACCGTGGCTTCAAACAGGAAATTGTCGAAGAGCTGGCGAAGTTCGCCGGGGTGCCGGTGTTCAACGGCCTGACCGATGAATATCACCCAACGCAGATGATCGCCGACGTGTTGACCATGCGTGAACACGCCGACAAGCCGATCCACGAAATCAGCTACGCCTACCTCGGCGATGCGCGCAACAACATGGGCAATTCGCTGCTGCTGGTCGGTGCCAAACTCGGCATGGACGTGCGCATCTGCGCGCCAAAAGCCCTGTGGCCGCATGACGATCTGGTGGATCGCTGCAAGAAATACGCGGAAGAATCCGGTGCACGCATCACCCTCACCGAAGACCCGAAAGCGGCGGTCAAAGGCGTCGACTTCATCCACACCGACGTCTGGGTGTCGATGGGCGAACCGGTGGAAGCCTGGGCCGAGCGTATCCAGCAACTGCTGCCGTATCAGGTCAACGCCGATCTGATGAAAGCCACCGGCAACCCGCGCACCAAGTTCATGCACTGCCTGCCGGCGTTCCACAACAGCGATACCAAGGTCGGCAAACAGATCGCCGAACAGTACCCGCACCTGGCCAACGGTATCGAAGTCACCGACGACGTGTTCGAGTCGCCCGCCTGCATCGCCTTCGAGCAAGCGGAAAACCGCATGCACACGATCAAGGCGATTCTGGTCTCGACCCTGGCTGATCTGTAAACCAATACAGCTCTCACTGACACGACACGGTCACTGTGGGAGCTGGCTTGCCAGCGATGCCGTGTGTCAGCCAGCGACAACGTTGCCTGATCCACCGCCATCGCGGGCAAGCCCGGCTCCCACAGGGACCGCATTCGTCCTGCGAGCTTTCACTGTTTTCCAGAAGGACATGCATTATGCGCATCGTCGTAGCTCTGGGCGGTAACGCCCTGCTCCGCCGTGGCGAGCCGATGACCGCTGACAACCAGCGCGCCAACATCCGCATCGCCACCGAGCAAATCGCCAAGATCCATCCTGGCAACCAACTGGTCATCGCCCATGGCAATGGCCCGCAAGTCGGCCTGCTGTCGCTGCAAGCGGCGGCGTACACCTCCGTCACCCCTTACCCGCTGGACGTGCTCGGTGCCGAAACCGAAGGCATGATCGGCTACATCATCGAACAGGAACTGGGCAACCTGCTGGACTTCGAGGTGCCGTTCGCCACCCTGTTGACCCAGGTCGAGGTCGACGCCAAGGACCCGGCCTTCCAGAACCCGAGCAAACCGATCGGCCCGGTCTACGAGAAAGCCGAAGCAGAAAAGCTCGCCGCTGAAAAAGGCTGGGCCATCGCTGCGGACGGTGACAAATTCCGCCGCGTGGTGGCCAGCCCTCGGCCAAAACGCATCTTCGAAATCCGTCCGATCAAGTGGCTGCTGGACAAGGGCAGCATCGTGATTTGCGCCGGTGGCGGCGGCATTCCGACGATGTACGACGAGCACCGTAACCTCAAGGGCATCGAGGCGGTGATCGACAAGGATCTGTGCTCGTCGCTGCTGGCCGAGCAACTGGAGGCCGATTTGCTGGTGATCGCCACGGACGTCAACGCGGCATTCATCGATTACGGCAAGCCAACCCAGAAAGCCATCGCCGAAGCGCACCCGGACGAACTGGAACGCCTCGGTTTTGCCGCCGGTTCCATGGGGCCGAAGGTACAGGCAGCTTGCGAGTTCGCGCGCCATACTGGCAAGGTCGCAGTGATCGGTTCGCTGGCGGACATCGAAGCCATCGTTCAGGGCACCGCCGGAACCCGTGTCAGCACCGCGAAGCCGGGCATCAGCTATCGATAACCAGAAACTCCGGGGGCAGGCCCAGGGTCTGCCCTTCTCCCATGCCTTGAGAAGGAGAAACCCATGGCCATATTCAACCCCGGTCATTTGCACATCGAGCGACATGCGTTGACGCCAGATGACGTCAGTTACGACCTGTGCCTCGACTATGAAGTGTTCACCGATCCGCAAAAAGGCAAAGGGATACAGTTCACCCTGCACGGCAATATGCAGGGCAAGGACATGAAGGAAGCGTTTTTCCTGCCCAAGGAAGAGGCTTACAACTTCGCCCGCGACGTGACCCGGATTGCCGAGAAGTACGGGATTCCAAAGGCTCACAGCCAGATCGGCTCGGTGCACAAGCATTACGACCTGATGTTTGAGGACATTCGGCAGAAGTTGAATATGCAATCCGGAGATCCGGTCAATCCCGAGCACTTCGAATAACCATTCCCCTGTGGGAGGAGCCTGCTCGCGAAAGCCATCTGTCAGTCAATATTTTCACTTCTGACACACCGCTTTCGCGAGCAGGCTCGCTCCCACCGGGGATTTGAGTTGCCCGGAAAATCGTTGTCCATTTCACCAATCCCCCGCCCCAAGGCATACTTGCCCCCCTCCGCATTCCAGAACACTGAACCGCCCCATGCGTATCCACGTCAGCTTCATCGACCGCGTCGGCATCACCCAGGAAGTCCTGGCGATCCTCGGTGGGCGCAATCTCAATCTGGATGCGGTGGAGATGATTCCGCCCAACGTCTACATCGACGCCCCGACCTTGAGCCCGCAAGTGCTCGAAGAACTCAAAGATGCGCTGTTTCGGGTGCGCGGTGTCGAAGCGGTCACGGTGGTCGACATCCTCCCCGGCCAGCGTCGGCACCTGCAGCTCGATGCATTGCTCGCGGCGATGACCGATCCGGTGCTCGCCCTCGACAGCGCCGGGAAAGTGCTGCTGGCCAACCCGGCACTGATCGCGCTGTACGGACGCGAACCGGCGGGTGAAAGCGTCTCTGAACTGTTCAACGATCCCGGCCTGCTGGAAACCCTGCTCGAACAAGGCTTCCGTCTGCCGCTGCGCGAGATCACCGTCAACGGCCAGACCCTGTTGCTCGACGCCACGCCGATCACCGACGCCGGCGCGCTACTGACCCTGTATCAACCGAACCGTATCGGCGAACAGCTCTCGGCGTTGCACCACGACCATGCCGAAGGTTTCGATGCGCTGCTCGGCGAATCCCCGGCGATCCGTACCCTCAAGGCCCGCGCGCAACGGGTCGCCGCACTCGATGCGCCACTGCTGATTCAGGGCGAAACCGGCACCGGCAAAGAGCTGGTGGCCCGCGCCTGCCATGCGATCAGTGCGCGACACAGTGCGCCGTTCCTCGCCCTGAACTGCGCGGCCCTGCCGGAGAACCTCGCCGAGAGCGAGCTGTTCGGCTATGCCCCCGGCGCCTTCACCGGCGCGCAGCGTGGCGGCAAACCGGGGCTGATGGAACTGGCGAACCAGGGCACAGTGTTTCTCGACGAAATCGGCGAGATGTCGCCGTACTTGCAGGCGAAACTGCTGCGCTTTCTGAACGACGGCAGCTTCCGCCGGGTGGGTGGCGATCGCGAGGTGAAGGTCAACGTGCGGATCCTCAGCGCGACCCACCGCGACCTGGAGAAAATGGTCAGCGAAGGTCTGTTCCGCGAAGACCTGTTCTATCGCCTCAACGTGCTCAACGTCGAAGTGCCGCCGCTGCGCGAACGCGGTCAGGACATCCTGTTGCTGGCGCGCTACTTCATGCAGCAGGCCTGTGCGCAGATTCAGCGGCCGGTCTGTCGCCTCGCGCCCGGTACCTATCCGGCACTGCTCGGCAACCGCTGGCCGGGCAACGTGCGGCAGTTGCAGAACGTGATCTTCCGCGCGGCGGCGATCTGCGAAAGCAGCCTGGTCGACATCGGTGACCTCGACATTGCCGGCACTTCGGTGGCGCGGCAGACCGACAGCGACGTCGAGAGCCTTGAACAAGCCGTCGAGTCCTTCGAAAAATCGCTGCTGGAAAAACTCTACGCCAGCTACCCCTCGACCCGCCAACTGGCCAGCCGCCTGCAGACCTCGCACACCGCGATTGCCCATCGCCTGCGCAAGTACGGCATTCCGGGCAAGTCTTAAACTCACCGTAAATTTCCCTGTGGGAGCTGGCTTGCCAGCGATGACGTCGGCACATGCACCATTGAGGGTGACTGATCCAGCGCTATCGCTGGCGAGCCAGCTCCCACAGAGTTCTGTGACGGATTCGAAATCCGTTCAAAAACGACCTCCATCTGTACTGAAAGCGCTACAGCGGAACGATATCGCTACACCCTTCGCCAGCGACCGCTGTGCAAGGCTTTGATCCGCTTCAGCTTTTCTCCCCGCCCTGATCTGTAGCGATTTCGCTACAGCTATCCCTTCTTCAGGCTCACAGATAATTAATAAGCCATTGTTTTATATAGATAAATCCAAGATGGCCGCGTTCTTGCTAAGTAACCGCTCATAAAATCAGGGCTTTCATGCCCACGCCTTCCACCGCGTCCACCAGACGAGTCTGGCCCCTTAGGAGTTTCCATGAGCGAGTTGCGTTTTACTGAAGATCACGAATGGCTGCGCACCGAAGCTGACGGCAGCGTTACTGTCGGCATCACCGCTTTCGCGCAGAACGCCCTGGGCGACGTGGTGTTCGTGCAACTGCCTGAGCTGCAGGCTTACGAAAAAGGCGCTGAAGCCGCCACCGTGGAATCGGTGAAAGCCGCCAGCGGCGTGTACATGCCGCTCGACGGTGAAGTTGTGGAAGTGAACCCGGCACTGGACGGCAGCCCGGAACTGGTCAACGAAGATCCGCTGGGCGAAGGCTGGTTCTTCCGCTTCCAGCCAAGCGACGCCTCGGCGGTGGCGAAATTGCTGGATCAGGACGCCTACGACCGTCTGATCAAAGCCCAAGCCGAAGCCTGAGGAGTAACGACATGACCCAAGTAAACCTCGGCACTGCCAACGAATTCATCGCCCGTCACATCGGCCCGCGCGCCGGTGACGAGCAAGCCATGCTCAACAGCCTCGGTTTCGACTCGCTCGAAGCGCTGAGCGCCAGCGTCATTCCTGAAAGCATCAAGGGCACCAGCGTGCTCGGCATGGACGACGGCCTGAGCGAAGCCGACGCCCTGGCGATGATCAAATCCATCGCCGGCAAGAACCAGCTGTTCAAGACCTACATCGGCCAGGGCTACTACAACTGTCACACGCCGTCGCCGATCCTGCGCAACCTGCTGGAAAACCCGGCCTGGTACACCGCTTACACGCCGTACCAGCCGGAAATTTCCCAGGGCCGTCTCGAAGCGCTGCTGAACTTCCAGACCCTGATCAGCGACCTCACCGGCCTGCCGATCGCCAACGCCTCGTTGCTCGACGAAGCCACCGCCGCTGCCGAAGCCATGACTTTCTGCAAACGCCTGAGCAAGAACAAGGGCAGCCACCAATTCTTCGCCTCGATCCACAGCCACCCGCAAACCCTCGACGTGCTGCGCACCCGTGCCGAGCCGCTGGGCATCGAAGTGGTGGTTGGCGATGAGCGTGAACTGACGGATGTCACGCCGTTCTTCGGCGCGCTGCTGCAATACCCGGCGAGCAACGGTGACCTGTTCGACTACCGCGAACTGACCGAGCGCTTCCACGCCGCCAACGCGCTGGTGGCCGTGGCTGCCGATCTGCTGGCCCTGACTTTGCTGACCGCTCCAGGCGAGTTCGGCGCGGACGTCGCCATCGGTTCGGCGCAACGCTTCGGTGTACCGCTGGGCTTCGGCGGCCCGCACGCCGCCTACTTCTCCACCAAGGATGCATTCAAGCGTGACATGCCGGGCCGTCTGGTCGGTGTTTCGGTTGACCGTTTCGGCAAGCCGGCCCTGCGCCTGGCGATGCAGACTCGCGAGCAACACATCCGCCGTGAGAAAGCCACCTCGAACATCTGCACCGCGCAAGTGCTGCTGGCCAACATCGCCAGCATGTACGCGGTCTACCACGGCCCGAAAGGCCTGACCCAGATCGCCAACCGCGTGCATCACCTGACCGCGATTCTCGCCAAGGGCCTGAGCGCACTGGGCCAGACCGTCGAACAGGCAAGCTTCTTCGATACCCTGACCCTCGCCACCGGCGCGCACACTGCCGCGCTGCACGACAAGGCGCACGCTGCACAGATCAACCTGCGCGTAATCGACACTCAGCGTCTGGGCCTGTCGGTCGACGAAACCACCACTCAGGCTGACATCGAAACGCTGTGGGGCCTATTCGCCGACGGCAAGACCCTGCCGGACTTCGCTGCACTGGCCGCTTCGGTGCACAGCACCATCCCGGCGGCGCTGGTGCGTCAGTCGCCGATCCTCAGCCACCCGGTGTTCAACCGTTATCACTCGGAAACCGAGCTGATGCGCTACCTGCGCAAACTGGCGGACAAGGATCTGGCACTGGATCGCACCATGATCCCGCTGGGCTCGTGCACCATGAAACTCAACGCTGCCAGCGAAATGATTCCGGTGACCTGGGCCGAATTCGGCGCCCTGCACCCGTTCGCTCCGGCCGAGCAAAGCGCCGGCTACCAGCAACTGACCGATGAACTGGAAGCGATGCTCTGCGCCGCCACCGGTTACGACGCGATCTCGCTGCAACCGAACGCCGGTTCGCAGGGTGAATATGCGGGTCTCTTGGCAATCCGCGCTTACCACCAGAGCCGTGGTGACGAGCGCCGCGACATCTGCCTGATCCCGTCGTCCGCCCACGGCACCAACCCGGCCACCGCCAACATGGCCGGCATGCGCGTGGTCGTGACCGCGTGCGATGCCCGTGGCAACGTCGACATCGAAGACCTGCGCGCCAAAGCCATCGAGCACCGCGAACACCTCGCAGCGCTGATGATCACCTACCCGTCGACCCACGGCGTGTTCGAAGAAGGCATCCGCGAAATCTGCGGGATCATTCACGACAACGGCGGCCAAGTGTACATCGACGGCGCCAACATGAACGCGATGGTCGGCCTCTGCGCACCGGGCAAGTTCGGCGGCGACGTCTCGCACCTGAACCTGCACAAAACCTTCTGCATCCCGCACGGCGGTGGCGGCCCGGGCGTCGGCCCGATCGGCGTCAAGTCGCACCTGACCCCGTTCCTGCCGGGCCATGGCCGGATGCAACGCAAGGAAGGCGCGGTCTGCGCAGCGCCGTTCGGCAGCGCGAGCATTCTGCCGATCACCTGGATGTACATTCGCATGATGGGTGGCGCCGGTCTGAAGCGGGCTTCGCAACTGGCAATCCTCAACGCCAACTACATTTCCCGTCGTCTGGAAGAGCACTATCCAGTGCTGTACACCGGCAGCAACGGTCTGGTGGCGCACGAATGCATCCTCGATCTGCGCCCGCTGAAAGACAGCAGCGGCATCAGCGTCGATGACGTCGCCAAGCGCCTGATCGACTTCGGCTTCCACGCCCCGACCATGTCGTTCCCGGTGGCCGGCACGCTGATGATCGAGCCGACCGAAAGCGAATCCAAGGAAGAACTGGACCGCTTCTGCGACGCCATGATCCGCATCCGCGAAGAAATCCGCGCAGTGGAAAACGGCACGCTGGACAAGGACGACAACCCGCTGAAGAACGCCCCGCACACGGCGGCAGAGCTGGTCGGCGAGTGGACGCACCCGTACAGCCGCGAGCAAGCGGTATATCCAGTGGCGTCGTTGATCGAAGGCAAGTACTGGCCGCCGGTCGGTCGCGTCGACAACGTGTTCGGCGACCGCAACCTGGTCTGCGCCTGCCCGTCGATCGAAAGCTACGCTTAAACGAAAGAGGGGCAGGTCACCTGCCCCTTTCTCCAGAACACCACAAATCCCTGTGGGAGCTGGCTTGCCAGCGATGAGGGTGGATCGTCTCCATCTCTGTTGCCTGACACACCGCCATCGCTGGCAAGCCAGCTCCCACAAGAAACGCATCAAGCCTGATATTCCGCCAATTCCTATAACAAGAAACCGGAGAACCACTCATGTCGTTAAGCGTGTTCGACCTGTTCAAGATTGGCATCGGCCCTTCCAGCTCCCACACCGTCGGCCCGATGCGTGCCGCTGCGCGCTTCGCCGAAGGCCTGCGCCGCGATGACCTGCTGTCGGCCACCAGCACCGTCAAAGTCGAGTTGTACGGCTCGCTCGGCGCCACCGGCAAAGGTCACGGCAGCGACAAGGCTGTTCTGCTCGGTCTTGAGGGTGAACACCCGGACACCGTCGATACCGAAACTGTCGCCGCGCGCCTGCAGGATATTCGTGGCAATGGCCGGCTGAATCTGCTCGGCGAACACGGCATTGCCTTCAATGAGAAAGAACACCTGGCGATGATCCGCAAACCGTTGGCCTATCACCCCAACGGCATGATCTTTCGCGCATTCGATGCAGCCGGTATTCAGATCCGCAGCCGCGAGTACTACTCGGTCGGCGGTGGTTTCGTCGTCGATGAGGATGCCGCCGGCGCTGACCGCATTGTCGAAGACGCCACACCGCTGACCTTCCCGTTCAAAAGCGCCAAGGACTTGCTCGGCCATTGCGCCACCTACGGCCTGTCGATCAGTCAGGTGATGTTGACCAACGAAAGCGCCTGGCGCCCGGAGGCCGAGACCCGCGCCGGTCTGCTGAAAATCTGGCAAGTGATGCAGGACTGCGTCGCCGCGGGCTGTCGCAACGAAGGCATTCTGCCGGGCGGGCTGAAGGTCAAGCGCCGGGCGGCGGCACTGCATCGACAGCTGTGCAAGAACCCGGAATCGGCGCTGCGCGATCCGCTGTCGGTGCTCGACTGGGTCAACCTCTACGCCCTCGCCGTCAACGAAGAAAACGCCAACGGCGGGCGCGTGGTCACCGCGCCGACCAACGGTGCGGCCGGGATTATTCCGGCGGTGCTGCATTACTACATGCGGTTTATCCCGGGTGCGAACGATGACGGCGTGGTGCGCTTTCTGCTGACCGCCGCCGCCATCGGCATTCTGTACAAGGAAAACGCCTCGATCTCCGGCGCCGAAGTCGGCTGCCAGGGCGAAGTCGGCGTGGCCTGCTCGATGGCCGCCGGCGCGTTGTGCGAAGTGCTCGGCGGCAGCGTGCAGCAAGTGGAGAACGCCGCGGAAATCGGCATGGAACATAACCTCGGCCTGACCTGCGACCCGATTGGCGGGCTGGTGCAGGTGCCGTGCATCGAGCGCAATGCCATGGGCTCGGTGAAAGCGATCAACGCGGTGCGCATGGCCATGCGCGGCGACGGGCAACACTTCGTCTCGCTCGACAAGGTCATCCGCACCATGCGCCAGACCGGCGCCGACATGAAAAGCAAATACAAGGAGACCGCCCGCGGCGGTCTGGCAGTCAACATTATCGAATGCTAATTAGTCCCCTCTTCCTCCGGGAGAGAGCTGGTATGAATCAAGGAGTCACGCATGTCCACCGAACAACTGTCGAAAACCCCGCTGCACGCTCTGCACCTCGAACTCGGCGCCCGCATGGTGCCGTTCGCCGGCTACGACATGCCGGTGCAATACCCGCTCGGCGTGATGAAAGAGCACCAACACACCCGTGAGCAGGCCGGGCTGTTCGATGTCTCGCACATGGGCCAGATTCGCCTGACCGGCGCCAATGCCGCCAAGGCCCTGGAAACCCTGGTGCCGGTGGACATCATCGACCTGCCGGTGGGCATGCAGCGCTACGCGATGTTCACCAACGACAACGGCGGCATCCTCGACGACCTGATGGTCGCCAACCTCGGTAACGACGAGCTGTTCCTGGTGGTCAACGCCGCGTGCAAGGATCAGGACCTGGCGCATCTGCAAAAGCACATCGGTGATCAGTGCACCATAACGGAGCTGTTCGAAGCGCGTGCGTTGCTGGCGTTGCAAGGTCCGGCTGCAGTCACCGTACTGGCGCGTCTTGCACCAGAGGTGGCGAAGATGACGTTCATGCAGTTCAACCGCGTGCAGCTGCTGGGCATCGATTGCTTCGTCAGCCGTTCGGGTTACACCGGTGAAGACGGTTTTGAGATTTCCGTACCGGCAGCCGATGCGGAGAAACTCGCCCGTGCCCTGCTGGCCGAACCGGAAGTCCAGGCCATTGGCCTCGGCGCCCGCGACTCGCTGCGCCTGGAAGCCGGCCTGTGCCTGTACGGCCACGACATGAACACCGACACCACCCCCATCGAAGCCAGCCTGTTGTGGGCGATCTCCAAGCCACGCCGCGCCGACGGCGCGCGAGCCGGCGGTTTCCCGGGCGCAGAGCAAGTATTTGCTCAGCAGCAAAACGGCGTGGCACGCAAACGTGTCGGCTTGCTGCCGCAAGAACGCACGCCAGTACGTGAAGGTGCGGAAATCGTCAACGAAGCCGGCGAAATCATCGGCAGCGTGTGCAGCGGCGGCTTCGGTCCGACCCTGGGCGGGCCGTTGGCGATGGGTTATCTCGACAGCGCTTATGTGGCACTGGACACGCCAGTCTGGGCCATCGTTCGTGGGAAAAAGGTGCAAATGCTTGTAAGCAAAATGCCATTTGTTCCACAACGCTACTATCGTGGTTGATTGACTGTTTCTATAAGTAACGCGATTGCGTTATGCGTGCACTAATGTGTAACGCAATCGCCACAAAAAAGTGCATTTTCTAACATCTGATTCGAATATGAACTTTGCTTATAACGATCGAAAACAATTGAACCCGTTCATCGTCTAAGCCGACACTAGTGGATTGACTAACTGCCAGCAAGTGCAGGAAAACCGGGCCTTCGCGGGGCTTGTTTTTTCTCCCGTAGTTGGCGTAGAGTTTGTCCACTGTGTTTGCATGGGTCAGCTTGGAATCGTGACCTGGGCAGTAGCCTACAAAGTTAGCTACATCCCGCTCGACGTCTTCTTACTCTCCTGCAACCAGCCCCAGTACTCTTTCATGAGAAAGAGACTGTCATCAATTTATGCGTCAAAGGAAATAAGAAATGTCGACACGTCAGAGCGGTACCGTCAAGTGGTTTAACGACGAGAAAGGTTTTGGTTTTATCACTCCAGAAAGCGGTCCGGATCTGTTCGTGCATTTCCGCGCCATTCAGGGCAACGGCTTCAAGAGCCTGAAAGAAGGCCAGAAAGTGACCTTCGTTGCTGTGCAAGGTCAGAAAGGCATGCAGGCTGACGAAGTCATCGCCGAAGCCTGATTTTCTGTCACAAAAAAGCCCCTGATATTGATATCAGGGGCTTTTTTGTGCGCGCGAATCCGTAAAATGGCGCTTCATTTTGCGCCCAGAGGCTGCCATGTCGAAAAACCTGCTCACTCCCCAGGGCGACTTCCCTGCTGTTGGCCTTGGCCGGCGTCTGGCAGCAATGTTCTATGACTTCCTGCTGTGCACCGCCCTGCTGATCGTCACCGGCTTCGTTTACAAGTTGATCCAGGCAGCGATCATCGGTGAAGAACGCCTGCGTGCACTGACCGATGCCGGCAAGATGGATGGCGATCCGCTGTATTCCACGGTGCTGTTGCTGGTGCTGTTTGCGTTCTTCGCCAAGTTCTGGACTCACGGCGGGCAGACACTGGGCATGCAGGTGTGGGGGATTCGAGTGCAGAACGCCGATGGCAGCGCGATCAGCCTGTGGCAGGCGCTGCTGCGCTTCATGGTGTCGATCGCGTCGTGGCTGTGCGCAGGGCTTGGATTTCTCTGGTCGCTGTACGACAAGCAGAAGCGCACCTGGCATGACATCTATTCCGATACCCGCGTGGTGCGGATTCCGAAGAAGAGCAAATAATTTCCTGACACCGAATACCACTGTGGGAGCGAGCCTGCTCGCAAAAGCGTAGCATCAGCCGACATTTATGTTTGCTGATTCACCGCCTTCGCGAGCAAGCTCGCTCCCACAGGTTTTGGGGTGTTTCTGAAGGACCTCAGGCGTTACCCGCCAGCTTCATCCGCGCTGCCTGGGTGAAATCCAGCATGCGCTTCAATGGGCGGATCGCCTGTGGAATCAGCGCCGGATCGACAAAGATCTCGTTCGTCCCTTCCTTCAGGCTCTTGAGCGTGCGCTCAAGGGTGTTCATGGCCATCCACGGGCAATGTGCGCAACTGCGGCACGCGGCGCCGTTACCGGCGGTTGGCGCCTCGATGAAGACCTTGTCCGGGCACAACTGCTGCATCTTGTAGAAAATGCCGCGGTCGGTGGCGACGATCAGGGTCTTGTTCGGCAGGCTTTGCGCGGCAGCGATCAACTGACTGGTGGAACCGACGGCGTCGGCCAGCTCGATCACCGAGGTCGGCGACTCCGGGTGCACCAGAATCGCGGCGTCCGGGTACAACGCCTTCATGTCTTCAAGCTGCTTGGACTTGAACTCTTCGTGGACGATGCAGGCACCGTCCCACAGCAGCATGTCGGCGCCGGTCTTGCGCTGAATGTAAGTGCCCAGATGCTTGTCCGGGCCCCAGATGATGGTCTCGCCGTTGTCCATCAGGCTTTCGACGATCTCCAGTGCGCAGCTCGACGTCACCACCCAGTCAGCGCGGGCTTTGACTGCGGCCGAAGTGTTGGCGTACACCACCACTGTGCGCTCCGGGTGCTGATCGCAGAACGCCGAAAACTCGTCCACCGGGCAACCCAGGTCCAGCGAGCAGGTCGCGTCCAGGGTCGGCATCAGCACGCGTTTTTCCGGGTTGAGGATCTTCGCGGTCTCGCCCATGAACTTTACGCCGGCGACCACCACGGTCTTGGCCGGGTGAGCGTTGCCGAAGCGCGCCATTTCGAGGGAGTCGGACACACAGCCGCCGGTTTCTTCGGCCAAGGCCTGAATCACCGGATCGCAATAGAAGTGGGCCACCAGCACCGCGTCCTGAGCCTTGAGCTCGGCGGCGATGGCAGAACGGTAGTAGGCCTCTTCCTCGGCAGTCAGCGGTTTGGGCTGTTTGGCATCGAGGTGGGCTTGAACCAGAAGGCGTTCGGAAATCTGCGTCATGTTCGCAAGACCTGCAGGCGCTTTCGCGCGAAAGTCGAGTATACACCCGGCTCCGGACCACTTGAGGGTACCGCCGGGAGAGTGAGTATTATCAGGCACGGACAGCATTGAAGCTGCGCAAGGCTACAGAATATCCCGTTGATACAAAAGATGATTCTGACCTGTGTCAGCGCAGGCAATGATGAAAGGAGCGGTGCCTGATTCGCAGGCAAAAAAAAACCCGGAAATCCTCACTTTCGTGGGCCTTCCGGATTTTCTAAACCGCCAAATATGGTGGGTCGTGTGGGATTCGAACCTACGACCAATTGGTTAAAAGCCAACTGCTCTACCAACTGAGCTAACGACCCGCTGTGTGGTGGCGCGTATAATACTGATTTTTAAGGACTATTCAACACCTTTTTGAAAAAAATCAAAAATAAGGTGTTGGATCGCTCACACCGGCCGCCGCAAAGCCCTCTGCACGCAGGCGGCAGCTGTCGCATTTGCCGCACGCGCGGCCTTCATCGTCCGCCTGATAGCAGGAAACGGTCAGGCCATAATCGACGCCCAGCTTCACGCCCGCCTGGACGATCTGCGCCTTGCTCAGGTTCTGCAGCGGCGCCTGGATACGGAAACCGTTGCCTTCCACACCCGCCTTGGTTGCCAGGTTGGCCATGCGCTCGAACGATTCAATGAACTCGGGACGGCAATCCGGGTAACCGGAATAGTCCACGGCGTTGACGCCGATAAAGATGTCACGCGCGCCGAGCACTTCGGCCCAGCCCAGTGCCAGCGACAGAAACACCGTGTTGCGCGCCGGCACGTAGGTCACCGGGATGCCCTCGCCCAGCTCTTCCGGGATGTCGATGCTGGTGTCGGTCAGCGCCGAGCCGCCCATGCCGTTGAGGTTCAGGCCGATCACTTTGTGCTCGACCACACCCAGATCGCGAGCGACGCGCGCGGCGGCATGCAGCTCCGCATGAGAGCGCTGGCCGTAATCGAAACTCATGGTGTAGCAGGCGTAACCTTCAGCCCGGGCCATCGCGACCACAGTGGCCGAATCGAGGCCACCCGATAACAGGATTACCGCACGTTTTTCGTGAGTGTTCAGTTGTTCAGTCATATCAGCGCCCCGGCTCGTCATTCCATAGATATTTATGCAGCTGCAACTGCAACCGCACTGGCAGGTTATCTGCCACCACCCAGTCCGCCAGATCCCTGGCATTGAGGTCATGATGACTTGGGGAAAACAGCACTTCACCCGCACGGCGATCAAGACCGTACTGGATCAGCTTCGAGACCGCCCAGTCATAGTCGTCCCGCGAGCAGATGACAAACTTCACCTGATCGTTGGGCGTCAACAGTTCGATGTTTTCGTAGCGGTTGCGGTGCGCCTCTTTGGAGTCCGGCGTCTTCAGGTCGACAACGCGACTGACGCGCGGATCGACCGCCGAGATATCGAGCGCACCGCTGGTTTCCAGTGACACTTCATAACCGGCATCGCACAGCTGCTTGAGCAAAGGGATGGCATTGGGCTGTGCCAAAGGCTCACCGCCGGTCACACAGACATAGCGTGGGCGAAACCCGGCCACTTGCTCGAGGATGTCGTCGAGGGTGCGGATCGTACCGCCGCTGAACGCATAGGCACTGTCGCAGTATTGGCAACGCAATGGGCAACCGGTCAGGCGCACAAAAACCGTGGGCAGCCCGGCAGTCCGCGTTTCCCCCTGCAACGAGTAGAAAACTTCGGTGATTCTCAATGTGTCTTGCATAGTCGCCACGGGCGTAACAGCTAAACAGGCTGTCCGCCTCCGTCAGGCACTTCAGGCAACCCCGCCAACGCGTAGATCACCAGAAGCGTGTTTCAGAAAAAGGGCGTGAATTCTAACGAAAAAACCCGCGACAAGCGCGGGTTTCTTCCAAACGGGTCAAACACACTTACATGCGTTGCAGATCGCGTTGGGCCAACTGAGCAGCGGAGGTCCCCGGGTATTGGGAAACCACCTGTTGCAGTATGCCTTTGACCTTGTCGGTATGACCGAGGCGGCGCTCTACATCAGCCAGCTTGTACAGCGAATCCGGCACTTTGGCGTGCTTGGGATAGAGCTGTGAAACCTTGGCAAAAGCCTGACCCGCACCTTGCAGATCGCCCTTGGCCAGGTTCACTTCGCCCAACCAGTACTGGGCATTGCCCGCATATTGGCTGTTCGGGTATTTGCGCAGGAATGCCGAGAAAGCCTGGCTGGCCTTGTCGAAATCCTTGGCTTTGATCAGGTCGAAAGCCGCATCGTAATACAGCTTTTCCTTGGCCGGATCACCCGGTTCGCTACTGGCAGCAGGTGCCTGGGCGGCAGTAGCCCCGGCGCCAGCGGCAGCACCGGCAGCAGCACTTGCATCGCCACCGGCAGAAGAATTCTCAGGAGTCGCGGCAGGTGCAGCACCGGATCCTATGCGCCGATCAAGATCCTGGTATCGCTCCAGGGATTCCTGCTTCATGCGCGCAACCTGATTCTGCAGTTCTTCGATCACACCTTGCTGGCGCGATATCTGATCCTGCATCTGTTGCAGTTGGTTGAACAGCATGCCCTGTGCCGAGGCAGGGGCCGAAGCCGCTCCCCCGGCATAGGCGCCGTTCGTACCGTAACCCGCAGGCGGATAACTGCTCCCGCTATTGTTATAACCGGAGTTGTCATCGACCACAGGAACCGCAGCCCACGCCGCAAGCGGCGCGAGGCTGAGAGCCAGAACAGTTACAGCACGACGGCACGTTCGCATATCGAATTACTTACGCAGTTCGACGCGACGGTTTTGAGCCCAGGACTGCTCGTCGTTGCCGGTAGCAACTGGACGCTCTTCGCCGTAGGAAACCAGTTCCAACTGAGCTGGGGAAACACCTTGCAGTACCAGGTAGCGCTGAACGGCTTTCGCACGACGCTCGCCCAGTGCCATGTTGTACTCACGAGTACCACGTTCGTCGGTGTTGCCTTCCAGAACAACGCGAGCGCCGTTTGCTTTCAGGTCTTTGGCGTGAACGTCCAGAGCGCGCATGGCTTCTGGCTTCAGGTCCGAGCTGTCGTATTCGAAGTAGAAGGTGGTGATTGCGCGCAGAGCAGCTTCTTCGCTCAGGGAACCGTCAACGGCACCAGTGTTTGCGCCGTAACCAGCGTTTGGATCAACAGCGCCTTCACCGGCGTTGTCGCCGCCTTTGGACGAGCAACCTACAGCTACAGCCATGGCCAGAGCCAGCGCAGCAAATTTACCAAACTTCAGCATTTCCATCGTGAAACTCCTAATGAACCCCAGTGTGTTAAGTAAAACGTAAAGCGCCGCGTCAGTTCAGGTAAGGGGACCAGGACGGTTCTCTGACTTCGCCTTGTGCGGTAGGAAGCGGGAGCCTCACGCGTCCATTAATGGACACGAGCATCAAGACTCCCCGGCCCTGCTGGCGGGTGGCGTAGATTACCATGGTGCCGTTGGGCGCAACAGTGGGTGACTCGTCCAGAGTGCTATCAGTGAGGATCTTTACACTGCCTCGCTGCAAATCCTGGGCCGCCACCTTGAAATTGGTGAAACCGTCCTGGCGATGGATCATCACCAGGGTCTTTTCATCAGCCGAAAGCTTCGGGTTGGCGTTGTAGTTGCCAATGAAGGTCACACGCTCGGCACCACCGCCGCTGGCGCTGGTCTTGTAGATCTGCGGCTTGCCGCCACGGTCCGAGGTGAAGTAGATGGTCGAACCATCCTTGCCCCAGTACGGTTCGGTGTTGATGCCAGGGCCTGCAGTCACACGAGTGATCTGACGCGAACCCAGGTTCATCACATAGATGTCCGGGTTGCCGTCTTTCGACAGTACGAACGCCAGGCGATTGCCATCCGGCGACCAGGCTGGTGCGCCGTTCAGGCCTTCGAAGTTGGTGATCTGCTCACGGCGACCGGTGTCGATGTTCTGCATGAAGATCCGTGGACGCTTCTGCTCGAACGACACGTAGGCAATGCGCTTGCCATCCGGTGCGAAACGCGGCGACAGGATCGGCTCGCGCGATTGCAGCAGAGTCACGGCACGGGCACCGTCGTAGTCCGAACGCTGCAGGGTGTAGCGAGTGTTCTTCTCGGAGAAACGCTCGGCTGTCACGTACAGCAGACGGGTCGAAAACGCACCTTTGATACCGGTGAGTTTTTCGAACGACTGGTCCGAAATGAAGTGCGCCATGTCACGCAGTTGCTCGGTGGTACCGGAAACACTGCCGTCAGCCACTTTCTGCTCGGTGGCCACGTTGAACAGTGCCCACTGCACCTGCAGACGACCGCCCGCTGGCGCAATGCTGCCAACCATCATGTATTGAGCACCCACCGCCTTCCAGTCACGGAAGATGATTTCGCTCGGCTGGCTTGGCTGGCTGATCATGTTCTGCTTTGGAATCGGCGAGTAATAGCCCGAGTTCCGCAAATCGTTACCAATGATTTCAGCCATGTCGTCCGGCAACACGGCACCGCCCTGCATACCGAACGGTACGACGGCAATCGGAGTCGCCCGATCGCTGCCGCTGGTGACCAGAATGTTCTTTTCATCAGCCATCGCGATCCCTGCCATGCAGCAGATCACGACCAGCATTCCTCGAAGAAGGTTTCTCACAAGGCTAGATCCTCAGGTGTGAATGTCATCTTGAATGAACGATACGGAGCGAAATCGCTCGGCTTCATTCCCTGCATTTCCGTCAAACGTCCAATATTTTTGACCGCCGCGACCGCCGAAGCATCGAACGGACCGTCGCCACTGGATTTGGCCACGCTGACCGAAGTCACCGTACCGTCCGGCAACATGCCGATTTGCAGCACGACCGTCATGCCTTTGCGTGCCGAAGGAGGACGAGCCCAGCCTTCCGCTGCCCGCGCACGAATCAGGTCATCGAAACTGCCCGCGACTTCGTCACCCTGCTCATCGGCCAAGGCCTGCTGACGCTGTGGCGTATCGGAAAGCAAATCTGCCAGGGCCTGAGCCTTTTTCTCTTCGGCGGATTTACGTGCCGCTTCCTGCGATTTTTTCTTCGCAGCATCGGCAGCAGCTTTCTTCTTCGCTTCGTCGGCGACTTTCTTCTTCGCCTCTTCAGCTTCAGCTTTTTTCTTGGCGTCTTCGGCGGCTTTCTTCTTCGCGTCTTCGACGATCTTCTTCTTGGCTTCTTCAGCGGCCGCTTTCTTGGCCTCTTCTTCAGCCGCCTTCTTGGCTTCTTCTTCGGCTTTCTTCTTGGCTATATCAGCCAATTGTTTCTCTTCTGCCTTCTTGGCCTCGGCTTTCTTCGCATCGTCGGCTTTCTTGGCTTCATCAGCCTTTTTCGCCTCGTCCGCTTTCTTCGCCTCGTCGGCCTTCTTGGCTTCCTCGGCCTTTTGAGCCGCTTCTTCTTTCTTTTGTTCCGCAGCCTTCACCGCTTCCTGCTCGACCTTTTTCTGTTCCATCTGCTCGACTTCGGTCTGGCGCGCGGCGGATTTCTTCGCCTCACCCGCAATCTTCTGATTGGTCTGGGTGGTTGCCTGACTTTTCGATTTCAGCTGGTACAGGGTCGCCTGGACAATCGGCTTGGCCGGCGGCAACTCGGGTGTGAAGGCGAAACTGACGAACAGCATGCCGAACACCAGCACGTGCAGGACAATCGCCAGAACACTGGGCCAGAAGTAGCTTTCCGAGGCGGACGGCTCTCGCTGTTGCTGCATCAGGGGGCCTCGGTAATCAAACCAACATTACCGACCCCGGCTTTCTGCAACCCGCCCATGGCACCCATGACGGCGCCGTAGTCGACCGACTTGTCGCCACGGATAAAGACCTGGGTACGCTTGCCGCCTTCGGTGCCGGCGCGAATGATCTTGGTCACTGCGTCAGTCATCTGTGGCAGCGTCATTGCCCTGTCCTGCTGCTTTTCAGTATCGACTTCGCTGCCAAGGTTCCAGTAGTAGGTCTTGTCAGCCTTGATCGAAATGGTCAGCACCTGAGTGTTGTTGTCCTGCGGCAAGGCTTCGCTGGAAACCTTGGGCAGATCCACTTTCACGCCCTGATTGAGCATCGGCGCGGTCACCATGAAGATAACCAGCAGCACCAGCATCACGTCGATGTATGGCACCACGTTCATCTCGGCGACCGGCTTGCGCTTGTTTCGGGCTCGAGCGATTAAAGCCATCGGGAAATACCTGCTTATTCTTCGCTGGTGTGCACTTTGCGGTGCAGGATCGCCTGGAACTCATCGGCGAAGGTGTAGTAGCGGCTCAGCAAGGTTTCGCTGCGGGCAGAGAAACGGTTGTAAGCGATAACGGCCGGGATCGCGGCAAACAGGCCGATCGCAGTGGCGATCAGGGCTTCGGCGATGCCCGGGGCCACGGTGGCCAGGGTCGCCTGCTGGGCGCTGGCCAGACCGCGGAAGGAGTTCATGATGCCCCACACGGTACCGAACAGACCGATGTACGGGCTGACCGAACCCACGGTGGCGAGAAACGGCAGGCTCTGCTCCAGCTTTTCTTCTTCGCGGGAGATGGCAACGCGCATGGCCCGCGCCACACCTTCCATCACCGCTTCCGGGTCAACACCTGGCTGCTGACGCAGACGGGAGAATTCCTTGAAGCCGGCACGGAAGATCTGCTCCACGCCGGAATCCGGATCCGGGTTGCTGCCGGCCTGACGGTACAGCTTGGACAGGTCGATACCCGACCAGAAGCGCTCTTCAAAGCTCTCCAGGGCGCGTCGACCGGCGCGCAGCAGATTGCTGCGCTGAAAGATCATGATCCATGAGGTCACCGATGCGGCCACCAGGGTCAACATTACCAACTGCACCACGATGCTGGCATTGCTGACCAGGCTCCACATGGAGGAATGGTCGACGACGTTAGCTTCCACGCTTTATCTCCTGCTTTGAGTGTGTACCCGTGCCGCCCGCGTCGGCAAAGGCCGCACGCAAGGATTCGGGCATGGCCCGGGGTTTCAAACTGTCGGTGCGCACGCAGGCCACCAGAAACTGCCCTTCACAGAGCAGCACATTATCCGTGGCCCGCCTGACCTGCTGTTTGAAGCGCAGGCTGGCACGGTTCAATTCGATTACATCAGCGCTTACCAGCAGTTCGTCGTCCAGTCGCGCCGGCGCGTGGTAGCGCGCTTCGCTGGAATGCACGACAAACAACAGGTCCTCTCCGGCCAGTTCCGACTGGGCAAAGCCCAGCGTCCGGAGCCGCTCGGTTCGAGCCCGTTCCATAAACTTGAGGTAATTAACGTAATACACGATGCCGCCCGCATCGGTGTCCTCGTAATAAACGCGACAACGATGTGCGAACGGCTCAAGCCCGTTTTGCGCGCGCATACTCTAGTGCTTACTCCTCGGGTTGCCAATCCGGCCAGGCAACTGTTTTTTCAGTGTTTAAGGCTTTACCGCAAAAGTACCGTCCTGTGACAGTACAAACGCTGAATAAATCGCCAAAAAATGTGTATCAATCGTCCACGGCATCGAGAAACTCGTCTGCCACGGGCATCTCGCCCATTCGTGACGGAATGTTTAAACCGAAATGCAGGTACGCATGCCGCGTCACCACCCTGCCCCGCGGCGTACGCATGATGTAGCCCTGTTGAATCAGGTACGGCTCCAGCACGTCCTCGATGGTGTGGCGCTCTTCACTGATCGCCGCCGCCAGACTGTCAATGCCCACCGGGCCGCCATCGAACTTCTCGATCATGGTCAGCAGCAAGCGCCGGTCCTGGTGATCGAAGCCGTGTTCGTCGACGTCCAGCAGGTTCAACGCCAGATCGGCCACCGACTTGGTGATGTGGCCCTTGGCCCGCACTTCGGCAAAATCGCGTACCCGCCGCAGCAGACGGTTGGCGATCCGCGGCGTACCGCGAGCACGACGAGCAATTTCAAAAGAGCCCTCCGGGTCCAGCGGCAGTCCGAGAATAGACGCCGAACGACTGACAATCGTCGCCAGATCCGCCGTGCTGTAGAACTCAAGACGCTGGACGATACCGAAGCGGTCACGCAACGGATTGGTCAGCATGCCGGCACGGGTTGTGGCGCCCACGAGAGTGAACGGTGGCAGATCCAGCTTGATCGAGCGTGCCGCCGGCCCTTCACCGATCATGATGTCGAGCTGGAAGTCCTCCATCGCCGGGTACAGCACTTCTTCAACGATGGGTGACAGACGATGGATTTCGTCGATGAACAACACGTCGTGCGGCTCAAGGTTGGTCAGCAGAGCCGCCAGATCGCCCGGACGTTCAAGTACCGGACCGGACGTGCTCTTGATCGACACGCCCATTTCCTCGGCGATGATGTTGGCCAGTGTGGTTTTGCCCAGACCCGGCGGGCCGAAGATCAGCGTGTGGTCGAGGGATTCACTACGGCCACGCGCCGCCTGGATGAACAGTTCCATCTGCTCGCGCACGGTCGGCTGGCCAATATAGTCGGCCAGACTGACCGGACGAATGGCCCGATCCTGGACTTCTTCGCGCTCGCGCGGACTGTGCGCGGCGGCGATCAGACGATCAGCTTCAATCACTTAAATCATTCCCTTCAGGGCACGGCGGATCAGGTCTTCACTGCTCAAATTCTTGTCCTTGATGGCGGTAATCGCCTTGCTCGCTTCCTGCGGCTTGTAGCCCAGGGAAATCAGCGCACTGACGGCATCGTTCTCGGCAGTGCTGACCGGCGCCGGGCCGTCCGGCTGGTTCGGCACCAGAGCGAACATGGCTGGCGAGGTTTCCCAGGCCTTGAAGCGATCCTTGAGTTCGACCAACAGGCGCTCAGCGGTTTTCTTGCCGACACCCGGGACCTTGGTCAACGCCGAGGTGTCCTGCGATTGCACGCAGCGGATCAGATCATCGACTTCCAGACTCGACATCAGCGCCAGGGCCAGTTTCGGCCCGACACCATTGAGACGGATCAACTCACGAAAAAAGTCTCGCTCACGCTTGCCAGCGAAGCCATAGAGTAACTGCGCGTCTTCGCGTACGACCAAATGGGTGTGCAGCGTCAGCGGTTCACCGACCGACGGCAGACGATAAAGGGTGGTCATGGGCACTTCTAGCTCATACCCGAGGCCGTTTACATCCAGAATCAGGTGCGGCGGCTGTTTCTCAGCCAGGGTGCCGCGCAAGCGTCCAATCACGTTTCAGATCCTTGAGCGTTGGCCAGCCGTGGGCTGGCGACAGATGGAAGGCGGGAATCGGGCCGACGACCCAGGCGCGAAATCCGCGTTCCGCAAAAATGATTGCTGATGCTATCAGAGACGCAGGCGCCCGCCACGACTGCGTGCGGTTCCCAAACCATGCGGCAGCAGGCTGGAACGGGTATGCGCGTGACAAATGGCAATGGCCAGAGCATCCGAGGCATCGATCTGCGGCTTGCTGGTCAGCTTGAGCATGTGCATGACCATCATCTGCACCTGTTCTTTATTGGCCGCGCCGGTGCCGACCACGGCTTGCTTGACCTGAGTCGCGGTGTACTCGGCAATCTCCAGGCTCTCCTCGGCGCCAGCCACAATGGCGGCGCCGCGGGCCTGCCCGAGTTTGAGGGCGGAATCGGCGTTTTTCGCCATGAACACTTTTTCGATGCCCATGGTCACCGGGCCATAGGTCTGAATGATTTCACGCACACCGCGATAAACGATCTGCAGCCGCTCATGCAGCTCGCCAGCGCCGGTACGGATGCAGCCCGAGGCCACATAGATGCAGCCGCCACGTCCGGTATCGCGAACAATCCCGTAACCGGTGATGCGCGAGCCGGGGTCGATACCCAGAATTAATGTCATAACGCCTGCTGGTTCGAAATAACACAAAAACAAATGTGGGAGCTGGCTTGCCAGCGATGACGGAGTGTCAGGCGCCATCATTGCCTGAGGTGCCGACGCCATCGCTGGCAAGCCAGCTCCCACATTGAATCGTAGTCGCTCTTAACCGAGCTGAGCGGCCACGTCTTCCGGAATGTCCGCGTTGGAATAGACGTTCTGCACGTCATCCAGATCCTCAAGCATGTCGATCAGCTTGAGCACCTTCTCCGCGCCTTCCAGATCCAGTTCGGCGCTGGTGGTCGGCTGCATGACGATTTCCGCGTCGTCGCCCTTGAACCCCGCCGCTTCCAGCGCGTTGCGCACGGCATAGAAGCTGGTGAACGAGGTGAACACGTCGATCGAGCCGTCTTCATGGCTGACCACGTCGTCGGCATCGGCTTCCAGCGCCGCTTCGGTCAGGGCGTCTTCATCGACGCCCGGGGCAAAGCTGATCTGCCCTTTGCGCTCGAACAGGTACGCCACCGAACCGTCGGTGCCGAGGTTGCCGCCGCATTTGCTGAATGCATGGCGGACGGCTGCAGCGGTACGGTTGCGGTTGTCGGTCATGCATTCGACCATCACCGCCACGCCGCCCGGGCCGTAACCTTCATAGGTCAGCTCTTCAACGTTGTCCGCTTCCGTCGCACCGGCGCCACGTGCCACGGCGCGGTCGATGATGTCGCGGCTCATGTTCGCACCGAGGGCCTTGTCCAGGGCCAGGCGCAGACGCGGGTTGGAACCCGGATCGCCGCCGCCCTGACGGGCCGCAACGGTCAGTTCACGGATCCACTTGGTGAAGATCTTGCCTCTCTTGGCATCCTGACGTTCTTTGCGGTGCTTGATGTTCGCCCACTTGGAATGACCTGCCATAACTCGCTCCGAATTCTCTTGAAACGTTGCCCGCCCTGCTCACGCAGTGGCCAGCAAACAAAAAATCTCGACCTGCTCTCTATAGAAAGAAAAAAGGCGCATCCGAAGATGCGCCTTCAGGCCCGTCTTACTCAGCCTTTGGCGTTTCGCGCAAACGAATGTGCAGCTCGCGCAGCGCCTTGGCATCCACCACACCCGGCGCTTGCGTCATGACGTCCGCAGCACTCTGGGTTTTCGGGAAAGCAATCACTTCACGGATCGACTGGGCGCCGGTCATCAGCATCACCAGACGGTCCAGACCGAAGGCCAGACCACCGTGCGGCGGCGCACCGTACTTCAGCGCGTCGAGCAGGAAGCCGAACTTCTCTTCCTGTTCCGCTTCGTTGATGCCCAGCAGGCGGAACACCGCTTGCTGCATTTCCTTGCGGTGGATACGGATCGAACCGCCGCCCAGCTCGGTGCCGTTCAGTACCATGTCGTAGGCACGGGACAGAGCGCCGGCCGGATTGGCTTCCAGCTCTTCAGGCGAGCACTTCGGTGCGGTGAACGGGTGGTGCAACGCAGAGAAGCTACCGTCGTCGTTTTCTTCGAACATCGGGAAGTCGACGACCCACATTGGCGCCCATTTGCAGGTCAGCAGGTCGAGGTCGTGGCCCAGCTTGATACGCAGCGCGCCGAGGGCTTCGCTGACGATCTTGGCCTTGTCGGCGCCGAAGAACACGATGTCGCCGTCAACTGCACCAACGCGATCAAGGATCACGTTCAGGTTGGCTTCAGGGATGTTTTTCACGATCGGCGATTGCAGACCGTCAACACCGGCAGCGCGCTCGTTGACCTTGATGTACGCCAGGCCCTTGGCACCGTAGATGCCGACGAACTTGGTGTAGTCGTCGATCTGCTTGCGCGGCATGCTCGCTCCGCCTGGAACACGCAGTGCAGCGATACGGCATTTCGGATCGTTGGCCGGGCCGCTGAAGACCTTGAATTCGACTTCTTTGAGTTGATCGGCAACGTCGACCAGTTCCAGCGGGTTACGCAGGTCCGGCTTGTCGGAGCCGTAACGACGCATGGCTTCTTCGAAGGTCATGTGCGGGAATTCGCCGAACTCCAGATCCAGCACTTCCTTGAACAGGTTGCGGATCATGCCTTCGGTCAGGCCCATGATGTCTCTTTCGTCGAGGAAGCTGGTCTCGATGTCGATCTGAGTGAACTCAGGCTGACGGTCGGCACGCAGGTCTTCGTCACGGAAGCACTTGGCGATCTGGTAGTAGCGGTCGAAACCGGCAACCATCAGCAGTTGCTTGAACAGCTGAGGCGATTGCGGCAAGGCGAAGAAGGAACCGGCGTGAGTACGGCTCGGCACCAGGTAGTCGCGAGCACCTTCCGGGGTCGCGCGGGTCAGGATCGGCGTTTCCACGTCAAGGAAGCCGTTCTCGTCGAGGAAGCGACGGATACTGGTGGTCATGCGCGAACGCAGACGCAGCTTCTCGGCCATTTCCGGACGACGCAGATCGAGGAAGCGGTAGCGCAGACGGGTTTCTTCGCCGACGTCGGAGTATTCGTTGAGCGGGAACGGCGGGGTTTCCGCTTCGTTCAGCACTTCCAGCTCGTAGCCCAGCACTTCGATCATGCCCGACGCCATGTTGGCATTGGTTGCACCAGCCGGACGCAGACGCACCTTGCCGGTGATTTTCACCACGTACTCGCTGCGCACGCGATCGGCGGCGGCGAAGCTTTCGGCGCGATCCGGATCGAACACCACCTGCGCCAGACCATCACGATCACGGATATCGAGGAAAATCACCCCGCCGTGGTCGCGACGACGGTGAACCCATCCGCAAAGGGTAATTTCCTGGCCTTCCAGGCTTTCGTTCAGTTGGCCGCAATAATGGCTGCGCATCATGGTAGTGGTTTCGCTTCTCGTAATTCGAAATTCGGTGGAGATACCGTCGCACTCAAGCACTGCGGAATCTCACGCGTGTCGTTCGACCTGGGCCTGAACCCTAGTCAGATTTGTCGCCACCGGCCAGATTCTTCTTGGCTCCGGTCTTGAAATCGGTTTCGTACCAACCGCTGCCGCTGAGGCGAAAACCCGGCATGGACAGCTGTTTTTTGAGCTCTGGCGCCTGACAGGCAGGGCAGTCGACCAGCGGTGCCTCGCTGATCTTTTGAATGGCTTCCAACTGATGACCACAGGAAGCACATTGGTAATCGTACATCGGCATGGGGGTGTCTCGGCGATCAGATTGCCACCGCGCGCAGGGCTTTGCGGCGAAAGAGCGGGATTATATCCATTAAATGCGGGCTGTGCAGCCGTAAGACTGCACAGCCCGCCACGTCATTTCAAGTATTGGTCGTTCCGGGCATGACGGTCGCCGGGGTATCCCGCAGACCATTCATCACACACACCACCCGCACCAGACCGCTGAAGTTTTTCACCCCGCCGTGGCGCAGGTGCACTTCACGGTCCACATGTGACAGCAGCGTACTGACCGAACAGCCGTTGTGCCCGGCCATGTCACCAAGAATGTTCCAGTAAACCTGCTCGAGCCTCAAGCAAGTGGCAAACCCGTTCAAACGCACCGACCTTGCCAGCGGCCGGATCAACTCAAAATCAAAATCGCTGACAAACGGATCGACCTTCATTTCCCGTTGCGAACCGACATGCTCGCATCGCCTGTCTCCACCTACCATATCGCTGACACTCCTTTGCCATCGCTGCTTGTAATAAAGACAACATCCTGTGCCTTCATAAAAACGCAGACGCAAAGTCAGCGCCAGATGACTAGTTGCCCAGCAACGTAGGATAAGCCGACATGTTCAGTAAGATTTGAAACAGTACGCGGACATCCCCCCGGACATCCGCGCAAACGCTTGTCAGGTCTCGAGCAACGCGCGCAGCATCCACGCAGTCTTCTCATGCACCTGCATGCGCTGAGTCAGCAGGTCGGCTGTCGGCTCGTCACTGACCTTGTCCAACAGCGGGAAGATCCCGCGAGCGGTACGAGTCACAGCCTCTTGGCCCTCGACCAACTGCTTGATCATGTCCTCGGCGCTTGGCACGCCGACTTCCTCTTTAATGGAGGAGAGTCGCGCGTAAGTCGCGTAGGCACCCGGCGCCGGAAAACCCAGGGCGCGGATACGCTCGGCGATCAGATCCACCGCCAGCGCCAGCTCGTTGTATTGTTCTTCGAACATCAGATGCAGGGTCCTGAACATGGGACCTGTGACGTTCCAGTGGAAGTTATGGGTTTTCAGATACAGCACATAGGTGTCCGACAACAACCGCGACAGCCCCTCGACGATGGACTTGCGGTCTTCTTCACTGATACCGATATCGATTGCCATGCTTACCCCCTAAGGCGATTGAATTCATCCAACAGGTGCAGACCCACTCTAGCAAGGGAGCCGCGACCTCGCAGCCGGCAATTTTCGCTCGCCGTGCGACAAATCGACCGGGCAGGTGCCGCTGGCCGGGGTGATTTGAGTCGCTGCAGGCTTTGCTGTTAAATAGGCAGTGTGTCGCTATGCCCCATTTTTCGGGGCCTCGCGCATAGGCTGATGCCGGGCACGTGTCCAACGCCTCTTTATTGTTTCCGAAGCGAACCGTGCGCCTTCAGCTCTTCCTTGTGAGCCGTCATAACGTGAGCCAATCAAAATGTTGAAAATCGTCCACCTGCTAATGGGCGCAGCGGCTTTGCTGCTGTCGTTCATACCCAGCTTGAAAGCCGAAGCTGTTCCTTACCTGCAACAACCCGATGCACTTTACCTGGCCTTTTTCGGCCTGCTGAATCTGGTCATCGCTCCAGTGATTCCTTACTGGAACAAAGGCCCGCGCCAGCATCTGCAAAATCTGGTCAGCGCTCTTCTCGTGCTGACTGTCGTCCTGCAAACCCTGACCCTGATCGCACCGATGCCTGTCATCGCCGGTCAACCGGCCGTGTTGTTCAGCCTGGTGATCGCCCTGGTTGCCGTGGTCCTGCATCTGGCCATCAGCTTCTACAAGTCTTCACCGGCCGCCGCACCGACTACCTATGACATGAGCAACCGCGATACCGGTACCGTCAAGTGGTTCAACACGTCCAAAGGCTTCGGCTTTATCTCCCGGGATTCCGGCGATGATATTTTCGTGCACTTTCGTGCAATCCGTGGCGAAGGCCACCGCGTCCTGGTCGAAGGCCAACGCGTGGAGTTCTCGGTGATGAACCGGGACAAAGGCCTGCAAGCCGAGGACGTGATCGCCGCCCTGCCGCGTCGCTGATTCGAGGCAACAAAAAACCGCGAGCAGCCAGGCTGCTCGCGGTTTTTTTACGCCTGCACAAACGTGTTGGCATCAGTAATGCGGCGGTGGTGCTTCTTCCTCGAAAGAATCGAATTGCCCGACCATCTCTTCCTGACGCTTGAGCAGGGCCGCCATCTGCAGTTGCAGGCGTTCGATCACGCGCTGCTGCGCCACCAGTTCGTCGTTCAACGCCTGAATGGTGTCATCCTGAAAAGCCAGACGGCTTTCCAGATCGGTGACGCGTTCTTCAAGGTTCATGGTTCAACCCTCCAGAAACGTGAAGTGTTCGGTCAGCACCAGACTCAGCCGCTCACGAATGCCCGCAACCTCCTCGGCGCTGTAGGGTCTGGCCGGGTGTTTACCCCAGACCGGCGCCGGCCAGGCCGCGTCATCACGCTTGCGCACGATCACATGCATGTGCAACTGGCTGACAACGTTGCCCAGCGTTGCAACGTTCAACTTGTCGGCGTCGAACAGATCCTTCAGCAGCTCGGCCAGCGCCGTGGTCTCCTGCCACAACTGCTGCTGATCGGCGACATCCAACTGAAACAACTCGCTGATATCGTCGCGACGTGGCACCAGGATGAACCACGGGTAATTGGCATCGTTGGACAGCAGCAGCCGGCAGAGCGGGAAGTCACCGATGGTCAGGGTGTCCTGTTGAAGTCGTGAATCTAAAGCAAACACTGCGTGCACTCCCGGCTGATCGACATAATTCAGCTTAGCGGCCATGAAAGACAGGCGACACACCAAGCGACAGGCAGGCAGCATACCTGCGAATCCATCAGGCTTCACGAGCGCCGTGCCCACCCAGGCCATCACAGCCCAGGCAAGGGACATTTGCAGAGACCGCGCACCATTACAGCGCCAGGACGGTGCCCGGACACGGGCAAACACCCGAAATGGGCAGATTCATTGACAGCGGGCTCGTCACAAGCTGTATGAATCCGGTACAGCCTGTAAATTTTTTGCACCAAAACCGCACAGTGCGTCTACGCTCAGTGCGTCGGGCATCCGCCAAATACTCACTGACGGGGTGAACCGGTAACGTTTTTGGTTGTCATGGCCCCACGCGAACCTGACAACACGATGCAAAGGTATGCGTCAAGCCCCTGATACAAAAGGGCTTGAACCCCCGTTTTTATGCGGTTTTTACAGCGAAAGGCGGGTGTGCAGAAAAATAAACGTGGCAACCCTGCACTTTGTGCACGCTTGTTGCATTGAGACACACATGGTCTATAGCGCACCACGGGAAGTGGCAGCTTGAGACCAAACAAATACGGTGGCAGGGTTGCCCCAATGGAGATTCAAGTGTTTTGCCAGGGACTCTTTTTTACCGATGCAAAAAGGCCCAGAAACAGCGATAAAGTTGTCAGCCCGGCTGCATGGGTAACGTGAATTTGCGACATCAACCCAGCTGTTTGCGACGTCGTCGTAAAGATCATGAAAGGTTGTATGAGCAAGTATCGCCAACATTGTCGGCGTGATATAAGTTTGCGCCGACACAAAAAGAAAGAGCCGCCCAGATAATAAAACAGGTGGGACGGCAGTACTCTTCTAAAACCAAAGGAGCAAATCACGATGCGCGTGATGAAGTGGAGCACAATCGCACTGGCAGTTGCAGCAGCAGCCAGCACTCAGTTGGCTACGGCCGCCCCGTTTGTTAGTGACCAGGCAGAAGCCAAAGGTTTCGTTGAAGATGCAAAACTCACCGAAACGTTGAAGAACTACTACTTCAACCGCGACAACAAGAACGGCGGCCACGACCAGAAAGACTGGACTCAGGGCTTTCTCGGTAACTTCACTTCCGGTTACACCCAAGGCACCGTAGGCGTCGGTATCGATGCATTCGGTTACCTGGCGGTCAAACTGGATGGCGGTGATGGTACTTCCGGCACCGGTAACATGAGCCGTAGCGACACCGTCAAAGCCAACGGTTATGCACACGACGTTAACGACAGCCAAGGCAAAGCCGGCGCAGCCGTTAAATTCCGCATCTCCAAAACCGAGCTGAAATTTGGTGACATGCAGCCAAGCACCGCTCCGGTATTCGCTGTTGGCGGCTCCCGTATCCTTCCGCAAACGGCCACTGGCTTCCAGTTGCAGAGCAGCGAAGTCAAAGACCTTGACCTCGAAGCCGGTCACTTCTACTCGGCCACCAGCCAGGACAAAAACGCTCGTGAAGGCGGCCTTTACGCCACTTACGCGGGTGTTGAAGCCAAAAACATCGACTACTTCGGTGGCAAATACGGCATCACTGACAACCTGACTGCCTCGCTGTACGGCGCCAAGCTGGAAGACATCTGGAACCAGTACTACGCCAACGTGAACCTCACCACCCCATTCGGTGGCGACACTTCGCTGAACACTGACTTCAACATCTACCGCACCACCGACACCGGCAGCGCCAAAGCGGGCGACATCAGCAACACCGCCTTCTCGCTGGCAACCGCCCTGTCGTTCCTGAAGGCACACACCTTCACCCTGGCCTTCCAGAAGGTCAACGGCGACACTCCGTTCGACTACATCGGCGTAGGCAAGAACAACCGTGGTGGCGACTCGATCTTCCTCGCCAACTCCATCCAGTACTCCGACTTCAACGGTGCAGGCGAGAAATCCCTGCAAGCCCGTTACGACCTGAAAATGGCCGAGTACGGCGTTCCTGGCCTGAGCTTCATGGTTCGTTACGTTAAAGGTTGGGATATCGACGGTACCCACACTCCAGCGGGTAGCGCTTACGCCGGCCTGTACGGTGAAGACGGTAAACACCACGAAACCAACTTCGAAGCCAAGTACGTTGTTCAGTCTGGCCCAGCGAAAGACCTGTCCTTCCGCATCCGTCAAGCCTGGCACGTTGCTAACGCTGACGAAGGCGAAGGCGACGTTAAAGAGTTCCGCCTGATCACCGAATACCCACTGAACATCCTGTAATTATCAGTGGTTAGTTTGGAAGCATAAAAAAAGGCCCATCTTCGGATGGGCCTTTTTTATTGCCTGTCACTTGTCATAAATGCCTGACCAACAAGTCAGGCATTTAATTAGCAACCTATCATTGTGTAGCTGTTTCCTGAACCACACGAATCACCCGCTGTGGAAACGGAATATCAATACCGGCCGTCTTCAAACGATCACGCGACTGTTCGTTAAACATGAACATCACGTCCCAGTAGTCTGCAGTTTTAACCCATACACGCAGGGAAACAGTGATCGAACTGTCACCCAGCGTTGAAATGACCGCTTGTGGCGCAGGGTCCTGCAATACGCGCTCATCCTTGGCCAGATCCAGCAGTACCTGACGGGCTTTCTGCAGATCCGCTTCGTAATCCACACCTACGTCGAACACCACTTTACGGGTTGGCTGACGGTTGGTGTTGGTGATGATGCCGTTCGACAGATTGCCGTTCGGGACGATGATGGTCTTGTTGTCACCGGTACGCAGCACGGTGTGGAAAATCTGGATGCTGTCGACAGTACCCGCCACGCCTTGCGCTTCGATCCAGTCGCCGATACGGAACGGACGGAACAGCAGAATCAGCACGCCGCCAGCGAAATTCGCCAGGCTGCCCTGCAACGCCAGACCGATGGCCAGGCCAGCAGCACCGATCGCGGCCACGAACGAGGTGGTTTCCACGCCGATCATTGAGGCGACGCTGACGATCAGCAACACCTTGAGGATGATGTTCGCCAGGCTGCTGATAAAGCCTTGCAGCGCCAGGTCGGCATTGCGCAGGGCCAGCAGACCGCCAAGCTTTTGCGTGACCTTGTTGATCAGCCACCAGCCGATCGCCAGGGTAATCACCGCCAGCAGCACACGACTGCCGTATTCCATGATCATCGGAATCCACGCCTGGGACGCCTTGACCAGGTTGTCTACCTCAGCATTCAAATCCATCTTCCATCTCCTGATTTCCGGCTACCCGGGCTGTAAAAAATCAGCGGCAGAAACCGCCAGGTATACATAAAACAATGTGGGAGCGAGCTTGCTCGCGAAGGCGATGTGTCAGTCAACTCATGGCTGAATGACATACAGCTTTCGCGAGCAAGCTCGCTCCCACAGATCATCTGACCGGACTTAGTCGCGGAAGTTGTTGAACTGCAGCGGCATGCCGAATTCCTTGGCGCGCAGGGCCGCGATGGCTTCCTGCAGGTCATCGCGCTTCTTGCCGGTCACACGCACCTGTTCGCCCTGAATGGCGGCCTGCACCTTGAGCTTGGCGTCCTTGATGTGAGCGACGATTTTCTTCGCCAGCTCCTTGTCGATGCCTTCCTTGAGGATCGCGTCCTGCTTCATCAGTTTGCCCGAGGCATAAGCGTCTTTGACTTCAAGGCACTGCACATCGATCTTGCGCTTGGTCAGGGCCAGCTTCAGGATCTCGATCATCGCTTCCAGCTGGAACCCGGCTTCAGCGGTGAGGTTGACGGTCAGGTCCTTTTCCTTGAACTCGAAGCTGCCTTTGCCTTTCAGGTCATAACGACGATCGAGTTCCTTCACGGCGTTCTCGACCGCGTTGGTCAGCTCGTGTTTGTCCAGTTCGGATACCACGTCGAACGACGGCATGTAGTCTCTCCAATAAAAAGGCGCGCTCGATCAGGAAGGAGCGCGCTTGGCTTGCGGTTAAAATCCGGCTCATTATAACGGGTCTTTTCCCACCGACACGGCGAGCCTTGCATGCCAGTACCTTACCGAGTGAAAAACTGATGTCCACCCCTTGGCACGTTCTCGGCGCCGGCAGCCTCGGCACCCTCTGGGCCACGCGTCTGGCCCGCGCGGGTCTGCCGGTGCGGCTGATCGTGCGTGATGCCGAGCGTTTGCGCAGCTATCAGGCGGCCGGCGGGCTGACTCTGGTCGAGCACGGCGCAGCCACCACCTACGCCGTCCCCGCGCAAACGGCGGATGACCCGGAGCCCATCCGCCGCCTGCTCGTCGCCTGCAAAGCCTATGATGCCGAAAGCGCGGTCGCCCGCCTCGCCCCGCGCCTGAGCGCAGACGCCGAGCTGATCCTGCTGCAGAACGGCCTCGGCAGCCAGGACGCGGTCGCAGCGGTGGTTCCGCAGGCACGCTGCATCAGCGCCTCCAGCACCGAAGGCGCATTCCGCGACGGCGACTGGCGCGTGGTGTTTGCCGGGCACGGTTTCACCTGGCTGGGCGATGCCGGTCATCCGGTGGCGCCGATCTGGCTGGACGACCTGCAAGCGGCGAACATCCCCCACGAATGGAGCACCGACATCCTCACCCGGCTGTGGCGCAAACTGGCGCTCAATTGTGCGATCAATCCTTTGACCGTGCTTCACGATTGCCGTAACGGCGGACTGGAGCAGCATCAATGCGAAGTCGCCACGCTGTGCGCAGAACTGGCCGAGTTGCTGGAGCGTTGCGGTCAACCGGCAGCCGCGCTCAATCTGCAACAGGAAGTCGAACGAGTAATCCACGCCACGGCGGCCAACTACTCGTCGATGTATCAGGACGTGGCGAACCAGCGCCGCACCGAAATCAGCTACTTGCTGGGCCACGCCTGCAAAGTCGCCACCCGTCATCAACTGAACCTGCCGCACCTCAAGCAATTGCAGCAGCGTCTGGTCGAGCATCTGCGCAGCCTTGGATTGCCCAGCGACTGAGCAGCGGCTACGCTGCCCACTTGTTCCTTTGCTGCGATAAACCTGATGCCATTGCGCCAGCGCCTTGAAAACCTGCCGGTCGGCCAGAAACTGCTGGCCGCCCTGCTGGTGTTGTTGACCACCGTTCTGCTGGTCGCCAACCTGACTTTTATCAGCGCCGCCTATTACATCTCCCAGGAAAGCATGGCGCCACAGGCGCTGCAGACCATCGGCCGGCTGATCTCCAACCCGAGCCTGGTCGCGCAAGCTCTGGAATCGCCACAAAGCGCCGAACGCCTGCTCAAGGAACTCGACAGTTATTCGCCGCTGCGCGCGGCAGCGCTGTATGACGGCAAAGGTGACCGTCTCGCTCAGGTGCAGCGTGGCGACAAGCTCAATCTGCCGGAACACTATCGACACATCGAAGCCTGGCAACTCACCGAGTTTCGCAGCAACCAATTGATCACCTTGCCTCGCCCGGGCACTGCACCGGGTCATCTGCTGCTGGTGGCCAGCAGTGAACTGCCGATGGCGTTTTACACCGGCACCCTGACTGCCAGCCTCGGCATCCTGATTTTCAGCGTGCTGCTATGGCTGGTAATCGCGCGGCAGATCAAACGCCTGATCACCCGCCCGATCCATGAGCTGGAGGAGCTCTCGCGCCAGGTCACTCGCGAAGAGAACTACGCCCTGCGCGCCTCGCGCGGCAATCACGACGAAATCGGCAGCCTCGCCGAGGCGTTCAACACCATGCTCTCGCGCATCGAAGCCCGCGAGCAGCAGCTCAAGCGCGCCCGCGATGACTCGCAGGCCGCCTACGATCAGGCTCAGGGGCTGGCCGAAGAAACCCGTCACACCAACCGCAAGCTGGAACTGGAAGTCCAGGTTCGCAGCAAGATCGAGAAGAAGCTCACCGGCTTCCAGAACTACCTCAACAGCATCATCGACTCCATGCCCTCGGCGCTGATCGCCCTCGACGAACAGCTCTACGTGACGCAGTGGAACCAGGAGGCCAGCGCCCTCTCCGGCACGCGCCTGGATGAAGCGTTGAACCAGCCGATCTTCCTCGCCTTCGAACCGCTCAAGCCGTTTCTGCCGCAACTCAAGCAGACCGTGGAAGAACACACGGTGGCGAAGATCGAACGAGTGACCTGGTTCAAGGACGACGAGCCCAAGCATTACGCCCTGACCTTCTACCCACTGATGGGCGGTGCCGGGCGCGGTGTGGTGATCCGCATCGACGACATCACCCAGCGCCTGTCGCTGGAAGAAATGATGGTGCAATCGGAAAAAATGCTTTCGGTCGGTGGCCTCGCCGCCGGCATGGCCCATGAGATCAACAATCCGCTCGGCGCGATCCTGCACAACGTACAGAACATTCGCCGGCGGCTGTCGGCGGATCTGCCGAAGAACCTCGAAACCGCTGAACAGCTCGGCATCGAACTGGACACGGTCAACCGTTACCTGCAAAGCCGCGAAGTGCCGAAACTGCTCGACGGCATCCAGCAGGCCGGCGCCCGCGCGGCAAAAATCGTCACCCACATGCTCAGTTTCAGCCGGCGCAGCACCCGGCAAATGGCCCCGTGCGATCTGCCCGCGTTGATCGATCAAGCGGTGGAAATTGCCGGCAACGACTTCGATCTGGCGATCGGTTTCGACTTCAAGGGTCAGGCGATTATCCGCCAGTTCGACCCGGCGCTCGGCCCGGTGCCAGGCACCGCCAACGAACTGGAGCAGGTGCTGCTCAACCTGCTGAAAAACGCTGCGCAAGCCATTCATCAGCGCGACGATGACAGCGAGCCCGGGCGGATCATCCTGCGCACCCGACTCAATCCGCCATGGGCCGAGATTCAGGTCGAAGACAACGGCATCGGCATGAGCGAGAGCGTGCGCAAACGCACCTTCGAGCCCTTTTTCACCACCAAGGAAATCGGCCAGGGCACGGGGCTGGGGCTGTCGGTGTCGTACTTCATCATTACCAACAACCATAAAGGCCAGATGGAAGTGCAATCGGCGCCGGGCCAGGGCACCTGTTTCACCCTGCGTCTGCCGCTGACACAACCGGCAGCCATCGCCGCCGAAACCAATCAACTAACGAGGTAACCCATGGGCTTTCGCTTGTCGAAGATCTACACCCGCACCGGCGACAAAGGCGAAACCGGCCTGGGCGATGGCCGCCGCGTGCCCAAGGATCACCCGCGCATCGAAGCCATTGGCGAAGTCGACACACTGAACAGTCAGGTCGGTGTGCTGCTGGCCGGGCTGATCGCCGAGCGCGAGGCGTTCCCCGATCTGAATGAACTGATCGAGGTGCTCGCGCCTTGCCAGCATCGTTTGTTCGATCTGGGCGGTGAGCTGGCGATGCCGGCCTATCAGGCGCTGAACACGGCGGAAATCGAACGCCTGGAAGCAGCGATTGATGTGTGGAACGAAGAATTGGGGCCGCTGGAGAATTTCATTCTGCCCGGCGGTTCGATGCTGATCGCCCAGGCTCATGTATGCCGCAGCCTGGCGCGCAGTGCCGAGCGGCGCTGTCAGCATTTGAATGCGATTGAGCCGTTGACCGGGGTGGGGTTGGCGTACATCAATCGGTTGTCAGATTTGCTGTTTGTGGCCGCAAGGTTGATTGCGCGGCGGCAGGGGATTGCAGAGATTCTGTGGCAGCCGGCGGCCAAACCTTCAGATATCTAGCGCCTGTAAGGACGCCTTCGCGAGCAAGCTCGCTCCCACAGGTATGTGAACGACATAGAACCTGTGGGAGCGAGCCTGCTCGCGAAGAGGCCAGCAGCCTCTACAGAGAATCCGGCCAGAATGCGCGAATCCCCGCTACACCCTGAGCCCCGACACCCCAAGCCTTCTCGCGCTCCGCCGGGCCAACGCCGCCGAGCAAGAACACCGGCTTGCTGAAGCCCTCGATCAACATCGACGCTTGCTCCCAGCCCAACGGCTGCGCATCCGGATGGGTCAGGGTCGGCTGTACCGGCGACAGCGTGACGAAATCCACGCCCATTTGCTCGGCCAGCGCCAGCTCCTCAGCGTTATGGCACGAAGCCGCGAGCCAGCGCTCCGCCGGCAACGGGCGCCCCGCTTCGGCGTATTTGCGCAGTTGCGCGGCGGTAATGTGCCAACCGGCCGACGGGAAATCACCGAGCCATTCGAACGGCCCCTTGATCATCAACTGCGCCTTGCCAGCACACAGGCCGACCGCATCCACCGCCAGGTCTCGATACTTGGGGTCATAGCCGTTCGGTGCGCGCAGCTGGATCAGTTTGATCCCGCCGGCAATCGCCTTCTGAATGCCGCGCAGCAAGGCCGGGGCTTCCAGATCTTCCGGAGTGATCAAGTATTCGCCGGGCAAACGCGCGGCGGCGACAATCGGCTGGTTGGCGGCCGGGAATTCGTAGTTCAGCAGATCCTTGGCGGTCACCCAGGCCAATGGCTGACCTTCGGCACCGTGCGGTTCGCCGCTGAACTGCGACACTTCCCAGACATCCAGCAACACCTGCTTGTCCGGGTAATCATGGCGGACCTTGATCAGCGGACGAGCAGCGCCGACGACAATGCCCAGCTCTTCGTGCAGCTCGCGCGCCAAGGCGCTTTCGACGGATTCATCAGCCTCGACCTTGCCACCGGGAAATTCCCATAGACCTCCCTGATGCTGGGTATCAGCACGGCGGGCGATCAGGATTTTGCCACTGTCGTCACGAATGACGGCAGCGGCGACATGTACGCGTTTCACGGATTCAACTCCTCCAGTCCAGCCTTTTGCCATGCCTTGAAGGCGGGCCATTGGTAGACGGTTTCAACATAGGCTTGATCAACCGCCGGTAACGGCACCTGGTAAGTTCGCAGACGCACGGCAATCGGTGCGAAGAACGCGTCAGCCAGGCTAACCCGGCCAAACAGATACGGCCCGGGCTCCGTGGCGGCGGCGCGGCATTCAGCCCACAACGCGAGCATGCGTTCGATATCGACCCTCACCTCCGGCGGTACCGGGTTGAGCGGAGCGTCGTGACTCAGGTTGAACGGCATGTGATTGCGCATGGCGAAAAAGCCACTGTGCATCTGCGCACACGCAGAGCGGGCCTGCGCGCGAGCGAATAGATCGCTCGGCCAGAGCTGTTCGGCCGGGAACTGCTCGGCCAGGTATTCGGCAATCGCCAGAGAGTCGGCGATGGTGCCGCGAGAGGTTTGCAGCAACGGCACCTTGGCGGTCGGCGAATGCTTGAGCAGCCGCTCGCGGGTGTCGGGCTTGCCGAGCTTGATCAGTTCTTCGCTGTAAGGGGCGCCGGTCAGCTCCAACGCCAGGGCGGCGCGCAAAGACCAGGAGGAAAGCAGTTTGTCGCCGATGATCAGGTGCAGGGACATGGTGTGGCGCCTTTTCGTCAGTGGAAAGCTTCAAGACTTGTAGTGACTGGACCGACGCTTTCGCGGGCAAGCCCGCCCCCACAGTAGTTTCGGTCGTGCACAAATCTCGTGTACACCACAGAACCCTGTGGGAGCGGGCTTGCCCGCGAAGAGGCCGACACATTCAACATTGATGTTGCCTGACACAACGCCATCGCGAGCAGGCTCACTGCTACAGGGGATCCGTGTCGTTCACTAATCTACTGTAGGAGTGAGCCCGCGCGCGATGGCGGCGACTCGGTCTCAGATTAAATCAGGTGCGGTACTCGGCGTTGATCTTCACGTACTCATGCGACAGGTCGGTGGTCCAGATGGTTTCGCTGCAGTCGCCGCGACCCAGTTCGATACGGATGGTGATCTCTTCCTGCTGCATCACCGCCGAACCCTGCGCTTCAGTGTAGGTCGCTGCGCGCGCGCCACGGCTGGCGATGCACACGTCGCCGAGGAACACGTCGATCTTGCTCACATCCAGGTTCGGCACGCCGGCACGGCCGACAGCCGCCAAAATACGGCCCCAGTTCGGATCGGAAGCAAACAGCGCGGTCTTGATCAGCGGCGAGTGGGCCACGGTGTAGCCGACGTCCAGGCATTCCTGATGATTGCCGCCACCGTTGACTTCAACGGTGACGAACTTGGTTGCGCCTTCGCCGTCACGCACGATGGCCTGGGCCACGTCCATGCACACTTCGAATACCGCCTGTTTCAGCTTGCCGAACAGCTCGCCTTCGGCACGGGTGATTTCCGGGAGGGCAGCCTTGCCGGTGGCAATCAGCATGCAGCAGTCGTTGGTCGAGGTGTCGCCGTCGATGGTGATGCGGTTGAACGATTTGTTCGCACCGTCGAGCATCAGGTTGTGCAGCACGTCGCGGGAAACTTTGGCGTCGGTGGCGATGTAGCCGAGCATGGTTGCCATATTCGGGCGAATCATGCCGGCGCCTTTGCTGATGCCGGTAACGGTGATGGTCACGCCGTCATGCTGGAACTGGCGGCTGGCGCCCTTGGGCAGGGTGTCGGTGGTCATGATGCCGGTGGCGGCCGCTTCCCAGTTGTTTTCCGACAGATCATCCAGCGCCGCTTGCAGCGCGCCTTCGATCTTCTCGACCGGCAGCGGTTCACCGATCACACCGGTGGAATACGGCAGGATCTGGCTGGCATCGACACCGGTCAGTTCGGCCAGTTTCGCCGTGGTGCGCTCGGCAGCCGCCAGGCCCGGCTCACCGGTGCCGGCGTTGGCGTTGCCGGTGTTGGTCAGCAGATAACGCACGTCGTTCTGCACACGCTTTTTCGCCAGGATTACCGGCGCGGCGCAAAAGGCGTTCAGCGTGAACACCCCGGCCACGGTCGAGCCTTCGGCACAACGCATCACTACCACATCCTTGCGCCCGGGGCGCTTGATGCCGGCCGAAGCGATACCGAGTTCAAAACCGGCAACCGGGTGCAACGTTGGCAAAGGACCAAGACCAACAGCCATGAATGCGCTCCTTACTCAATGATGTCAGCACCGCTCAGAGTGATGGCGGTGGTGTAAATGGCAAAACGCCGCGACGGCAGGAGCCGGTCGCGGCGCGGGTATTTCAGCGATTGAAACGGGGTTTACTGGATCTGCCCGTGGCAATGCTTGAATTTCTTGCCCGAACCGCAGTAGCACAGTTCGTTGCGACCCAGCTTCTGCTCGTTGCGAACCGGCGCGGTGGCGAGGGCTACATCGACCTCTTCACCCAACACTTCCGGCTGCTCCAGACCAGGGGCCTCGGCGTGTTCGAACTGCATGCGCGCGGCCAGTGCTTCGGCTTCCTCACGCAGGCGTTGTTCTTCGGCTTCCGGATCTTCGCGGCGCACCTGAACGTGCGACAGCACACGGATTGAGTCGCGCTTGATCGAATCCAGCAGCTCGGAGAACAGCGTGAACGACTCGCGCTTGTATTCCTGCTTCGGGTTCTTCTGGGCGTAGCCACGCAGGTGGATGCCGTGACGCAGGTGATCCATGGTCGACAGGTGGTCTTTCCACAGATCGTCCAGAACGCGCAGAACGATTTGTTTCTCGAACGAGCGCAGTGCTTCGGCACCGGCCTGATCTTCTTTCTCGTTGTACGCTGCCATCAGCTCGACCATCAGCTTCTCGCGCAGGGTCTCTTCGTACAGGTGATCGTCTTCGTCGAGCCATTGCTGGATCGGCAGTTTCACCCCGAAGTCGCTGGCAATCGACGCTTCCAGACCGGCCACGTCCCACTGCTCTGGCAGCGATTGCGGTGGAATGTGCGCGCTGACGGTGGCGTTGAGCACGTCCTGACGGAAATCGGCGATGGTTTCACCGATGTTGTCGGCGGCCAGCAACGTGTTACGCATGTGATAGATCACCTTACGCTGTTCGTTGTTGACGTCGTCGAACTCGAGCAGTTGCTTGCGGATGTCGAAGTTGCGACCTTCCACCTTGCGCTGCGCCTTTTCGATCGCGTTGGTCACCATGCGGTGCTCGATCGCTTCGCCCGGCTGCATGCCCAGGGCTTTCATGAAGTTCTTCACCCGGTCAGAGGCGAAGATGCGCATCAGGCTGTCTTCCAGCGACAGGTAGAAGCGGCTGGAACCGGCATCGCCCTGACGGCCGGCACGGCCACGCAGCTGGTTGTCGATACGACGGGATTCGTGACGCTCGGAGGCGATCACCTGCAGACCGCCGGACTCCAGCACTTGCTGGTGACGTTTCTGCCAGTCGGCCTTGATCTGGGCGATCTGCTCAGGACTCGGGTTTTCCAGCGCCGCGACTTCCACTTCCCAGTTGCCGCCCAACAGGATGTCGGTACCACGACCGGCCATGTTGGTGGCGATGGTCAGGGCGCCCGGACGACCGGCTTGCGCGATGATCTCGGCTTCTTTTTCGTGGAACTTGGCGTTCAGTACCTTGTGCTCGATACCTTCCTTGTTGAGCAGGCTGGACACGTGCTCGGAGGTTTCGATGGTCGCGGTACCCACCAGGATCGGACGGCCCTGGGCCATGCCTTCCTTGATGTCGTTGATGATCGCCGCGTATTTCTCTTCGGCGGTCAGGAACACCAGGTCGTTGTAGTCTTTACGCGCCAACGGCTTGTTCGGCGGAATCACCATGACCTGCAGGCCGTAGATCTGGTGGAATTCGAACGCTTCGGTGTCAGCGGTACCGGTCATGCCGGACAGCTTGGTGTACAGACGGAAGTAGTTCTGGAACGTGGTCGAGGCCAGGGTCTGGCTCTCGGCCTGGATGTTCAGACCCTCCTTGGCTTCGATGGCCTGGTGCAGGCCTTCGGACAGACGACGACCCGGCATGGTACGACCGGTGTGTTCGTCGACCAGTACGACCTGACCGTCCTGCACGATGTATTCGACGTTGCGGTGGAACAGCTTGTGCGCACGCAGACCCGAATAAACGTGGGTCAGCAGGCCCAGGTTATGCGCCGAGTACAGGCTCTCGCCTTCGGCCAGCAGGCCGACGCCGGTGAGCATTTCTTCGATGTACTGGTGACCGGCTTCATTGAGTTCGACCTGACGGGTCTTCTCGTCGATGGTGTAGTGACCGGCCTTGGTGACCTGGCCTTCGACTTCTTCGACATGCAGTTCCAGCTGCGGGATCAGTTTGTTGATCTCCATGTACAGCTTGGAACTGTCCTCGGCCTGACCGGAAATGATCAGCGGGGTACGGGCTTCGTCGATGAGGATGGAGTCGACTTCGTCGATCACGGCAAAATTGAGTTCGCGCTGGAATTTCTCTTCCATGCTGAACGCCATGTTGTCGCGCAGGTAGTCGAAACCGAATTCATTGTTGGTGCCGTAGGTGATGTCGGCAGCGTAGGCGGCGCGCTTCTCTTCCGGCGGCTGAAACGGCGTCACGACGCCGACGGTCAGGCCGAGGAATTCATACAGCGGGCGCATCCAGTTGGCGTCGCGGCGGGCCAGGTAGTCGTTCACGGTCACAACGTGCACGCCCTTGCCGGACAGCGCGTTGAGGTAAACGCCCAAGGTGGCCACGAGGGTTTTACCCTCGCCGGTACGCATCTCGGCAATCATGCCTTCATGCAAGGTCATGCCGCCGATCAACTGGACGTCGAAGTGGCGCATGCCCATGACGCGCTTGCCGGCTTCACGGGCGACCGCGAAGGCTTCAGGCAACAGCTTGTCGAGGGATTCCCCTTTGGCGATACGGGCCTTGAACTCGTTGGTCTTGGCACGCAATTGATCGTCCGAAAGGGCCACCATTTGCTCTTCGAAGGCATTGACGAGCTGCACCGTCTTGAGCATGCGTTTGACTTCACGCTCGTTCTTGCTTCCAAAAAGTTTCTTTAACAAAGGCGCAAACATATCGGCAGGATCTTCCACACTAAAGGGATGGAGGGCGGCCCCGTGAGTCGCCCGTGCAGCCCTCATGGCCGCATGCGAACGAGCATTCTACCCGGAAACGGTGGTGAGGAAAGTGGCGATATTCCACGATGCTGGCACTGCGCTTTGACGGGGCTCACTTAAAATAAGGGCGTTTTGCTCAACTTCAACCCATCAAGGCAAGAAGTTAGTTGTTGATTTAATGGGTAAAGCAGGGACAAAAGCAATGGGCGAGTGGTTCCGTTGCTTTCTGCTAACATGGCGCTTCTGTTACTTCAGGTGTTCGATCATGGCATTTCGCCCTCTTACAGCCAGAGCGCCCGCCGTTCTGCTACGCGAAGCCAAGCCGCTCAAAGCCATTCTTGGTCATGCCCAACGCCTCGCTCATCTGCAACGCCTGCTTGAAAGCCAGCTGCAACCTGCCGCTCGCACGCATTGCCATGTGGCCAAATGGCGTGAAGGCCAATTGACGCTGGTGGTGACCGACGGGCACTGGGCGACGCGTCTGCGTTACCAGCAAAAACGCCTGCAACGCCAACTGCAGCTGTTCGAAGAATTCGCCAACCTGACGCGCATCCTGTTCCGCGTGCAACCGCCACTGGTCCAGCATCGGCCAGGCGGACACTCAATGGATCTGTCGACGGATGCAGCGCAGACGATTCAATCAACGGCCGACGGGATCAGCGATCCAGGTCTGCGTGCAGCGCTTGAGCGTCTGGCGGCGCACGCTAAAGACAAAAGCTGAAGGCAAGATCAAAGGATCGCAGCCTGCGGCAGCTCCTACATTGGGAATGCGTTCCCCTGCAGGAGCTGCCGCAGGCTGCGATCTTTGCTTTTAGCGGCGTTTGCTGCCGCCGAGCAACGAGCCCATCAGCCCTCTCACCAGTTGTTTGCCGAGATTGTTGGCCGCCTGACGCATCGCTGACTTCAGCGCCTGCCCCGCCGCAGTCCCCAGGAATTCCCCGGCCCGATCGGCCAGGCTCGGTTCTTCGGCTGCCGGCTTACCCGCTGGCGCATCCGCCTCCGGCGCCAGATCCTTGCGGCCCATCAGGATTTCATACGCCGATTCACGATCGATCGGTTTGTCATACCGGCCCTTGAACGGCGACCCGGCGATCAGTACGGTGCGTTCGGTTTCGCTCAGCGGCCCGATCCGCGACTGCGGCGGCGCCACGAGCACCCGCTGGACCATTTCCGGCGTGCCCTTTTCCTGCAGCGTCCCGACCAGTGCTTCGCCGATGCCCAGTTCGGTCAATACCGACAACGTATCGAACGCCGGATTCGGCCGGAAGCCATCGGCCACCGCGCGCAGGGATTTCTGTTCCTTGGCGGTAAACGCGCGCAAACCGTGCTGGATGCGCAGGCCAAGCTGCGCCAGCACGTTATCCGGCAAATCCCCCGGCGACTGGGTGACGAAATACACGCCGACACCTTTCGAGCGGATCAGCCGCACCACCTGCTCCAGACGTTCCTGCAACGCCTTTGGCGTATCGCCGAACAACAAATGCGCTTCATCGAAGAACAGCGCCAGCAGCGGTTTGTCGGCGTCGCCGCGCTCCGGCAACTGCTCGAATAGCTCGGCCAGCAGCCACAACAGGAACGTCGCGTAGACCTTCGGCGCCTCGTGTACCAGACGGCTGGCATCAAGCAAATGAATCCGCCCACGGCCATCGGCGGACGGTTGCAGAATGTCTTCGAGTTGCAGCGCCGGTTCGCCGAACAAGGCTTCAGCGCCCTGCTGCTCCAGGGTCGCCAGCCGGCGCAACAGTGCCTGGCTGGAACCGGTGGTCATCAGCGCGGCGTCTTCGCCCAACAGTTGCGGGTTGTCCTTGAGGTGGTTGAGCAGCGCTTTGAGGTCTTTCAGGTCCAGCAACAACAGTCCTTCACGGTCCGCCACTTTAAATGCCGCGTACAGCGCCGCCTGCTGGCTGTCGGTCAGTTCCAGCAGGCTGCCGATCAGCAGCGGGCCCATTTCACTCAAGGTAGTGCGCAACGGATGACCGGATTCGCCGTGAATGTCCCACAGCGTTACCGGATAGGCCTGCGGCTTGTGGTCGAGCCACGGCATCCCGGCGATGCGCTCGGCGACCTTGCCCTGCGGATTGCCGGCAGCGCCCAGGCCGCACAGGTCGCCCTTGATGTCGGCGGCGAACACCGCGACCCCGGCGTCACTGAACGCTTCGGCAAGGCGTTGCAAAGTCACGGTCTTGCCGGTCCCGGTCGCACCGGCGATCAGCCCGTGGCGGTTGGCCAGGCGCATGGCCTGAGCAATCGGTTGCCCCGCCAGATCGGCGCCGATAACGAGTTGCGATGTGTCAGGCATTTTGTCACCTATGGTTAATCTTTAATCCGCTGTGGCCGATAGCTAAGGGCGAGAACCTGACTGAAAAGTCGGTCGGACATTTCCCTAAGGAGAGCCGGAAATATCAGTTTTTTTCACCCTTGCCCATATTGCGCGTCTTCATAAAAGCACGCCCAGGACATTAAGACCTTAGCGGAACCCCAAGCCATGAACAAAAACCTGCGCTTCAGCCATAAAATTTTGCTTGCCGCCGCCCTCATCGTCATCGCCGCTTTCGCCTCGTTCACGCTGTACAACGACTGGCTGCAACGCAACGCGATCCGCGATGACCTGAACAACTATCTCAACGAGATGGGCGAAGTCACCGCCGATAACATCCAGACCTGGCTCAACGGGCGCATTCTGCTGGTCGAGAACGCCGCCCAGAATATTGCCATCAATCCGGAGCCGGCCAACGTCGCCAGCCTGCTGGAACAGAAATCCCTGACCTCGACGTTCATGGCCACTTACCTGGGCGATGCCACCGGTCACTTCACCATCCGTCCGGACGTGAAGATGCCGGACGGTTTCGATCCTCGGGTGCGCCCTTGGTATAAAGGGGCCGAGAGCAGCAGCGCCTCGACCCTGACCGAACCGTACATCGACGCTGCCACCGGACAGTTGATCATCTCCATCGCCACCGCCTCGAAAAAAGCTGGTCAGAGCGTCGGCGTGGTGGGCGGCGACCTGAGCCTGCAAACCCTGGTCGACACCCTCACCGCCCGGGATTTCTCCGGCATGGGCTACGCGTTCCTGGTCAGCGCCGACGGCAAGATCCTCGTGCACCCGGACAAGGCGCTGGTGATGAAGTCACTGAAAGAAGCCTATCCGCAGGACACCCCGCACATCAGCAGCGACTTCAGTGAAATCACCGTCGACGGCAAGACGCGCATCGTCAGCTTCACCCCGATCAAAGGCCTGCCGTCAGTCAACTGGTACATCGGTCTGTCGGTGGACAAGGACAAAGCCTTCTCGATGCTCAGCGAGTTCCGCACCTCGGCGGTGATTGCCACCGTGATTGCGGTGGTGATCATCATTGCGCTGCTGGGCATGCTGATTCGCCTGCTGATTCAGCCGCTGCACGTCATGACCCGCGCCATGGAAGACATCGCCGATGGCGAGGGCGACCTGACCAAGCGCCTGACTATCGTCAACAACGATGAATTCGGCGTGCTGGGTACCGCATTCAACCGCTTCGTCGAGCGTATCCACGGCTCGATCCGCGAAGTGTCGTCGGCCACCGGCCAGGTCAACGAGGTCGCGCTGCGCGTGGTCGCCGCGTCCAACTCGTCGATGTACAACTCCGACCAGCAAGCCTCGCGCACCAGCAGTGTCGCCGCCGCGATCAATCAACTGGGCGCTGCCGCCCAGGAAATCGCGCGCAATGCCGCACAAGCCTCGAACCAGGCCAGCGACGCCCGCGGCCTCGCCGAAGACGGCCAGCAAGTGGTGGATCGCAGCATCAAGGCGATGAACCAACTGTCGAGCATGCTCAGCGCCTCCAGCACCAATATCGAGTCGCTGAACAGCAAAACCGTGAACATCGGGCAGATTCTGGAAGTGATCACCAGCATCTCCCAGCAAACCAACCTGCTGGCCCTCAACGCCGCCATCGAAGCGGCGCGTGCCGGTGAGGCCGGACGTGGTTTTGCCGTGGTCGCCGACGAAGTGCGCAACCTGGCGCACCGCACTCAGGAATCGGCGCAGCAGGTGCAGACCATGATCGAGGAGCTGCAAGTCGGCGCCCGTGAATCGGTGAGTACCATGAGCGACAGCCAGCGCCACAGCCAGGACAGCGTGGAAATCGCCAATCTTGCCGGCGAACGCCTGAACAGCGTGACCCAGCGCATCGGCGAGATCGACGGGATGAACCAGTCGGTGGCCACCGCGACCGAAGAGCAGACCGCGGTGGTCGAGTCGATCAACGTCGACATCACCGAGATCAATACATTGAACCAGGAAGGCGTCGAAAACCTGCAGGCGACCTTGCGCGCCTGTTCGGATCTGGAGCAGCAGGCTTCGCGGCTGCAGCAGTTGGTCGGCAGTTTCCGCATCTAAGGCGCTGCCACTGGCCTCTTCGCGAGCAGGCTCGCTCCCACATTGTATCTGTGTCGTTTGCAGATCCCTGTGGGAGCGAGCTTGCTCGCGAAGGCATCCTGTCAAACACCACAACACCTCGCAAAAACCCCTCCGCGTATTCCCGACCGAACATCTATTCTGGATAAAGGTCAACCAAGGGAGAGCAGCACAGCGGAGGGCTCGTCATTGTGCACATCGCCGATATCACCATGTTCTACGCCCCGGCTAGCGGCGGCGTACGCACGTACCTGGACGCCAAGCATCGACGATTGGGCGTCAAACCGGGCATTCGCCACAGCCTGTTGATCCCCGGTGCGCACTTCGGTGAACACGACGGCGTCTACACAGTGCCCGCACCCGCCCTGCCCTTCGGCAAAGGTTATCGCTTCCCCGTGCGTCTTGCGCCGTGGCGCAATGTCCTGCAGGACTTGCAACCGGATCTGATCGAAGTCGGCGACCCGTACCTGACTGCCTGGGCGGCGCTCGACGCGCGGCGTCAACTGGATGTACCGGTGATCGGCTTTTATCACTCGGACCTGCCGTTGCTGGTGAGTAACCGAATGGGCCATTGGCTCACGCCGAATGTCGAGGCTTACGTCAGCAAACTGTACGGCAACTTCGACCGGGTGCTGGCGCCGAGTCAGGTGATGGCCGACAAGCTCCGGGGCCTGGGGGTGCGCAACGTGTTCGTGCAGCCGCTGGGGGTGGATCTGCAAACTTTCCATCCTGGCGCCCGCGACAAGGGTTTGCGCGCCGAACTGGGAATTGCCGAAGACACCCGTCTGCTGATCTTTGCCGGACGCGGCTCCAAAGAGAAGAACCTGCCGGTGCTGCTCCAATGCATGCAACGCCTCGGCCCGCGCTATCACCTGTTGCTGGTCGGTTCATCGATGCCCGCCGTGGTGCCGGACAATGTCAGCGTGATCGACGGGTTCTGTCCTGCCGCCACCGTGGCGCGATTAATGGCCAGCGCCGACGCCCTGATCCATGCCGGCGATCAGGAAACCTTCGGTTTGGTGATCCTCGAAGCCATGGCCTGCGGGATTCCGGTAGTCGCCGTGGCGGCCGGTGCGTTTGAAGAAATCATCGCCGAAGACTGCGGCTTGCTCTGTGCACCGAACAACCCGCAAGCCATGGCCAATGCGGTGCGCGAGCTGTTCAGTCGCGGCTGCCTGAAACTCGGCCGACAAGCGCGACAACATGTCGAACGGCGTTATTCCTGGGACAGCGTGGTCGACAGTCTGCTCGGTCATTACCACGCGGTGCTCGGTCACTCGCGGCAAAGAGTGGCCAATGGCTGATTCCTTGAATGACCGCGCAGTGCTGCTGGTGCTGCACGACGTGGCGCCGTCGACGTGGGCGGATTATCGGCCATTTGTCGAGGCGGTCGACGCAATGGGTGGCGTGCCGATGACCTGGCTGGTCGTTCCGGATTTCCATGGTCACGATGCGCTTGAGGATCATCCCGCGTTCTGCCGAATGCTCGGCGAGCGGCTTGTCCGTGGCGATGAACTGGCCTTGCACGGCTATTACCATGACGACCGCGAGCCAGCCCCGACCACGCCCCGCGACTGGTTTATGCGCCGCATCTACACCCACGAGGGTGAGTTTTATCGCCTGTCCCGGGAAGCGGCGCAGGCTCGCCTGCGCCACGGCATCGAACTGTTCCGGCGCAATGGCTGGCCGTTGCATGGCTTCGTCGCCCCGGCCTGGCTGATGAGCGAGGGCACCCGCCAGGCCCTTCGTGAAACGCCATTGAGCTACACCAGCGACCCGCAACATCTTTATCAACTGCCGGATTTCACCGCCATCAACGCCCCGGGTCTGGTCTGGAGCGCGCGCAGTGCCTGGCGCCGGGGTTTGTCAAAAATCGTCAGCGAACAGCGCCAACAGCACTGGCGCGACGCCGCGGTGATTCGTCTAGGCTTGCATCCGGTAGACATGCGCCACGCCTTCGCGCGTGATTACTGGCTGCAAACCCTTGAACGGCTGCTGGCAGAAGGACGCACGCCCATGAGCAAAATCGACTGGCTCACCGAGCACCGCGAGCGAATGGAGCGCGCTGCATGAGTCGCGGCATTGTGTTGTTGATCGGACTGCTCGCCGCTGTACTGATCCCGGTGCTGCTCGGCGGCGGCGAGATCGGCGCGCGGTTGCAGAACTTTCCGCTGCACTGGCTGCTGATCATGTTCGGCATGATTCTGCTCTGCTGGGGCATCAACACCCTGCGCCTGCGCCTGCTGCTGGGCGATCAGCGGGATCGGGTCACGCCGCTGAAAAGCCTCGGTGTGGTGATGGCCGCGGAGTTCGCCTACTGCGCCACGCCCGGCGGCAGTGGCGGGCCGCTGACGATCATGGCCTTGCTGGCGCGCAGCGGCGTGCGCCCGGCCCGAGGCAGTGCGGTGTTTGCCATGGATCAGTTGAGCGATCTGCTGTTCTTTCTCTGCGCCCTGAGCGGGATTCTGATTTACGCGTTGTTCCAGCACCTCAGTGATCGTCTGGAGTGGCTGCTGATGGTCAGCGCCGTGTCACTGTTCGGTGGGTTGTTCAGTTGCGTGCTGCTGGCGCGCTACCACCGTCGACTGCTTCTTCTGAGCGGACGCCTGCTCGCCCGCCTCAATGTGCAACCGGCCACGCGCCGGCGCTGGGCACGCAAGCTGCTGCATTTTCTCGATGCGTTTATCGACACACTCAAGTTGCCGTGGCAGACGCTGACCAAGGTTTTCGCCCTGACCTGCATGCACTGGCTGCTGCGTTACAGCGTGCTGTATCTGGCCCTGCGCGGACTCGGCGCGGACCTGCAGTGGGCCTGGAGTTTTCTGGTGCAGATGCTGTCGCTGGGAGCTGGTCAAATGAGCCTGTTGCCCGGTGGCGCGGGGGCGGCGGAACTGACTTCGGCGGCGCTGCTGGCACCGATGGTCGGCAAATCCACCGCGGCGGCAGCGATTCTGATCTGGCGGGTGGTGACGTTCTATTTCTATCTGGTGGTGGGCGGCCCGGTGTTTCTGTTGATGCTCGGGCGGCCGCTGCTCAAGAAGCTGCTGAAGTTCAGGCAGGCTTCTTAGGTTCGTCCGTCTCCTTCATCTGCTCCCACAACTCGGCGGCGCCGGGAAACTCGGTGCCGTCTTCCGGGCTCAGGTCATCCGGGTCAAAACGGCTCAGACAACCTTCGCCCAATGTGGCTGGCGCTTTCGAAGTGGCTTTGTCCAGTGGGTCGCTCACGGGCAGTTCCTCAAGGGGCTGAAACGAAAAAAGGGCCTGGGACGATTGAACGCCCAGGCCCTTCTTTATTCAAGCACGCGTGGGGTAGATCAGAACACCACGGTCTTGTTGCCGTGCACCAGCACGCGGTCTTCGAGGTGATAACGCAGGCCACGGGCCAACACCATCTTCTCGACGTCACGGCCGAAACGCACCATGTCTTCGATGCTGTCGCTGTGGCTGACGCGCACCACGTCCTGCTCGATGATCGGACCGGCGTCCAGCTCTTCGGTCACGTAGTGGCAAGTCGCGCCGATCAGCTTCACGCCGCGCAACGACGCCTGATGGTACGGCTTGGCACCGACGAACGACGGCAGGAAGCTGTGGTGAATGTTGATCACCTTGTGCGCGTATTCGCGGCACAGCGCCGGCGGCAGGATCTGCATGTAGCGCGCCAGCACCACCACTTCGGCGTCGTGCTGTTTGACCAGACGCGAGACTTCGGCGAACGCTGGCTCCTTGTCCTGCGGATTGACCGGGACATGGTAATAAGGAATGCCGTGCCACTCGACCATGCTGCGCAGGTCATTGTGGTTGGAAATCACGCAGGAGATTTCGCAATCGAGCTCGTCGCTGTGCCAGCGGTGCAGCAAGTCGGCCAGGCAGTGGGATTCGCGGCTGGCCATCAGCACCACGCGTTTCTTCTGCTCGGTATCAGTGATTCGCCAGTCCATCGAGAACTCTTCGGCAATCGGCGCAAACTTCTCGCGCAGCACTTCAATACCGAACGGCAGCGAATCGGCGCGGATCTCGTGACGCATGAAGAACCAGCCGTTCTGATTATCCGAGTGATGGCTCGCTTCGGTGATCCAGCCGTTGTGGGATGCCAGAAAGTTACTGACTTTGGCAACGATGCCAACGCGGTCAGGGCAGGAAATCACCAACCGAAAGGTGCGCATGAGGGGGAAACTCCAGAACTTCGCAAAGGCGGCCATTCTAGCGACTGTGCGCGGAAACTGCAGTATTGATCAGCACTCGCCCCGAGAAGGCGCGATTCATGGCGCCTGAGCGCACTGTACGACAAAGCGATGATGTGCTCGTGAAGCTGTTCGGCCAGATAATTGTGAATATTCGTGATGACTGCATCACATTATTTAGATGACCATTCAATTTACCGGTTATTTCACGTAACTAATTCAAATAAAAAAACCGCTTAAATGTTTACTTGATGAAACAGCCTGACTATTATTGCCGCACTGTCCCCTGCCATTCAACACATCCGCATAAGGTAGTTACCATGTCCTTGATCAACGAATATCGCGCCACCGAAGAAGCTATCAAAGAGCTGCAAGCCCGTTTGAAGAATCTGTCGCAAGACGACAAATTGCAAGCCGAGCTGGAATTCGAAGGCAAACTGCGCACCCTGATGGGCGAATACTCCAAGTCCCTGCGCGACATCATCGCCCTGCTGGATCCGGAATCGAAAACCAAAGGCACCCGTGGCGTCGCAGTCAAAACTACTGGCACCAAGCGCGCACGCAAAGTTAAACAATACAAAAACCCGCACAACGGCGAAGTCATCGAAACCAAAGGTGGCAACCACAAGACGCTGAAAGAGTGGAAAGCCAAGTGGGGCGGTGACGTGGTTGAAGGCTGGGCTACCCTGCTGGGCTAAGCCGCAACGCCGGTCGCCGATAGCCTCTGCGACCCATGAAAAACGCCAGCATACGCTGGCGTTTTTTTATGCGTGATGTTTCATCGACGCACTATGTTCGATTTCAAAGATTCAAACGTTTGCGCAATGCTTGGACATAATTCTGCCACTCATTGAGCACTTGATTCTGCATCGGCGTAGCACTAAGCGCCCATTGCTGCGCGGCTTCGGCAAAAGATTGCAGGGTATTAGGTGCGCCCATGTGCGGCTCGGACAAACGCTGCTGACAGAATATTCTCCAGCGCTCTTGCTCGGCAAAACTCAACGTATCGGGAAAGTTGCGTGCGCGATATCGAAAGAGTAATTCCGGTAGACGTTCATCATCGAACGGCCAGTGCTCTTGCGCTAATTGCGCCGGATCTGCTGTCCTCACTTGCTCGCACAGGCGCCGATCGCGATCACCGATAAATCCATCGTACAACTGCTGTTCCGGATCTTCATTCGGGGTGAAATCTTCGCTGGCATAAATTGCCGTTACTTTATCTTTCCAAACTTGTTGTGCGTCACTTAGCCGCAGCGCACGCGCCTGATACAGCGCCATGTCCAGGTCCAGGCGCTGCTGATCTGCGGCACGCAATACCGACAACGGCGCCACCACCGGACAACGGTTGATGTGAATCAGTTTGAGCGGCACCGGCAGTTCCCCCTCGGCGAGGTCGTCGCGACGGGTGTACAGGCGCTGACGCAGCGTTTCGGCGTCCAGATCGAGCAGACCTTGCGGGTCAAGGTGCAAGTCACAGACGATCAGGGCATTGCGATTGCGCGGATGCCAGGCCAATGGCAATACCACACCAACATAGTGGCGCGCCGCCGAAAAGCGCCCGGAGATGTGCACCAGCGGCTGCAACAGGCGAATCTGATCCATGACTTTCTGTTTGCTGCGCAGTTGGAACAGCCACTCATACAACTTCGGCTGTTTCTCGCGGATCAACCGCGCCAGGGCGATGGTGGCACGTACGTCCGACAGCGCTTCGTGAGCATGCCCATGGTCGATGTTGTTGGCGACCGTCAGGCGTTCGAGCTTGAGGGTGACCTTGCCTTCGTCATCGGTCGGCCAGACCAGACCGTCGGGGCGCAATGCATACGCGGCGCGCACCACATCGATCAGGTCCCAACGACTGTTGCCGCCCTGCCATTCACGGGCATACGGGTCGAAGAAATTGCGATAGAGGCTGTAGCGGGTCATCTCGTCGTCGAAACGCAGGGTGTTGTAACCCGCACCGCAAGTTCCGGGTGCCGCCAGTTGCGCATGCACCCGAGTCATGAAGTCGGCTTCGCTCAAACCCTGTTCGGCGAGACGGCTCGGGGTGATACCGGTAATGGCGCACGCCGCCGGGTGCGGCAGGATGTCTTCGCTGGGCTGGCAGTAGAGGTTGACCGGTTCGTCGATTTCATTGAGATCGTGGTCGGTGCGAATCCCGGCGACCTGCAGCGGACGGTCATTGCGCGGATTGATGCCGGTGGTTTCGTAGTCGTACCAGAAGATTGAAGTCACGGGCGGTTCCTGAACTTGAGATCGGCAAAGTCTAGGCGTTCAACCGCCATTGCGGCCAGCGCCGTGTCATTCGGCCAGCCTTCGCCACACGCGGTGCAATACATAGTTATGTCGTTTTCCCCCAAGAGGCTGCTAGCATCGGACAAATCTCGTATCCCGATCCGGCCCCCTCAGGTAGCCCATGCTCGAGAACACAGCACTGCCACGGAAAGCACCGCTGAACCCGCCACTCGATACCCGCTATCCAGTGGAAACCCCGGAGGGCATCGACCTGCCGTTGCGCCCGGCCGGTCTGTTGGTGCGCAGCCTCGCCTTCGGCATCGACCTGGGCATTCGCGGCGCCATCCTCGGCGTGCTGTTCCTGGTGCTGGCGTTTCTTGGCCAGCTCGGAATGGGACTGGGTTCGTTGCTGCTGTTTGCCGTCAGCTGGTGGTACATGGTGCTGTTCGAAGTGCTGCGTCAGGGCCGTTCGCCAGGCAAGCAATGGATGGGCCTGCGAGTGATCCACGACAACGGCACACCGGTTGGCTGGTCGGCGTCGCTGCTGCGCAACCTGCTGCGTTTTGTCGATCTGCTGCCCTTCGGTTACGCCTTTGGCGCCATCAGTTGCCTGCAACATCCCACCTTCAAACGCCTGGGCGACATCGCCGCCGGCACTCTGGTGGTCTACAGCGAACCCGCCCTGCTTCGCCCACAATTACCCGACGTCCAGCCGCGCCGCTCGCCCGTACCGCTCAACCTCAGTGAACAACGGGCCCTGCTCGCCTTCGCCGAACGCCAGGCCGAACTGTCGCCGGCGCGGGTCAATGAGCTGGCCGCCCTGCTCGCCCAGCCGCTGCACATCCCGGCGCCCAAAGCGGTCAGCGAGCTCAATGGCATCGCACGCGGCTTGCTGGGTCCGACATGAAGCAAAGTCTTTTCGAAGCTCGCCACAAGGCCGAATGGGAGCGTTTCACGCTGGCTCTGGAACGCCTCGAACGTGGCAAGGACACTTCGCAGGTGGCCGGATTCCCCAAGGCTTATCGACGCCTCTGCCAGCATCTGGCATTGGCGCAGGAGCGCGGCTACAGCAGTTTTCTGATCGACTCGCTGCAACAACTGGTGTTGCGCGGCCACCAGCAGCTGTATCGGCACCGCAGTCGCTTCGCCGCCAACCTGCTCGGTTTCATCCTCGCTGACTTCCCCCGGCTGGTGCGCGCCGAATGGCCGTTCGTGCTGGCCGCTGGCCTGGTGTTTTTCGGCAGCCTGATCGGCTTCGCCTTGCTGGTGTATGCCTTTCCCGAACTGATCTACAACCTGATCCCCGCCGAACAGGTGCGCGAGATGCAGAGCATGTACGACCCGGTGGCCGGGCATCTCGGGCGCTCGGCCGAGCGGGCGGCCAGTGAGGACTGGGTGATGTTCGGCTATTACGTGATGAACAACATCGGTATCGCCTTCCAGACCTTCGCTAGCGGTTTGCTGCTGGGCGTGGGCAGCGCATTTTTCCTGTTCTACAACGGGCTGGTCATCGGTGCGGTGGCCGGGCACCTGACCGAAATCGGTTTTGGCCAGACGTTCTGGTCATTCGTGATCGGCCACGGCGCCTTCGAGCTGACGGCCATTGCCCTGGCGGGGGCGGCGGGGCTGAAACTGGGCTGGAGCGTGATTGCGCCCGGGCGGCTGACGCGCGGCGAAGCGCTGGTGGAGGCCGCGCGCAAAAGCGTGCTGCTGGTGTGCGGGGTCATGCTGTTCCTGTTGATCGCGGCGTTCATCGAAGCGTACTGGTCGTCGAAGACCGGGGTCACGCCGCAGATCAAATACGCGGTCGGTGCTGCGCTGTGGATCGCCGTCGCGGCTTATCTGCTGCTCGCCGGAAAGACACGCCATGCGCCTGAGTGATGCCACCGTGGCGATCCGCCCGCGCAGCAGCTGGGAAGCCATGGACCTGGGCGTGCTCATGAGCCAGCAGCATCGACGCCTGTTGATGACCAGTTGGGCCATCGTCACCCTGCCGCTGTTCGCCGTGCTGACCTTGCTGCTGTGGGATTCGCCGTCGCTGGCGGTATTGATTTTCTGGTGGCTGAAACCGGCGTACGAGCGCCTGCCGCTGTACATCCTGTCCAAGGCCCTGTTCGGCGAAACGCCCACGCTGAAACAGGCCCTGCGCGAATTTCCGCGGCTGTTGAAACCACAGCTGCTGGCCAGCCTGACCTGGCGCCGCCTGAGCCTGAGTCGCAGCTTCCTGCTGCCGGTGCTGCAACTCGAAGGCCTCGACGGCACGGCGCGTCAGCAGCGCTTGCAGGTGTTGCTGCAACGCAATGCCGGCGCCGCGCAATGGCTGACGATCATCGGCATGCACCTGGAGACCGCGCTGTGGATCGGCCTGATGGTGCTGTTCTACATGCTCCTGCCGCAGCAGATCGAAACCGACTGGGACTGGCAATCGCTGATCCTCGACAGCGATCACCACTGGCGTTGGCTGGAGCACCTGACCAACGCTTTCTACGCGCTGGTACTGGTGCTCTGGGAACCGGTGTATGTCGCCTGCGGTTTCAGTCTGTATCTGAACCGACGCACTGTACTGGAGGCGTGGGACATCGAACTGGTATTCCGCCGTTTGCGCCAGCGCCTGAGCGGCAGCGCTCTGGGCCTGCTGTTGGCCGTCTGTCTATGGTTGCCGACAGTGCCGCCGGCGTGGGCGGATGCGCCGGCCAACGCCCCGGAGGCACCTCGCCTGCTGAATCAACCGCTGACCAGTCAGGCTGCGCACGACAGTATCAAGGCGCTGCTCGAGCAACCACCGTTCAAGAACAAGGAAAGCGTGACCCGCTATCGCTTGGGTGACGACCCGGCAGCCCCGGCCGAGAGCAAACCCGGCGAGGCCCCGCAATGGCTGAAAACCCTGCTCGGCTGGCTCGACGGTCAACGCTTCAATGCTTTGGCGGTCTTGATCGAAGTGCTGCTGTGGGGCGCGTTGCTCGCGGCTATCGGCTGGCTGGTCTGGCGCTACCGCGAATTCCTGCGCACCTTCGTCAGCCGTCGGCCGAAGCCGCCCGCCCGCGTCCGGCCTCCTGCTCCACAGCAAGCATTCGGCCTTGACCTGAACCCGCAATCCCTGCCCGACGACATCGCCGCCAGCGCCGAACAACTCTGGCAAACCCAGCCGCGCGCCGCGCTGGGCCTGCTCTATCGCGGATTGCTCAGCCGTCTGCTGCACGATTTTGCCCTGACCTTGAAACCCGCCGACACCGAGCATCAGGTACTGCTGCGGGTTGAGCAATTGCAGCGCCCTGAACTGCTGGCGTTCAGTCGCAGCCTGACGCTGCACTGGCAGAACATGGCCTATGGGCACCGCGAGCCGGCGGCCCATCTGCGACAAGAACTGTGTGACGGTTGGCGCGCCTTGTTCGACCATGGAGCGCACGCTTGAGCCGGCGCAGCGCGTGGCTGCTTGTCGGGCTGATCGTCGCCCTGCTCGCCGCGTTGAGCGTTTATCTGTACCTCAAGGCCCGGCCCTATCAGGAAGTGATCGATCACGGCCCGTCGCCCCAGGCGCAAGCCAATCCTTATCTGGCGGCAGAAATGTTTTTGCGCGAGCACGGCCTCAACGTCAGCCATGCCGAAACGCTGGCGGTGCTGCCCGATATTGATCCGCGCCGGCATACCCTGCTGTTGTTTGGCGAGCGTTCGCGGATGACACCACGGCAAGTTGATCAAGTGTTGAACTGGGCTCGCGCCGGCGGGCGAATCGTGTTCGTGGCCGAAGCGTTGTGGGACAAGCAGGCCAAACAGAGCGATGACCTGTTGCTGGACCGGGTGCAGTTGCACCAGTCGCTGAGCAAGGATCTCAAGGAACCGCCGGCGGACCTGGCCGATGACCCGTACCCGAACCTGACCAAACTCTACCTCGAAGACGAGGACGCGCCGGCCTACGCCGGTTTCGACACCGCGTTCCATCTGGACGACCCGAAGAATCTCGCCCAGGCCTGGGCCAACAGCGCCAAGGCCACGCACATGATGCAATTACCCTACGGCGTCGGCTCGATCACGGTGGTCACCGATGCCGAACTGTGGAAAACCCCGGCTATCGGCAAGCACGACAACGCCTGGCTGCTCTGGTACCTGAGCGCCGACACCGACGTCACGCTGATTTACAGCACGGCGCACGATGGTCTGCTGACCTTGCTCTGGCGCTACTTCCCGCAAGCCATCGTCGCCCTGCTGGCGCTGATCGTCCTTGGTTTGTGGCACGTTGCTGTGCGCCAGGGGCCACTGCAGGCACCTGCCCCGAGTGGCCGTCGCCAGTTGCAGGAACACTTGCGCACCAGTGCTGATTTCATCCTGCGCCACAACGGTCAGCACACGCTGTTGCAAGCCCTGCAACAGGATGTGCTGCGCCGCGCTCGCCGCCGCCATCCCGGCTTCGACCAGTTGAATGTGGCTGAGCAATGGCTGGTGCTGTCGCGCCTGACCCGACAGCCGACCCGCGCCATCAGCCAAGCCCTGAGCCCGGTGCCGAAACAGCGCATGAGCAGCGCCGATTTCAGTCGCCAGGTGGCCCACCTGCAAACCTTGAGGAACACGCTATGAGTGAACAGATCGAGCCCGGCAGCGCCACTCACGCCGCCCAGCAACGCCAGCGTGCCAGCCAGTTGGCGCAAGCGCTGCGCGGCGAATTGCAGAAGGCCTTGATCGGCCAGAACAGCGTGATCGACGACGTGCTGACCGCATTGATCGCCGGCGGCCACGTGCTGCTCGAAGGCGTCCCCGGACTTGGCAAGACGCTGCTGGTTCGCGCCCTGGCGAAATGCTTCGGCGGCGAGTTCGCGCGCATCCAGTTCACCCCGGACCTGATGCCCAGCGACGTCACCGGCCACGCGGTCTACGACCTGCAAAGCGAACAATTCAAGCTGCGCAAAGGGCCGTTGTTCACCCACCTGCTGCTGGCCGACGAAATCAACCGCGCCCCGGCCAAGACTCAAGCCGCATTGCTCGAAGCCATGCAGGAACGCCAGGTCACCCTCGAAGGCCGGGCGCTGCCGATACCCCAGCCGTTCATGGTGCTCGCCACGCAAAACCCGATCGAACAGGAAGGCACTTATCCGCTGCCGGAAGCCGAGCTCGACCGCTTCATGCTCAAGGTGCGCATGGATTACCCGGAGGCCGAGCAGGAGTTGAACATGGTGCGTCAGGTCAGCCGCTCGACCCGTGCCGACATGCTCGATGTGCAACCGCTGCGCACGGTCTTGCAGGCCAAGGATGTGCAGGCCTTGCAACGCATCGCCAGCGACCTGCCGATTGACGACCAAGTGCTGGATTACGCGGTGCGACTGGCACGCAGCACCCGCTCCTGGCCCGGCCTGACCCTCGGCGCTGGCCCGCGAGCCTCGATTGCGCTGGTGCGATGCGCCCGCGCCCGTGCGTTGCTGCGTGGCGGCGAGTTCGTGATCCCTGATGACATCAAGGGTTGCGCGCTCTCGGTGCTGCGCCATCGGGTGCGAGTAGCGCCAGAGCTGGACATCGAAGGCCTGCAGGTCGATCAGGTGCTGCAGCAGTTGCTCGACCAAGTGCCGGCGCCGCGCTTGTGAGAGTTCAGGAAAGATCAAAAGATCGCAGCCTTCGGCAGCTCCTACACGGAATCACGCTCCCTGTAGGAGCTGCCGCAGGCTGCGATCTTTTCAGCAGACAACCCGGTACAGCGCCATGAAACCTTCGCGCCTGTTATTGATCTGGCTCGCCGCCCTGTGCCTCATCGGTATCCTCACGGGCACCCTGCAAGCCCTCGACATCGACGTGCCCGCCCCGCTGTCGGCGGTCAACTGGGGCTTGCTCCTGGCGCTGCTGGTACTGGCGATCATCGATGCGCTGCGCCTCAGCCACCTGCCGTCGCCGCGTATACAGCGCCAGACGCCCGGCAGCCTGGCGCTCGGACGCTGGAGCGAGGCACGGCTGCAGCTCAGCCATGACTTCAAAGAACCGGTTGCGGTGGATATTTTCGACCATGTGCCACGGGGGCTGAGCTTCGAAAACCTGCCGCTGGCGGTCGAACTGCAACCCGGGCAATACAGCGAGGTCGGCTATCGCCTGCGCCCGCTCAAGCGTGGCCACTTCAGCTTCGAGCATTGCGAAATCAATCTGCCCAGCCCGTTCGGTCTGTGGACAGGCAAACGCCTGCTCGACGTGCGCGGCGAGATCCGCGTCTATCCCGACTTCGCCCGGCTGTACGGCGGCGAACTGCTCGCAGTGGACAATTGGCTCAGCCAGCTCGGCGTACGTCAGCGCCAGCGTCGTGGCCAGGGGATGGAATTTCATCAACTGCGCGAATTTCACGAGGGCGACAGCCTGCGCCAGATCGACTGGAAAGCCACCGCCCGTCAGCGCACGCCGATTGCCCGCGAGTATCAGGACGAGCGTGATCAACAGCTCATGTTCATGCTCGATTGCGGCCGGCAAATGCGCAGCCAGGATGGTGAGCTGTCGCATTTCGACCATGCGCTGAATGCGTGTCTGCTGCTGAGCCACGTGGCCCTGCGTCAGGGTGATGCCGTGGGGCTGAGCACATTCGCCGTCGCGCAACCGCGTTTTCTCGCGCCGATCAAGGGTGCCAGTCAGCTCAAGGTCCTGCTCAACGCCGTTTATGATCTGGACAGCAGTCAGCGTCCTGCCGACTATTCAACCGCGACCAATCAGCTGTTGGCGCGGCAGAAGCGCCGGGCGCTGATCGTGCTGCTGACCAACCTGCGTGACGAGGACACTGAAGACCTTCTCGCCAGCGTCAAACGTCTGAGCCAGCAGCATCAAGTGCTGGTGGTCAGCCTGCGCGAGGAAACCCTAGATCGCGTGCGCAATGCTCCGGTACAAACGCTGCCCGAAGCACTGGCTTATTGCGGCACGGTGGATTACCTCAATGCCCGGGCCGAGCTGCATGAGCAGTTGAATGCGCAGGCAGTCCAAGTGCTTGATGTACAACCCGCAGAGCTGAGCGCCGCACTGGTTACTGAGTACCTCAACTGGAAGAAGGCCGGTACGCTCTGAGCCCGTCTGCCGTTCCCTCACAAGTTCTCAGTTACGGTAATGAACAGCTCCACGAAGGCCAAAAAGGTTTGGGCGCTCAGTTTTTCCCGACCTGCTCGCGGGAAGATGAATTTGACGTAGGCGATCCCGTCAGCGTCGGACCTCATCGAGGCCAGCGACAAATTCGAATAGAACCACGCAATATTTCTGTTGGCTACAGGCAGCCGTGTCTGCTGGTCTATGATTCTGACTTCGACATGTGCCTCGCTGCCGACAACATTTTGCGGTGAGAGATTAGTGATGCGCTCAAACATGGGAATTTGTGCAGGATCGAATACGTAGAAAGTCCATGTTTTGGAACTTCCAAGACCAACAGTCGCTTCGAGCCTGTTCGGCCCCAACTCGTTCGGGCTCAGTTGCAGTGTCGACTTGCCATCCTCATTTGTGGCGGTGACAGGCAAATCCAGACCAGGGATCCGCCACCGGACTTTAATCCCTTCCAGCGGTTGGCCATCATTCCGGGAAACTACACGCACAACCGCGCTGACTGACTGCCCCAAGTTGATGTCACTGTACCAACTGGTCAACGACTCAATCACCGGCACCAGCCCGCCATACACCAACTGCGCCATATCCCAACCGCCCACTCCACCACTGACCGTGGCAGACAATATGGCATCCTGCTCAGCAGAATAGGTAAAGGTCAAACGCGCAAGCCCCTCCTCATCCGTCACCGACGGCGTCAAGGCACTGCCAGCAAAATCCCAGCGCACCTGCACCCCCGCCAGCGGCAAACCGGTGCGTGCCGACACCACTTTGGCGATGGCTTGCGCGCGTTCCTCATTGGGTGGCAAACGAGAGTCTTCCGGTTCGTACAATTCGCTGATGACGCGCGGTTCTTCAAGCGTATACCGCAGCTCAACCGATTCCCCATGCGCCGTCTCTCCCACCTTCGCCGTCACTACCGCCGGGCCCGGCGTCTGCGGTTTGAAGCGCACAGTGGCAACACCATAAAAGTCGGTCAGACTGGTGGTCGTCCCCAGATCTTCGTTGCGCCAGGTCACCAATACGCCGGCAATACCTTGACCGGAAACGGACGACACCACTTTCACCTGCTCGACCAGTTCCTGCTCCCATTCCAGTACTTGCTGAGCGCTGCTACTGGTAAGAAGCTTCCACACCTGCGCGCCCTCCCCCAACGACATCGCGTTGGCCGGCGACAGGCTGGCGAGGCGCTCGGCTCCAAGGCGCAGCGCGAAGCTGCCGTCCTTCAGGTCGGCGCAACGCAAGGAATAGCGCAGAAAACCGAAGGCTGAAGGCTGGCGTGGCGCGCCGAGTGCGGGTTCGAAACTCAGCCCCAGTTCCACGGGCCCGGTACCGGTCGATCCCAAGGTCAGATCCTGCTCCAGTAACGGGCTGTTGTCCGGGAACAGCACTTCGACGACATGTGAACCGTTGCGTCGCGGAAAGAAGGTGTGACTGCCCCATGGATGTTCATCATGCCCATCGAACCGCACCCGCACATCCTCCCAAGGGTCACGGGCAAGTGCCGTAAAGGACAGGGCACGCTGCTCTTCGTAGCCATCAAAGCGGCTGTGCACGTTAGCCACCACCTCCTGCTGACCCGCCGTAACCGGCAGCAGGCCAAACCCCGACCAGCCGAGGTCATCGCTGGCGACAGTGTCGGAGCCGATTGCGCTCGTCCACTGCACCGCCACCTGCGCGACTGCCTGGTGGGTGAAAGCCGAGACCACCCGGATCCAGCTCCAGGCTTTATCCTTGCCAAGGACGGCATCGACCGCAGACTCACGCCAGTCTTCGATTCGCAACTTGTTGTGGCCGAGCTGCATCGGGTTGGCGGTCATGGACAGGTTCAATGCCGGCAAATAAAGACCCAGCATAAAGGTGCCGGAGACCTTGCTCGCGCTGAAGTCCAGTACCCATCCGACACCGCCGTCTTCGAGTGGCCGGGCAGTATCGAGCGGAGGCTCGACGCTCGCGTCCAGCTCTTCAGCCGGGGTTCCCAGCCACATCAACGTCCCCTGCAGCCCCACCAGAGGGCTCAAGGCATTGGGCAGGTAGCGCAAGCTGTGCGTGGCCCCGATGCAAGGAAACATTCTCTGACTGGCGATGGTCGCAGTCATCTGATCCAGCATCACCGTCAGTTCATCTACAAGCTCCGTAGAGATCAGCCGACCGAACAACTCCCGGGGTGCGGCCAGCACCGGACTGCTCAAGGTCAGGCTGAACAGACTGCTGGTACTCGAGGCGACCTGCGAACTGAACGTCCACTCCAGCCCTTTTGCCTCAAGCTTGCGCGGCTCGCCGATAGACGTGACGGTCAACCCGATTCCCGGCGACTCCCCCCGCCATTGCAGCGTCACCATCTGGTCAAGCAGCACACTGCCGGCCGTGGGTTCGACTTTCAGTGTGTGGGGGGCTCCGCGCCAGCACAGCAACCCCAACTCGGCCAGATCGACTGCGACATCGTCGAACAAAATCCTGACCTGATTCTTCCACGGACTGCTGGCCAGCGCCGTCACTGCAAACGTTCGCTCCATCGGCACCGCGTCATCGTGTGCCCGCACGCGAGCGGTCACCAGCAGCTCACCGGCGCGGCTCGGTTGATACAGCACACTGGCCCAGCCGCCGAGCCCCGATCGGGTGACAATCGTGCCTTCGGGCGTCTGCCAGTCCACCCGTGCATTGTTGACCGGCTCGCCGTCGCCGCTGGTGACCACATGCACCACCTGCACCCGCAACAGAACACTTTCGCCTTCGTCCACCACGGGAAACTTGTTGGCCTCCTGAACGTCGCCAATGCGCACCAGGTTGCGTGCCAATGACATCTGTTTCCCGTTTGAACGCAGTAGCAACTTCGAGCACGACAGCAGCAGCTGGAAACGCCCGTCAAGCTCGTCCCGGCAGTCCAGTTCCCAGCTCAAGTCAGCGGCGTCGGACGGCACCCATTCCTCCAGCTCGGGACGTACCCGCACACCCAACTGTGCCGCAGAATCGCCTTCCCAGCGCATCGCCAGTTCGGTGCCACGTAACGCCTCAGGCAGCCGCACACTCAGCTGATAAGTCGAACCCCGATTGGGATAACCGGTCTTTTGCGCCCAGGGCGAGGCATCGCCTTCTACCACGGCCAGTACGTCCTTCCATGGATCGGTCGCCAGCACACGAACGTCCAGCTTCGTGGTCTCGACCCCGCTGGCGTAGTAAGGGCTCGCCACCGAGGCCAGAATGACGATGTCGCCTGCTGCAACGGGCAGATAATCGAAATACGCCCAGCCTTCCCGATCGGTCGGTGTCGTGCTCAGAACCCCCCGCTCTTCTGTGGCCCAGGTCACCGTGCGCCCAGCCAGAAACTGACCGGTGTACCAGGACGCCACTCGCACCCCCAGACGCACTGATTGCTCCAACTCCAGCACCGGGAAATACGCGGCCTCCAGCACCTCACCGAACATCAGCCGGTGATGCCCCAGCGAGACCTGCATCGAGTAAGGCTCGGCGGTGAACTGGTTCACCAGTTGCACCGTGAACAAGTAAGGTTCCTGGTCACCGATCAACGGGCATTGAAGGAACCACGGTGAATCGAGTGGTTGATCCACGCCCCAGTCAGGGGTCGCAATAATGGCGCCTTGTGGATTGTCATCGCACACCAACGCAGCTTTGGTGTGCAGCCAGGGACTGTCGGGGGCGAGTATGAACTCAAGTCGGTGCTGCAAGTCCTCCGTTGCGCCCAGACCTAGAAAAACCGACTCGCCAGGCAACAAGTGCTCTGCGTCTACCCTAACCGTGCGCATCTGCGGCAGCGCAAGGTGCAAGTCCAGGCGAATGCGGGTGATCACAACCTGCAGGTGATAGTCCTCGGGATCAGCATTGGCCGGAGCGACGATTGTGAGGCGAATCTTGTCCTGGCGCTGCACCGGCAGATCGAACGGAGCGTTGTAGATCTTCGGTTTGAATTCCAGCGGCTGCCCACTGGCAATCCGGATCTGATCTTCTGCAGAGTTGCGAGGGTCGCCCGGCGGCAGCCGTATTTCTCTCAACAGGGTGCCATTTTCAGCCGTGATGAGCATTTTTCCCGGGTCGGTGTGCCGCGTTTCATACAGAAAACTCAGCACATACCTGGCGCTGGCACCCGGTTCCAAAGGTAAAGTGAACTGTTGAGAGACAGAGGCACAGTTTCCCGCAGTAAGCACTTTAATCTGCACATCTTCATACACCTCGCCGGTGACTGAAATCTCACGGGGATTGTCGCCCTTTTCCCAGAACTTCAGAGCCTCACGGAAATCCCCATTGAGCACCAGACTGTCATTAGCCTGAATCACCGGTTCAAACATGATGGTCTGCTCCTTGATTATTACGTGACTGGCGGGAAGTCAGCGCCCGGGTGACCAGGTCTTTGACAGCGAGGGTAAACGTCGGCTCACCGGCCTTGGCCGTGTACCGGACGCGCACAATGATGTCGGTAAGCGATTCGAGCATCGACGCTTGCCCCTCGCTTTTGGGCCAAGGAAAGTGCAACTGCCAGCGCGAAACCGCGCCGGTGTTCTCGAACGGGTTGAGCAAGCCCTCGTCCGGTTTACCGGCGTTCATGCCGGTGTCGGCGAGCCCTGCCGATAAACCGATCTGCTGACCACTGCGCAAGTTGAACAGCACCTCGGCCGGCGCCACCTTGCCCGCCGGCTGATGCAGGTACTCGACCGAGCGTGCCGAGGCCTGGGTAGCGGTCATGCTGCCAATCTGCAGCAGCGTCGCCTGTACATCCTGATAAGGTCCGAGCAGTCCGGGCAGATCGATCTCGACCAGGTTGATCTGCCGGCAATACTCGCCGGGGTGATCGCGATCGAATGACAGCTGCGTCAGCTGAAACTCCAGCGTGCCCTTGTCGATCAGCTCTTTTAGTGCCTGGGCCCAGTCGGAAAAACCCGTCTGCGGATCAACCCGGTCATCGAACAACCGTCGCAACGAAACGGTCTTGACCCGCTCCAGACGGCGCTCATGGCTTTGCAGGTACAGGCGATCCATGCGCAGCAGGTATTCGCGCAAATGCTCACCGGCGGTCAATCCGTGACGGTTGTCCAGCCAGACCTGCGGTAACGCTTCCGCGGTTTCGTAATCGCCGGTTTCAGCACTCAACGACGCACGGGCACTCAGGCATAGACTGACCACCGCATCGTAAGCCTGATAGTGCAAGGCCTTGAGCTGACCCAGAAGCCAACCGAACAATTCTGCGTTGGTCGCACGTTTTTTCAGATAGTTGTAGAGCGTCAGAGCCTGACCGTTGGCCCGCCGGGTTTGCTCCAGACTCGTCCTGGCCGCTTCGAGGGCGAATGTTTGCGCGGTGATCTGCTCGGCCAGCGCCGCGACTTCGGCCAATGCCTGATCGCGTTGCAATTCCCACTCTCTGCGGCGCAGGCGGTAGCTTTCGGTGATGGCCTGTTTATCCGCGTCGACCTGCAACAGCATCGCGCCGATTTCCAGACCAAAAACCACGGCATCGGCGACTTTTTCTGGACGATGGCCACCGTTGGCCATGCCGAAAATGCTCGGCAGGGCCCCCACGACCGCGCCTCCGGTCTTGATCGCGTGCGTCCCGGCATTCATCCATTTGACGGCCTGCAGCTTTTCCATGACCTGGTATTCGGCATCGCTGATGTGTTCGTCGTACCAGGCCTTGTATCGATCGGCCCGCTGCCTGGCCATGGCCTGACTCTGCCTCAGGGCCGTGAGCCCCGCTTCAAGCTGGGCAATGGATTGTTCTTGAATCGCGTGGGCGTATTCGCCCAGTTCCTTGAGATGCTCTTGTTGCAGTTCTTCCTGCTCGGCCCGATCGCGCTGTTCCAGCAGGCGCAAAACCTGGCTGCCGTAATCCTGCAAGGTCTGCACGGCGCGCAAGGCCGCCTCGTAGGTGACCCGCCAGCGGAAGGCGCCCACCACCAGACGTCCGCCCATCGGCCGCGGCATGCCAACCCCGCCAGCGGCCAGATCACGCAACAATTGGTCGGGATCGGTGGGCGGGCTGAACAGCGGAACATCCAGTAGCTTGCCATCCAGGGTCAGATTGTTGCGCAGGTTGTTCAGACGCTGGCCCGGCCAGTCGAACAGATCAAGCAACTGTTCGTTGATCGGCAGTTTGAACGGCTCGTTCGCCAGCAGGCCCAACAACGGTGACGCTTCGGCAGCCGGAGGAATGTCTGCCGGAGAAAACTGCAGTTCCTGCTCGAACTGTTCGAGCGTCGGGCGGTTCGTGCTCTGCTTCAACAAGTCATCTACCGTCCGCGCTTGCCAGCGAGTCACCGCTCGGGCAAAGGGCGGTTTGCCCATCAGAAACTCGGCTTGTACGTAACACAGTTTTGCCGCCACCAGCGCATCGCGGGTGAGCTGGCGGTAGTACCAGTCGCCCCACGCGACCAGGTTTCTCACGTATTCGGTGAACACCAGAATCCGATAGTGTCGTGGCGCGGCATAGGCAATCGCATCAGGATCGGTGGGCATCTGCGTTTCGTACCCGGCGTTCCCCTCGCTCGCCAGGGGACGGCAGCGCCAATAACGAGGCTTCTTCGGTTCGACCGACGTTTCAACGGCTTGCGGATCGAACACATAATGCAGCCAGTTCTGCGCCTCCAGATAGCGATCCTCAGCCCGCAAACGGGTCGCCACCAAATGCGGCAGATGAAAAAACAGCTCCCAGAAATACAGACCATTGGCCCCGTCGAACGCCCCGTTCGGCTCAGCGATCGGACCCGCAGCTGGAGGGGGTTCCGTCAGGAACTGGGTGTCCCAGTCCAGTACGGCATCCACGGAAATATTGCTCCGCAGCACCAGCTCCGGGCCGAACAGCGAGTTCAAGCGTGTGCGGGGCAACATGTCGGGCTGTCTGAATCCGATGAACTGCGCGGCATTCAGCGTATTTTTTTCCAGCGTCGGCGGCACGAAACGGGTGATCCCGGTCAGCGAGACTGTAAATTGCCTGCTGCCTTGTTCGGCGTTGCTCAACGAGAACTCGAACAACCCGGTGAATCCTCCTTTCAAGCGCTTGAGGTGCATCCAGTCGGTGGCCCACCCCCCTGCAACCGGTTTTGAAGCCTTGACAGGTGTAGGGTCACCTTCTGCACCATCGCGGAACGCCAGCTCAAACTCGGCAACTTCGCTGGTGATTCCGCCCTTTTCCCGACACAGCCCCCTGACCCAGAGAAAATCCTCTGTGCCCTCCTCCGAAAACACCGCCTGCAGCCCGTAATAATCCGTCAGCGCCCCCGAAGTCTCACTCTTGATCGCGACCACTGGCTGATTCTTCGGTGTCAGCGGATGTTGCAAGGTCAAAATATCGGTGAAGCGATGAGTGGCCAGATGATTGAGCCAAGTGCCGTCGTCTTCGGCCAGCGGACGAAAAAACACATCACGGGTGGCGCGTATGTTCAGACCCGCCGGGCTGGTGAGCAATACACCCAGCCGTCCCTTGGGGTGAATGAGGTCATCGGCCAACGTCATCGCCAGCAACCGGGCACCCGCACCGGTATCACTGTCCTGATCAGCGCTGTACAAGCTCAGGGGTGCAGACCATTCCGCGTTCTGGCTCATGAACGCCAGGTTGATATCCAGCTTGGGGGGCAAATAGCCGTCCTCCCCTTTTTTACCCACCTGGTCGCGCCATTCGGCCCACACCAGACACATGCGTCCCGCCCAGAACAACGGCCGTAAATCCAGAACCCGGCCCCCCACCGGAATGTCGATAGGTTGCCATTCACTCCATGTCGCCGGGTTGACTGGATTACCGGCAGCAGTGAGTTCGATGTCGGCCTTGCGCCAGTAATACTGCAACGGCTGCACCCGCTGACGACCAACGAAATAGTAAGTTGCACGGCTTGGCGAATCGCCATCCAGACAGGCGCTGATAACGTCCAGATTGCAGGTCTGTTCGAATGCCTTGAGATATCCCTGCAACGCACGCCGCACCGAATCGTCGGTCAGACGCGTCTGATTCAAATCATTTTCCAGCGCCTTGAACAGACGTGTCTTGCGTTGCCGCACAAAGGGATTGATGAAGTTTTCCGGATAGACCGCGATCAACGCCAGCGCCGCCCAGTCGGGGTAATTGCTGTACAGCTCCCAGAGCTTCAATTCCGCCGCCGGGAATGCGGTGTCTTGGTAGCCTGGCTCAAGCTTGCGATAAGCCGCATGAATGAATTGCTGCGCGCAACTGGTCGCCTCGGCAACCCATGAACTTTGCACCGGGTAGTTGTCCAGCGGATCCATGCGCAATAACTCGAACAGATCCTGCGGCGTTTTCACGAAAGGGTAATTCTTCCTGGCAGCCTGACCGATGCAGTACTCGACCAATGCTGCGCGGCGTTTTTCCAACAAGGGAGACAATTTGCGTTGGGTCATGGTCTTGTCCTGAGTCGTGGGGTGAACGCTGCGTCAACCAACGCTGTCATTGGAGAATCGGGGCTTCGGTGAAAGTGACCGGGTCAAAAAATATTTCGCTGTTATTGGCATCGCAGCGCACGCTGAAAGTGAACGTGCCACCGGACGAACTCGACACGTACACCCGTGTAATCCCCTCGGCATCGGCATAATTCTGTTCGGGACGGATCACCGCCGAGCCGCTACTGCCGCTGACGGGTACGGCAAACCAGCGCACCAGACGGTTGCGCCCGGGGTTTCGATAGTTGTCGCGCAGCGTGGCGTACAACGCGACTTCCTGCCCCGCAGGAACCGGCTCCAGCGGCACCAGAGACGTTAATGGTCCCGGGAAGGAGAGCGTCTCGGGGTCATCGGAGATGTTGATGGTCGGAGCCTGTTGCGCGTCGATCAGGTCAAGCCAGAACAGTGGCGTTTCCTGCCCCATGACCTTGCCCGGCAGATACTCGACCGATACCGTTCCGTCGACATCGGTGGCCTTGGTCGCAAGTGTGCCGAGGCTCACCTGCCAGTACACATTGACACCCCTCAATGGCCGCTTGTCGGCATCGCGCAGCGTCACGGTAAACGTCACTTTCTCGCCGGGTTTGCCGGCCACCACCTCAGTCTTGTCTACAACACAGGTCATGGTGACCAGCGGTTGCGCTACCTCATCGGCGAAGGCGCCCTCCGACTCACGGTTGCCTGAAAGGCTGAACAGCGAGCGCTCGGCAGCGACTCGATAAGCCTCCCTGTCTACGGTCTGTGGCAGGTTTCCCACGAGGAAAATCGTCAGGGCATCCATGCCGCTGTCCCGGGCCAATACGCGGATGCGCATCAGCAAATCGAGCTGGGGCAGTGTCTTGAGAATCTTCAACGTCGGGTCGATGCGGCTGACACACTCACGCACCTCCTGCACGCTCCAGTCGAAAAACGCCGCCAACCGCAACGCGGCCGCTTCCTGTGCCAGGCGCAACGCATCGCCTGTCAGAGGGCTGGGCAATGCATTGACCTGACGCAGGTAATCGAGCAGTTTGCCGGCCGGCTGCTCGCTCAGCTCGAAAGCCCGACCCAGTGTGCTCAGGTAATACAGGGTACGGATAGACAGCAGATGTCGATCGTTCTGAGCCATCCAGGCCTTATGGCCGTATTGCAGAAAATCTTCGAGCAACACCGCAGACAGATCCAGCTTGTTCGTCACGGCGCTGCGACGTCGCACATCAGCCAACAGGCTCAGCAGCGGGTCGGGTTGTTCAGAAGCACGTGCAGCGTGGCTGAGCGCATCAGCGGCATCACGATCGGCACGCGCGCTGACCTGAGACAACAATTGATAAACCGTGGACTTTGCCCAGGTCAGCATCAGCAATCCGCGTTCGATATCAAGGCCGGTGTACGCCACCAGGCACTCCCTGGCGACCGAGAACTGCGCTTCCCGCGCCTGCAACAGCACGCCAAGCATTCGCTCGACAAGCGCGCCCCGAACACTGGCATCGTCCTCGCCCAGCCCTTCCCTGATGGCCTGGTCGAAAATCTCCCGGGCAAGGCTCAAGTATTGGGCCTCGGGTAATTGCAGATCGATGATCAACCCCTTGTGGTCGACCAGCTTGGTCAGCAATTGCAGCCAGTCCAGCCCCTCCAGCGAGGGTACGCCAGCCATCGACAACCCGGCATTGTTGAACAGCGTCGCCGGCAGCAGGTTGAGAATCTGCTCAAACAACCGACGCTCAGCTTGCGTGGCCACCGCCAGCGCCTGCAGCGGTGCCACCTGATTCAACATCCACAGGACAGGGATTTCGCGATCCCTGCACCAGGAAACACAGGCGTGCAGGGCATCAATCAGATTGAGCACATCCGGTGGGGTTTCGGTTTCGAGCCGTGTGTACAGGCGCGGTACGCCTGCGAGCCCGTCGACCCAGCGCTCGCCACCCAACAGGGTCAGCATCAGCACCCCTTCGACCGGGGTGATGCCCAGTAACCGTGGCAACTTCACCAATCGGTAGAAACTCGAAATGACTGCCGGGGTGCGCCAGAGCGTGCCGTTAAACCCGTGTGCCCGTTCGATCGCGACCGCAAGGTAGGCATACGTCTGCAGATCGATAGCCAATCCGCTGCACAACTGGCTGATCGTCAGCTCCGCCCCAGACTGCACCGGCAGCGTCGCAAATGCTTCGCCGTCCAGCACCAGCGGCTGACGATAATTGCCCTGGCTGTTGAAGGTACGATCGAACAGTGACAGGGCATCGGCACGGCCGTAAATCGGGATTTCATCGATAAATACCGCGAAGTCCTCTGCCGAACAGCCATAACGTTCACGCAGCGAATGAAACAAGCCAAGGGCCTGCACCTGATGGGTGGAAATCCACCACGGGTCTGCCAGTTTCGCCTGACGTGCCTCTGCCCTGATCGCCGCCGTCAACAACGCATCCACCTGCTCGCTGGGCAGCTCCAGCCATCGATCCAGGCGCAACTTGCGATTCATTCGCTCGTAGCGGTCAATGGTGTCCGGGTCTTGTGTAAAACGATGCAGAAAAGTTGCGCTGTCTTCACTGTAAGCAATGCCGAGTGCCGGGCTGGTCGCGGCATTGAGATACACCGAGCCGGATCGCTGGCTCTCGTCAGCGCCCGGTTGCTCGCTTTCATACACGGTGACGTTGGCCGAACGCGTCGGGGCGAATTCGCGAATCGACAGCAACGACTCGATATCCCGGGTGTCCAGCCCTGTTTGCTGGCCAAAGAACTTCACCTGATTGAGGTCCTGCCAATCTTCTTCGGTCGTACCAAAGTTGCGTTGGTAATATTCGAGTTTGTTTGCCTCGTCAGTGGGCGCTTCCGTCAACAGTTCACGCTGGTGAGGCCCCAACCGCGACGCATGGGTAAAGGCGCGACCTGCATCGTTGTCCCACGCCTCGGGCTGCAGGAAGTAGGGATAGGCCAAATCCACCATCTGGACGATATTGCCCACCGACAAGCCGTGTTCACGGGCGACAAAATCAAGCGTGACCCAGTGCTGGTAGTACGGCAGACCGTTGGGATAACGGATCTGGATCAACGCCTCTTCGAGGTCAGCAGTGTTATCGTTTTCCTTGATGAACGTTTCGAGCACCGGGACGATGATGTCCAGCGCCGACACCGCCTGATGCACGGCATTGAAGTCAACCAGCAGCCTCTTCAGATCCTGACGACGCCTATGCAAATCGAGTTTTTCGGCGCTGCCAACGGCGTATATTTTCTCCTCGATCCAGCGCAACAGCTCGATCAGGTAGGCCACCGGGGAGACGATTGACTCCAGTGCCTGCGGCGGGCACAGGCCATCGAAATCTGGGGAGAACAGTTGCTCGTAGCTTGGCCCTTCGACCCTCGACAACAGACCGCTGGCGGGGCGGGTGACCCGGGCGTTCGAACCGCTCAACGAGTGTTCGATGAACCGGCGCCGGACAAAAACAGCCAGGCTGTTGGCTCTGCGTAAAAAGGTCTGCGCATCGTCGGGGTTCAACCGGTAATGCTTGACCAGCCCCTGAACGCCTTGCTCGACCAGCGGAAAAATCGAACCACCGTTTTCGAGGTGTTCACAAAAATCGGCGTAGCTTTCCCGCTGTTCGTCACTGAATACTTGTTTCAGCCACTGCTGCACTGGGCGGATCAAAGGCTCGGTCATGGTCGGGCTCCCGGAGCAATCGACGCTATCTCGAAACGCTCGCTTTCAACCCAGTCGGATACGGTCGAGCCATCCGCTGCGTCGGTGATGGTTTGTTGGAATCGACACCACTGGCCGCCCGGGAGCAGGGGTTGCGTGGCCTCGCCGCACCAGCCTTCAGCAGTGACGGCAATGCCTGCGCTCAGCACGGTTTCAGGGTTGAACCAGGGCACTACGCGCCCGACGCCCGTGCGGCCTTTGCCGACGAAGCGCAACGGATTTTCTACCCAGAACCCCGGCGCCGGTTCATCGAACGCTGGCAAATATGTGCCCAGTACCACTGGAAGTGCAGCCGAGGCGGCAGATTGGAAATCATCACGCGAAGCCACCGCCACCAGATCCGCGGGGCCGAGGGACTGCCCCGTTTCAAGCATCAATGACCAGGTACGGTCTTCAAGCACCGGAGCGCTCGCTCGCACCGTGCCTCCGTTGCCTGTCAGCGTCACAAGAACGGTGTCACCCGGATAGCCGAAGCCGGACACAACGACCTGACGACCGACATGCACGCCTCGCCCGGGGCTTTCGATAACGGGGGCGGCAGGCACCACTTTGTAAGTGCGCGGAGCGCTTTCCTTTGACTCGTGGGTCTCGAGAAATTGCCGGCCTTTTACGGTGTAATTGCCGACCGGCGACGTTACCTCGGCACGCCATTTTCCCAAAGAGTCGACCGGAACTTTATCGAGCAGGATTTCACTCGGATTTTCACGCCAGATCGTCACTTGACCAAAGGGTTCGGCGGTGCCCGAAAGCGTCGAGGTACGGGCCAGCGATTGATTCGGCGCCGGCACCTCGATGACCGGCGGCACCACCACTACAAAATAGCTGCGCACGGCACTGGGCAAAGAGGGTCTGCCAGCAATGGTTTGCACGGCATCGATCTGGTATTTGCGAAACTCGAGTTTTTTCAGTTCGACGAACCAGGCGCCATGAGTGGTCAGCCGTTTCGGCTCACCCAGATTCCGCCCGAATTGCGCGTCCCGCAGTTGCAACGTCGCACCGCTGTAGCCGTTGATACCGCGCACGGTCATGTCGTAGTGGGTGTCTGCGTTTTCACCCGGCTCGGTGATGACCGGTTTTTCCGGGCTGACCGAAAACGCTTGCGAAACTGGCGGCGAAGGACGTCCGGCAATGGTCTGGATCACTGTCACGGTGTGCTGCTTGTCCGGAGCGAATCCCGCGTCGCGCTTGAAGGTCCATGTGCCGCTGGTGCCGACCGGCCGGTGCTCGGTCGCACTGTCGCTGTACTTCAGGCTCAACGTCGCGCCGGGCCAGCAGGTGCCGGAGATTTTCGGTGACAGTCCATCGTCCTCGACGGCAGTGATGATGGGGGCCAGCAGCGGCACGGTGATCGTCATTTCCACCGGGTCGGAAGCCAGCGCACCGTCCTTTTGCACCAATAGCACCACCTTGGTGGTGTTCGGTTCCCAGCGTGCAGATGCCTGTGCCGACCAAACCTGAGCCGATACCGATGCCGGCGGCGCAATCGCCGCTCCGGTAGCCTTGTCCGTCACGTGCACCGTCGCGCCACTGATCCCCTTGCCAGTGAGTATCGGCGTGTAATCGACCACCGTATAAGACAGGTCGGTTGGCGCTGGAAAACGGTCGATATTGATGATCCGCTTTACCGCATCCGACACCGCATTACCCAGTTTTTGCAGGATGAGTACCGTGCGCGTCGAACCTGGCGCCCAGGCTTGAGAAGCCCGGGTCGACCAGCCTTGCGCCGTGACGGTGGTTGCCGGCGCAACCGCATTGCCATTGGCCTCGTCGGTAACCTCGACCGATGCGTTGGTAACGCCCTTTCCGGTGAAGGTGGGGGTGTAATTGGAAACGGTGTAAGTCACCTCCGTGGGCGCCGGCAACTTCGATGAAGTCTTGAACAGGTACTCGTGGGAGGGAATCCAGCCCCCGGCGTTATCGGAAACCTTCTGCACGATCTTCAGATCGTAGTCGCCGATGGGCCAGTTCTGTGAAGTTGCTCTCCAACTGCCTGCGGACACAACTACAGCAGGTGGCAGCGTCGCACCTGCCGGGCCTTTGACAATCGTGATCTCGACTGTGGCGTTGGTAAGCCCTGCACCGGAAAACTCGATAGTAGTGAGTGTCGGGTAGATGACGCTGACTGCGGTCAGTGCGGGCGGGCGAACCTTGAAAGTACGTGGCGGACCCGCATCGGAAGTAACCCCTGACACCGTTTGCTTTGCGACGATCGTGAACGAACCGAACGGCATGTCTCGGGTGAACGTCGTGACCCGCCATTGTCCGTTGCTATCTGCTGTGCCCTGGCCAATCTTGAATGAATGTTCTAAATCCTTGAGGACTTCGACGACGGCGCCTGAAACAGCTCGCCCCCCAGCGATTGTGCCTCTCGGATCGGTCACTGCGCCTTCGGCCGGCGTCGTGATTGTCGGGCGCAGAAGCAAGGTGAAGAATTGCGGAGTGGTCCAATCATTCATGTCACGGTGGCCAGCCGTGATATCGACGCGACCGCCGTCAGGGTAGTTGGACTGGTTGAATGATGCTTCCCATGTATCGTCAGGCTTGACGGTTGTCGTGGCGTGTAACACAGCGCCCCCCGGTGTCATCACATCGATGACTTTGCCTGGCGTGCCTCGGCCTTTGATCAGCAATCCGCTGGCCGACTGAAGCACAGCGCCGTTCGCCGGAGAGTCGACGCGTGGTGCCACGTACCTTGGCTTGAGGTTAACGATATTGGACTTACCGGAGTTCTGGTTGCCAATGATTTGCTCGGCGTAGAAAGCCAATACGCCGGGTGGCAACCCGATGGAGGTATTCCACCTCCCGTTGCTCAGGACAGGAGCAGTACCCACTGGAATTTCGGTACCGTTGTACTGACACTTCAAGTGAATTGTGCCGGGGACAAGCCCGTTTCTACCGGAAACAGTGAACGGCTTCTCGACATCGATCTCGGCTCCGGAAGTCGGAACCTCAATGATCGGTTTCTGTGCTGGATAGATATCAAGGCCCCAGCCTTCGTGGGGTTCAACATCGTTGTTGGTTCCGTCGTAGTCAACCCTGATTGCCAGCGACACGCCATAATCAGGAGGACCGAGCGGGGAGTCGAGCAGAACTTCGTAATCGTGCCATTGGGTGTCCTGACGCATGGAGTCAGGGGAGTCCTTGCGAACCCAGTCACGAGCTTGAAGACCCACATCGATATTGGCGCGATACCAGTTCCCGGAGCGCGTGGTCATTTTGTAACGCAAGGTCTTCACATAGATGCGTCCGGATTCGAACTTGTACCGGCACACCATCTGAGTTTGCAGCTGCGGCACTCGGGGGTGGGTCTGGTAAAGCGATGTTTCGACCGCATCCGCCCAGAACACCTCGGAAAACTGCGCTCCATCGCCCAGTTCCTTGAGTGATCCGTCTGCCAGTTTCGTGACCTGAGCGACACTGATCTGAACCTTTTCAGTCTCAAGCCAGGCTCGTCCTTTCTCGTCGTCCTCGACGGTTTCGTTCATGTCGGCAGTGCTCCGGGCAATGGATCGCTCACGTTGTGGGATCAACATACGTGTGCTCATTGCGCGCAACCACTGTCAGAACTGACAGTTCAAAAGATCCAATTCATCTAAAAAAAACATTGTTTGATTACTAGAACAGCTAAGGCTTTCCACGCCCTATTTCGACACCCGCAGCAAACTACATCGCCTTGTGCCTTTGCCTACAGATCCGTCAGAATCCGCCGGCTTGTGCGCCTTGCCGATGCCCCGTAACGTGATCCGTGCCGCTGCCAATCAGTGGTCGGGTTCAGTCGCCCGGGGGGTTCACCAATGTGCATAAGCGTCATCAAGTCGGGTATTCCCTATCCCCGCACTCGATGGTGGCTGTCGCAGGTCGCCTTGGGGCGCAACGGTTTTTAGTGATGGTTTCCCCCGGTCGACTGAACTTGCGTCCAGCCGCCACCCTCGCGCAATTCCGTGGATCGCGGCATGCAGATGTTCCCCGTTGCGGCGCAGAAGACGCTGGACAGTGAGCGGGCGATTGCTGTGGGTCAGCTCATGAATAGACGTTGTCTGGGCTGATGCATTCGCGGGCAAGCCCGCTCCCACAGGGATTTGTAGTGTGCACAAACGCTTTGATCAACCGAGAACACTGTGGGAGCCGGCTTGCCCGCGATTGCAATCGTGCGAGCGCCGCCGAAGTCAGGCCGAAGCCGGCAATGGCTGGAAGCTGAAGTACTGGCGCAGCGCCTCGACCAGTTGCCCGTATTCCGGAGGCGGGCATTGCAGGCTGAAGCCGGCATCGTAATGCAACGGTGTGGCGTCTTCCTGGCACCACAGGCAACACGCGTTGAGGTCGATCACCTGCTGGCAAGCATCGCTGGCAGGGATTTTCAGGCGTAGATGGAATTCGGCGCCGATCATCATCGGCAACTGACTGATGAGCATCAACCCGTCTTCGGACACGTTGCCCAGAAAACCGATGGGTTTGTCGGTGACGCTGTTGTACACCCGGAGGAAGTACGGCAGTTGATGCCGTTCGATTCGGCGGTCGGTAAACATGCGCAGTACGCCATGCAAGGCTCCATCACGGAGCCGCACCTTTGCTTCGGAACGTGCCTGTCTCGCAGACACGCTCTCCCCGCTCCCGGTGTGACGGTCGCCAATACGCCATCACCTCAACCTCTACCAGTCGCAGGTGTTGCCCCGGTTCAGACGCCAGGCGCGAACCGGATCACTGGACTATAGCTCAGCTTGTACAGTCAGCCAGCGTTTGTATGACACCCGGCATCAGAAGCGTTGCGGACCTGGCACGGCCACTGCGCTGCGCGTCGGGTAATGGCCCAGGCTCTGCAGGGTTTCCAGGCGCGCGCGAGCACGGAAGGCGTATTCGCTGTTGGGGTACGAGGCGATGATGAACTGGTAGGTCTGCGCGGCGTCGATGTACATTTTTTGCCGTTCCAGACACTGGCCACGCATCATCGACACTTCCGGCCACACATACGGGCGGGCCCGGCTGGCGCGTTCGACCTTGGACAGTTCGAGCATCACCTGCTCGCAATTGCCCCGGTCATAAGCGCTGTAGGCATTGTTCAGATGATGGTTCATCGACCAACGGGTGCAGCCCGTGACGGCGAGGACGCTGAGGGCAAGGGCGGCAATGGGCACGAATCGCATGGGGTATTCTCCTGTCTTGTGATCATTATCGACCTCGGGCGAGAAATCTTCAGAGCCCTTTGTTCCGATTGTCGCGTTCAATAAAGAAAACAATAAGTAGTGCAAACGAACAATGACTACACCCAAAGAGCGTAGTAGCCTCTGCGAGCGCTTGAACCTGAGGAGTCTTTGCATGTCCGTCCGTCGTACCAAAATCGTCGCTACCCTTGGCCCGGCCAGTAACTCGCCGGAAGTTCTCGAACAGCTGATTCTGGCTGGTCTGGACGTCGCCCGTCTGAACTTCTCCCACGGCACCCCCGACGAGCACAAGGCTCGCGCGAAGCTGGTGCGTGACCTCGCGGCCAAGCACGGTCGCTTCGTCGCCCTGCTGGGTGACCTGCAAGGCCCGAAAATCCGTATCGCCAAATTCGCCAACAAGCGCATCGAGCTGAAGATCGGTGACAAGTTCACCTTCTCCACCAGCCATCCGCTGACCGAAGGCAACCAGCAAGTGGTCGGCATCGACTACCCGGATCTGGTCAAGGACTGCGGCGTGGGCGACGAGTTGCTGCTCGACGACGGCCGCGTGGTGATGCGCGTCGAAACCGCCACCGCGACCGAACTGCACTGCATCGTGACCATCGGCGGCCCGCTGTCCGACCACAAAGGCATCAACCGTCGCGGCGGCGGCCTGACCGCGCCAGCCCTGACTGAAAAAGACAAGGCCGACATCAAGCTCGCCGCCGAAATGGAAGTCGACTACCTCGCCGTGTCCTTCCCGCGTGATGCGGCCGACATGAACTACGCCCGTCAACTGCGCGACGAAGCCGGCGGCACTGCCTGGCTGGTGGCGAAGATCGAACGCGCCGAAGCCGTGGCCGATGACGAAACCCTCGACGGTCTGATCAAGGCCTCCGACGCCGTCATGGTTGCCCGTGGCGACCTCGGTGTGGAAATCGGCGACGCCGAGCTGGTGGGCATTCAGAAGAAGATCATTCTGCACGCACGCCGCCACAACAAAGCGGTGATCGTGGCGACCCAGATGATGGAGTCGATGATCCAGAACCCGATGCCGACCCGCGCCGAAGTGTCCGACGTGGCCAACGCCGTGCTCGACTACACCGACGCCGTGATGCTGTCTGCCGAATCCGCTGCCGGCGCTTATCCGCTGGAAGCCGTGCAGGCCATGGCGCGCATCTGCGTTGGCGCCGAGAAGCACCCGACCAGCAAGACCTCCAGCCACCGCATCGGCAAGGAATTCGAGCGCTGCGACGAGAGCATTGCGTTGGCGACCATGTACACCGCCAACCACTTCCCGGGCGTCAAGGCGATCATCGCGCTGACCGAGAGCGGCTACACCCCGCTGATCATGTCGCGTATCCGTTCGTCGGTGCCGATCTACTGCTTCACCCCGCACCGCGAAGCCCAGGCCCGCGCGGCGATGTTCCGTGGCGTGTACACCGTTCCGTTCGATCCGGCTTCACTGGCCCCGAACGAAGTCAGCCAGAAAGCCATCGACGAGCTGGTCAAGCGCGGCGTCGTGGAAAAAGGCGACTGGGTCATCCTGACCAAGGGCGACAGCTACCACACCACCGGTGGCACCAACGGCATGAAGATCCTGCACGTGGGCGATCCACAGGTCTGAGTGATTCGCTGAAAAACAAAAGCCCCGGCATGTGAGTGTCGGGGCTTTTTGCATTCGGATCCAACAGATTTTGTATCGGCTCTGGCCTCATCGCTGGCAAGTCAGCTCCCACAGGGCTAGGCGGTGATCACAGATCTTGCATCCACCACAAAAACTGTGGGAGCTGGCTTGCCAGCGATGAGGCCAGCCCGGCCAGCGAACCTATCAATGCCGCTTGATAAACCCGGTCAATGCCGCCAACGCCTCCGGCGAGCGCAAGCGTTGGGTGAACAGCGCGCCCTCCTCCTCGATCACCTTACGAATCAACTCGCGATCCGGTGCCCTCATCAATTGCTTGCTGATGCGCACCGCGTCCGGCGGCAATTCATCGAAACGCAACGCCATCTCCCGCGCCTTGTTCAGCGCCGCTTCGCCGCTGCCCAGCGCCTCGCTGGCGATGCCCCACTGCGCCGCTTGCTCCCCCGTGAAGCCTTCGCCGAGCAACAACAACTCGGCCGCTTTGGCCTGCCCGAGCAAACGCGGCAGGATCAGGCTGGAACCGAACTCCGGGCACAGCCCCAGGTTGACGAACGGCATGCGCAACCGCGCATCGCGGCTGACGTAAACCAGATCGCAATGCAGTAGCAACGTGGTGCCGATGCCCACCGCCGCGCCTGCCACGGCGGCGATCACCGGCTTGCGGCATTCGAGCAGATTGAGCATGAAGTGGAACACCGGGCTGTCGAGGTCGCTCGGCGGTTGCTGGATGAAGTCGGCGATGTCGTTGCCGGCGGTGAAGCATTCGGCGCTGCCAGTGATCAGCACGGCATTGATTTCAGGATCGCTGTCGGCCTGCTTCAGGGCCTCGGCAAGGCGACTGTACATCGCGCGGGTCAGGGCGTTTTTCTTGTCCGGGCGGTTGAGGCGCAGGGTAAGCAAACCGCGTTCGCGTTCCAGCAGGATGGCTTCGGTCATCAGCGTTACTCAACATTAAAAAGGGCTGACAAAGTTCTTTTTTGGTGAGGCAAAACTTCTGTGGTGAGGGGATTTATCCCCGATTGAGTGCGCAGCACTCACAAAATCCTGGGGCCGCTGCGCAGCCCATCGGGGATAAATCCCCTCGCCACAGGGTTCCGCTTTGCTCCAAAAGGATCAGCGCTTAACGGCGGGACAAAAACACATCGGCCAGCAGTTGATTGCGCGGCAGTCCGGCCAGGTACAGACGCTTGGCAAACGCATCGACGCTGGCCGTTGAGCCGCAGACTAAGGCCAGGGTCTGCCGTGAAACAAGGCGCAGTTGCGCCAAAGCGGCGGCTGACTCGGCCGCCGTCCATAGCTCGACGCTGAGGTTTTCGCGCTGCGCGGCGAGCGCCGCCAGAGGTTTGGCCAGATAGTGCTCGCGCGCGTCATGAGCCAGGTGAATGACGCGGATGGCGCCTTGGTGATCCTGACGCAAGGCTTCGCGCAGCACGCCGAACAGTGGCCCCAGCCCGGTGCCGGCGGCCAGCAGCCACAGCGGGCGCGCGTGCCAGTCCGGGTCGTAATGCAGGGCGCCGCCGCGCAGCTCGCCGAGGCGGATCGTGTCGCCGATCTGCAGGCGCCGCGCCGCATCGCTGAATTCGCCGGGCTGGCGACAGTCGAGGTGGAATTCGAGATAGCGGTCTTCCTGCGGCAGACTCGCCAGCGAATACGGTCGGGCGATGTGGTTGATCCACAGCACCAGATGTTGCCCGGCGCTGTAGCGCAGCGGTCGTTGCGGGGTCAGGCGCAAACGCAGCACGTTGTCGCTGAGCCAGTCCAGCGCCTCGACCAGCGCCGGGCGACCGTCAGTGAGCGGGTCGAACGTGTGTACCTGCAAGTCTTGCGTGACCTGGCACTGACAGGCCAGCCGCCAGCCTTCCTGGCGCTGTTCAGCACTCAAGGCGTCCGGGCGACTGTCGGCGGGCAAGCCGTTCACGCACTGCACCAGACAGGCATGGCAACTGCCGGCGCGGCAGCTGTAAGGCACCGCGACGCCGTGCTGATTCAGCGCGTCGAGCAAATTGCTGCCCGCCGTCACCGACCATTGCCGGTCACCGACCCGAAGTTCAGGCATCCACATTCTCCCACGCCGCTGCACAGCGATTGCGCCCGTCGCGCTTGGCCCGGTACAGCGCCTGATCGGCGCGCTGCAAGGCATCGTCCAGATCATCGCCCAGTTCCAGCAGGGTCATGCCCGCCGAGAGGCTGAGGTTGCGCACATTCAGCCCCACCAGTTCAACGTCGGTGAAAGCAATGCGCAGGCGTTCACAGCAAGCAGTCAAGCGTTCGGCATCGCAGTCGGGCAGCAACACCACGAACTCCTCGCCACCGTAACGCGCCAGCACGTCGCCGTCACGCAGACAGGCACCCGCCACGCCAGCGAATGCCTGCAACACCTGATCGCCGGCGGCATGGCCGTGCAAATCGTTGATGCGCTTGAAATGGTCGAGATCGATCAGCGCCAGACCGTGAACCACACCCGGCTCCATGTCGTCGAGTTCGCGGGAAGCCAGACGCAGAAAATGCCGGCGGTTGAACAGCCCGGTCAACTCATCGGTGGCCACCAGATCTTCGAGCTGGCGCATCATGCCGCGCAGGGTGTCCTGATGCGCCTGCAGGGCAAACCGGCGCTGGCGCATGCGTTGTCGTGAGACCTGGACAAAGCGTGCGTAAATCACCAGCCACGCCAGGACCATCGCCAGAATGCACACCTGCAACGCCGCCAGCGCCGGATCCGGCAGACGGAAGTGGTAGCCGTCCCAGAGGGTGATCGCACAGAAACTGAAAAACACCAGCAGCGCACAACGAATGAACGCGCGACGGGTTAAATGAAACAGGCCGAACAGCAGGATCAGCACGTAGAACACCAGAAACGCGCCGCGTGCTTCGTCCAGATGAGCGATCAGCCAGGTCTGCCAGCCGAGCCCGAGCAGCACTTGCGCTTCGGTCAGGCTGGGGTCGGCAAAGCGCTGGTTGCGCCCGGACCAGAACAGCGCAAACAACGTCGCCTGGCAGATCACCACCAGCGCGCTGCCGATGGCCACGCTGTTCAGTGATTGCGGGTAATGCCCGGTGAAAAACGCCAGCCACAGCAGCAGCAAAGCCAATCCATAGGTGGCCGCAGCGAGGGCGAAGCGTTTGAGCAAAAGACGTTGAATGGCGTTATGGGTCAATCGTTGACTCACCGTGCGATAGGAGGCTGACCGAGTGTCCTACTCTACAGACCGGATGCCACTTTAGAGGCGTAGTCGATAAATGACCATCGATTTTCGGCGCCAAAAATTGACGTCAAATGCATGACCCGATTGTCGGATTGATGCCGCCCTCTGTGGCGAGGGAGCTTGCTCCCACTGGCCTGCGCAGCAGGCCCAAATCCAGCCAACTCAAGATTTCAGTTCCACTGTGTATACCGATTTACGGCTGCTGCGCAGCCGAGCGGGAGCAAGCTCCCTCGCCACAGGGGCCAGCAGTGTTCGGTATGCGACCAACGAATGACTGCCGACGCGTGTATGCCCCGAAGAGGCGCGGTATACTGCCGCGCCTTTTTAGCGTCGCGCCAGCAGCCCCGGCGTGCCTTGAAAGGTGCTTGCAACCGACCGATGCACCCAAGCTGCAAGCACCTTATTGAATGTTCCCGTCTTTTAGAGGAGCGCGACTCATGACCGTGATCAAGCAAGATGACCTGATTCAGAGCGTTGCCGACGCCCTGCAATTCATTTCCTACTACCACCCCGTGGACTTCATCCAGGCGATGCACGAAGCCTACCTGCGCGAAGAATCGCCAGCGGCCCGTGATTCGATCGCGCAGATCCTGATCAACTCGCGCATGTGCGCCACCGGCCACCGTCCGATCTGCCAGGACACCGGCATCGTCACCGTGTTCGTGCGTGTGGGCATGGACGTACGTTGGGATGGCGCGACCATGAGCCTGGACGACATGATCAACGAGGGCGTGCGCCGCGCCTACAACCTGCCGGAAAACGTCCTGCGTGCCTCGATCCTCGCCGACCCGGCGGGCGCTCGTAAAAACACCAAGGACAACACCCCGGCGGTCATCCACTACTCCATCGTCCCGGGCAACACCGTGGAAGTGGACGTGGCGGCCAAGGGCGGCGGTTCCGAGAACAAGTCGAAAATGGCCATGCTCAACCCGTCCGACTCGATCGTTGACTGGGTGCTGAAGACCGTTCCGACCATGGGCGCCGGCTGGTGCCCACCGGGCATGCTCGGCATCGGCATCGGCGGCACCGCCGAGAAAGCCGCGGTCATGGCCAAGGAAGTGTTGATGGAGTCCATCGACATCCATGAACTCAAAGCCCGTGGCCCGCAGAACCGTATCGAAGAGATCCGTCTGGAGCTGTTCGAGAAGGTCAACCAGTTGGGCATCGGCGCCCAGGGCCTCGGTGGCCTGACCACCGTGCTCGACGTGAAGATCATGGACTACCCGACTCACGCCGCCTCTCTGCCGGTGTGCATGATCCCGAACTGCGCCGCCACCCGTCACGCACACTTCGTGCTCGACGGCAGCGGTCCGGCCTCGCTGGAAGCGCCATCGCTGGACGCCTACCCGGAAATCGTCTGGGAAGCCGGCCCGTCGGCCCGTCGCGTCAACCTCGACACCCTGACCCCGGAAGAAGTGCAGAGCTGGAAGCCGGGCGAAACCGTCCTGCTCAACGGCAAGATGCTCACCGGCCGCGACGCGGCGCACAAGCGTATGGTCGAGATGCTGAACAAGGGTGAAACCCTGCCAGTGGATCTGAAAGGTCGCTTCATCTACTACGTCGGCCCGGTGGATCCGGTCGGTGACGAAGTGGTGGGCCCGGCTGGCCCGACCACCGCGACGCGGATGGACAAGTTCACCCGTCAGATCCTTGAGCAGACCGGTCTGCTGGGCATGATCGGCAAGTCCGAACGTGGCCCGACCGCGATCGAAGCGATCAAGGACAACAAGGCTGTGTACCTGATGGCCGTGGGCGGCGCCGCTTATCTGGTGGCCCAGGCCATCAAGAAATCCAAGGTGCTGGCCTTCGCCGAACTGGGCATGGAAGCGATCTACGAGTTCGAGGTCAAGGACATGCCAGTCACCGTCGCGGTGGACAGCAACGGTGAGTCGGTACACATCACCGGCCCGGCGATCTGGCAACAGAAAATCGCCGAAAGCCTGGCGGTAGAAGTGCAGTAAGCGCTTCATAGCCATGAACAAGGCCGGCCCGTCCTGTGACGGGCCGGCCTTTTTTGTACCCAGCACATCAATAGCCCTTTGGCACCTGTCAGATCTGACAGGTTACGTACTCCCTACTTGTTGGTAGCGTCTGTGCACTCACGTGTGTCACGTGTGCAATGGATCCGACCATGGCCGATCAAGAGCTGAGCATCATCACCCCGTCCATCGCCAGCAGTGCATCGATCACAACGATCGGCAAAAGCTGGGGGGCAGTGGGTGCCACTGGCGCGGCTTCATTTGAACTGCCGCTGCCTTTGTCCGCCGGACGCGGTTGGGATCCACAACTCACGTTGACTTACAGCAGCCAGGCCGGCAACGGGCCGTTCGGCATCGGCTGGAGCCTGGGCATTGGACAGATCAGCCGTCGTACTCAAAAAGGTGTACCGCGTTATAGCGATCTCGATGAAATCATCGGTGACGATGGTGAAGTCTGGCACCCCGAACTGAACAGTGACGGCACACTAAAGTCACGTGTAGAAGACAGCTACAACGCCATTCCCGTCGGCGCTCATAACGTGGTGCGCTTCTGGCCACGGGTAGAGAGCGACTTTACCCTGCGCGAACGCTGGCAGCCGGTCTCTGCGCAGGGTGAACCAGAGGAGCCACCCTTCTGGCTGATACACGGCGCGGACGGTTCGCTGCACGTATACGGCAAGACCAGCGCCTCGCGCCGGGCCGATCCGGACGATGCACATCGCGTCGGCAGTTGGTTGCTGTGCGAGAGCATGAATGCGCTTGGCGAGCACATCTGCTTCGTCTATCTGGCCGATGATCAGGACCTCGACCCGATTCACGATTACCGCGCCCAGCGTTACTTGCACGCGGTGTTCTATGGCAATGTCACGGCCAGCCAGCATTTGTACAGCTGGACCGTGGACGATCCGGCCGAACTGGATTGGCATTTTCATCTGTTGCTCGACTACGGCGAGCGCACCCGTTCACTGACGGAGGCTCCCGTGTACGCTGGCGACAGCCTGGCTGTCTGGGATAAACGCCGGGATCCGTTCTCCACCTTCGGTCAGGGTTTCGAGCTGGGTACGCGGCGCCTGTGCCGACAAATCCTGATGTTCCACAACTTCTCGCGACCTGCCGGTGCGGATCCACAGCTGGTGCGGCGGCTGCTGCTCGAATACCCGTCGCCCTCTGATCCGTGGACTTACAACCGGATCAACGCCGCTCACTATCAGGCCTTCGATGCCAGCGGCGCGCTGGAGACGACACCGCCGGTGGAGTTTGACTATTCGCCCTTCGAGATCAATAAAATCCCCACACAGATGTTCGCCGAAGACACTGTGCCAGGCATCGAGGATGGGCAGTTTTACCAGTGCGTCGATCTGTACGGCGAAGGTGTACCGGGATTTCTCTGCCGCTACGAGCAGTGCTGGTATTACCGCGAACCGCTTCGTGCAATGGCGGGACCTGACGCCATCACCTATGCGCCCTGGACTGAACTGGAACAGATCCCGGTGGCCAGACGCGACGGCGCCGCCCGGCAAATCTTGCTCGACCTGACCGGCAACGGACGACTGGACTGGAGCGTTGCCCAACCGGGCATCAGCGGATATCGCACGTTGAATGCCGACCGCAGTTGGGCGCCATTCATCGCGTTTAACGGCATGCCGCTGGAATTTTTCAACACGCTTTCGCAGCTCGGCGACCTGGTCGGTGATGGCCTCAACTCACTGGCACTGATCGGTCCGCGCGCGGTGCGCTTGTATGCCAACCGCCGGGAGCAGGGATTTTCCAGCGCCGAAGACGTGCCTCGCGAAGACGATGAGGACAGTCTGCCGCTGTTCGGCAACGCCCCCACAGAACTGGTGTTTCTGGGCAACATGCTCGGCAGTGACATGAGCGAGCTGTGCCGGATCCGGCACAACGAAATCAAATCCTGGCCCAATCTGGGGCATGGCAAATTCGGCCAAGGCCGGGTGATCAGTGCCCTGCCCTTCCTGTATGGCGAATTCAACGTCGAACAACTGCGGATCGCCGACATCGACGGCTCCGGCGCACCGGCCTTGTTTTATCTGAAAACCGCCGGCTTCGAGATCTACCTCAATCGCGGCGGCAAAGGCCTGGAACAGACGCCCGTCTTCGTGCCGTGGCCGGAAGGCGTGAGTTACGACCGCCTGTGTCAGGTCAGTTTCGCCGACCTGCAAGGCCTGGGTTGTGCCAGCCTGATTCTGACGGTGCCGCACATGACCCCGCAGCACTGGCGCTACGACTTCGTCGCGGCCAAGCCTTACTTGCTGACCGCTAGCAACAACAACATGGGCTGCGCCACGCAAGTGGTCTATCGCAGCTCTGCCCAGGAATGGCTGGATGAAAAACAGCAGTGGCTCACCGATCATCCCGGAGAAATACCGGTCTGCCATTTACCGTTCGCGGTTCAAGTCGTCAGCCGGCAACGCCAACTGGATGAAATCACCGGCAATTGCCTGACGCAATCGTGCCTCTATCGCGAAGGCGTCTACGACAGTATCGAGCGTGAGTTTCGAGGTTTCGGTCACCTGCAGCAGAGCGACAGTGAACGTGCGGCGGGCGATGACGACGTTGGCTTCACAGCACCGGTGCGGGTCTGTACCTGGTTCTTGACCGGGCAGGCGATGGATCGGTCAAGGCACGGCTACTTCGGCGGTGATCGTGACGCAGTTGATTTGCGACCCACCGTCTTCAGTCGCTATCACCCCGGCGATGAATACGATGAACCCGTAACGCCAGAGGACGAAGGCGTACGCCATACAATCGCGCGCGCGCTGGTCGGCGCCGTCGCCCGCATCGAAACCTGGACCGGCACTGACGAGCCGGCCAATACACGGCTCTGTGCGGTAGAAGAGTTTCGTTATCGGGTACGAGATGTCCAGCCCACAGGTCGGCAGGGAGCGGCAGCCGTGCTGCTGGTGCAGACCCTGGAAAAACTCAGCTATCAGTACGATGGTTTCATTGACGACCCGTTGTGCCGGCATGAAGTGTTGCTCAACAGCAGCGAATACGGCCACGCCACGCACAGCCTGACCATCAGTTATGCACGACGGCGCCTGCCCGGTGACCCGCCGCCTTTCAGCGACCCCGACGAGCAACAGTGGTGGCGGGACGCGCATGACCCGGCGCAGCAGTCGTTTTATATCAACGAAACACGCGCGCGCGCGATTGATCTGGACGACAAGCTCTATCAATGGCGGCTGGGCCTGCCCTGGCAGCAACGCAGCAATGCGCTGGCGCTGCCCAAAGGTGATCTGCCGTCGGGCCTCAATCCGCAACAGGTGACATGGGAATTACTCAAAGAGCATGTCCGCTCGCCCGAGTGGAATGCCCTGCGGGTGCTGACCGGGCAATCCGTGCAGCGCTATATCAACAAAGAGGACGGCAGTCTGCTGCCCGATGGCTCGGCGCAATTCGAAGCGCTGAAAGCGCCGCTGGAAATGGCCAGCTTTGACAAGACGGCCCTCGCCGCCTACGACGTTGTGCCGCCACCGTTCGATATCCTGCAGGAGCTGGCGAACATCGGTTACACACCGATGGCGTTGCTGTTCGAAGACTCGGCGATCAATGCGGACGCAGAAAGCCTCTGGTCCGCGCATTACAACTACGCGAAGTACGCCGAGGCCAAGGATTTCTTCCGGGTCCTTGAGTACCGCGAAACCCTGAGCCACGGCTGGACCGAGGCGCAATACGACGAGTATCGCCTGTTGGTCATCAGCGTCGAACTGCCGGATGGCTGCATCACCCGCTGCGAATACGATCGCCATGCCCTGCAGCCCGTGCGCATCATCGATGCCAACGAGAACATCCAGGAAGCGCTTTATGCACCTTCCGGCCAACCTTTTGCGACCAGTTTCCATGGCACAGAAAACGCTGTCGCTGCCGGTTTTCGACCGCTCGACGAATACGTCCGCCCAGTAGATCCAGGCCCGGACGCCGCCATCGCCAACCCGCAAGCGACCGTACAAAAAGCGGCCAGCACCTTGCACAGGGATTTGTTCAGCTGGATGGGACGGTTGCCTGCGACGATCAACGCAACGCCGCAGCTGCTTGACCAATGGCTGGCCAGCGGCGATGTGTTGCCGAGCCTGCACATTCGCGCCAGCGCGCGTCGACGGCTGGCGCAATTGACAGCGCCGACATCCGCCGAACAGGCACTGCGTGAGTTCATCGACGCGGTTGCGCGCATACCGGTGCACAGCGTGACGCTGAGTGCCGACCGTTATCCCGATGATCCGGTGGCGGCACAGGTGCAGATCATCATCAGCTACGTGGACGGTTTTGGCCGCGCGTTGCAAACCCTGCAACGGGTCGAACCCGGCATCGCCTGTGCGGTGGCCGCTGATGGGTCGCTGATCGTCGATCGCGGACAGCTGCGCGAGGAACACGCCGAGTCACGCTGGCGGGTCAGCGCCCGGGTCGAATACAACAACAAGGGCCTGGCGGTGCGGCAGTTCCGGCCGTTTTTTGCCGACACTCACGGCTACGTCAATGATCAATCGCTACGACGGTACGGCTACTTCGATCAACTGTTCTATGACCCGCTCGGGCGTCCGGTCAAGTTGATCAACGCCAAGGGCTATTTTTCTCGCGAGACTTATCATCCGTGGTATCAGACCAGTGAAGACTTCAACGACACCGACGAATCCGTCGAGTCGAAGCCGGCATCACCCTGGACCCTGCACTGATGAACGCTAATCTCCATCGGCGCACGCCGTCGCTCCTCGTGATCGACAGTCGCGGCTTGCCGCTGCGTCAGGTTGCCTACCTGCGCGCACGGGCTGATGAACCGGCCGTGGCCTTGGTGACGCGGCAACAGCACGATATGGCCGGGCATCTGGTGGCGCAGTTCGATCCACGCCTGAACGGTCCGACTATCACCCACCTCAACGACCTCAACGGCCAGCCACTCAAGGTCAGCAACGTCGATGCCGGCTGGCGCCTGAGTCTGCCCGGGCTGGCGGGGCAAGTCTTGCAGCGCTGGGACGCACGCGGCGTGCACTGGCGCAACCGCTACGATGAGTTGCTGCGCCTGGTGTCGATCAGCAACAGCGCCGACCCGCTCAGCGACACCTTCACCTATGCCGATGCCAGTGCCCCGGCCGATCACAATCAGCGCGGACGATTGCTGAAACAGCTCGACCCGTCCGGCACCCTGTACCTGGACAACTACAGCCTGACCGGTCAGTTGCGGTGTGAACGGCGCACCTATACCGATGCCCGGGAATTTGTCACCCAGCGCATCTTCAGCCCGCTGGACGCGGTGCTGGAACAGACCGACGCCGGCGGCCACCGCCAGCAATCGCGCTATGACCTCGCGGGTCAGCTCAAGCATCTGCAACTGCAGTTGGCCGGACACAACTCTTGGCAAGCGGTATTGCTCGACGCGCACTTCAACGCCGCCGGACAGATCATCGCGCAGCATGCCGGCAATGGTGTCAGCCGCTACTGGCGTTATGAGCCGGACACCGGGCTTGTGCAACGGCAATGGGCACAGAAAGGTGCGCAGCAGCCCCTGCAGGACTTCGAGCATGAATACGACCCGGTCGGCAATCCGACCCGGATCCTCGACCACGCTTTCACGCCCCGCCATTTCGCCAATCAGCGGGTCGACGGCGAACGCACCTTCAGCTACGACTCGCTGTATCGGCTGATCAGCGCCAGCGGTTACGACGACGCAGCACCCGACGACCTCCCCGGCCGACCGCAACCGAGCGACCCCAACGACCGACGCAATTACCTGCAGACCTATACCTACGATCACGGCGGCAACCTGACGCAACTGTGTCATGTGCGCGACGGCGCCTGCCAGACCCGGTTGATGCGTATCGATGCTGCGAGTAATCGCGGTGTGCGCTGGAAAGAAGGTGACCCCGCTCCGGATTTCGATCAGCTATTCGACCGCCACGGCAACCTGATGGCCCTGCAACCGGGACAGACATTACGCTGGGACGCCCGCGATCAAATGGCCTCGGTGACCCTGGTCCAACGCGAAAACGGCGCGGATGACGCCGAGTTTTATCACTACAGCCAAGGCGCGCGCGTCTACAAACGCCATGACACCTACAACGGTTCTACCCGGCATTTCCACGAAGTGCGCTACCTGCCCGGACTGGAGATCCGCAGCAAGGACAACGCAGAGCAATTGCACGTCATCAGCCTCGCCACCGGCGGTGCCCATGTCGTTTGCCTGCATTGGCTCAGCGGAAAACCGCCGGGCGTTGCCGACAACCAGCTGCGCTACACCCTCAATGATCACTTGGGCTCCTGCGTGATGGAACTGGACCAGCAGGCACGCCTGATCAGCCACGAAGGCTATTACCCGTTCGGTGCGACCGCGTGGATGAGCGCGAACTCGGCTGTTGAGGTTGACTACAAGACGCTGCGCTATTCAGGCAAGGAAATGGATGTCAGCGGTTTGTATTACTACGGTGCGCGGTATTACGCGCCGTGGTTGCAACGATGGGTCAGTGCGGATCCGGCGGGAGATGTCGATGGGCCGAACCGGTTTGCGTTCGTCGGTAACAATCCGCTGCGCTATGTGGACCCTGACGGGAACAGCAGGGAGGAAAGTGTGATCATGCTGTATTCAGCCTTTCTTTCAAGGCTCCAGGGACACTCCACGCAGGTGGCGGGGCAAATCCACAACATTCTCCATGAGGAGGGTGTGGCAATGAATCTGGCACTGAACATGGCAGGAGAAGTCGTGAGAGGGGTCGTCGGCTATGAGGGCGGTGTCGCAGGCGGCAAGCAGGTTGACCTGATCATGCCCAATGTACCTGGCACCACACCCTACACCACCACCGGCGGGGTGATCGGCGGCAATATAGGCGGCGACTCCGCCACAGCCATGATCGATCCGATAGCCGACAGCGCTGGTTTCAGAACGGGCCCACTGATTCCGCAAACCTCGCAGATCTCGGTCAAGGCCATTGATCACGGGCTGGGCATCAGAGAGGGCGCCAAGGAAATCAACTCTTGGCGAGACGTGAAGGACAACCTGATTCATCCGGGCCTTGATGCGGTACTCAACCCCTCCTTCGTGATGGGCCGGCTCATGGCTTCGTGGATATCGATCATCCCCGCAGCACTGAACATGTTTGCCCGGGCAGTAGAAGCAGAAGACATCAAAAACCGCCTTGATCCGGTAAAGATCAAGAAAATAGACACAATGCTCGATGACTGGAAAACGGCGGTAGAACAACGCGCCGGCTGGGCTGAAAATGCATTCGATGCGCTGGGCACCGACATCGTTTACCCGGCCAACTCCTTGCCGAACATCAACCATATGACATCGGCAGAGACCCTGGCCCCCATCTCTCGCTCAGACCTGCGTCGTCTGACCCGTTTTACGCTGTCCAACATCAAGCGCTCTCAAGACATGATGACGGCGTACAAAGCGATGGGCACTACTGACAATCAGTTCTTGCTGGCGCAGCGCCGAACCCGGAAAAAGGCAGCCTGAATGATCCGTTTCACGGAGGGGCGGGCATGAGTTCTTCAGTGCACTGGCGAACGCCCACCCTGTCGGCTCACGATCCCAGGGGGCTGCCGGTCAGAACCGTTGCTTATCTGCGGGCGGTGGTGGACGCCGAAGTCCAATGCCTGACCAGCCGCCAATGTTACGACCCCCACGGCCGTCTGATCGAACAATATGACCCACGGCTCCCAGAGCCCTGCCTGACCACCGCCTACCGTCTGGACGGCGAACGACTGAGAGTCGACAGCGTCGACTCCGGCTGGCGCGTCAATCTGCCCGGTCTGGCCAATGAAGTGTTGCAACGCCACGACCAGCGCGGCAAGCAATGGCACTATCGATACGACCCGCTGATGCGGTTGATCGCCGTCACTGAAAATGCGCAAGACGATGTCGAGCGCTACAGCTATGCCGACCACAATGCCGACCCCGGGCATAACCTGCGCGGTGAGCTGAGCGAAAGCGCCGACCCGGGCGCCACGGTGGTGGTCGACGGATACAACCTGCATGGCAAGGCCTTGGGTGAAACCCGTACGCTGTCTGGCGAGACGGCAGCGTTCATCACTCGTATGGATTTCGACGCGCACGGCAATGTGGTGCAAGTCACCGATGCCGGTGGTCACCGACAACGCTCGAGCTACGATGTCGCCGGCCAGTTAAGTCGGGTATCACTGTGGATAGCCGGGGCTGACGCGGCACAACCGGTGCTCGACGCTGCCACGTACAACGCCTCGGGTCAGCCGCTGGAACAACTGGCCGGCAATGGTGTTCGCAGCCGCCGCGCATACGATCCCGCTGACGGTCGGCTGCTGAAGCTGTTGGCCGGCAAGGATCAGGAAAAACCGCTGCAGGACTTGCGCTACACCTACGACCCGGTCGGCAATGTCCTGCGTATCGAAGACCGCACCCTGGCCACGGTGTATTTTGCCAATCAGCGCGTCGATGGCGTCCGTCTCTTTGTCTACGACTCGCTTTATCGTTTGATCGAAAGTCTTGGCTTCGAAGGCGAGATCCCGCAGCAGGCGCCCGGTTTACCGCAACCGACACAGCCTGTCGATCCAGGGAGACGCTACAACTACACCGAACATTATGCATATGACGCGGGAAACAACCTCGTCGAGCTTGTGCATGTGCGCGAAGGCCACAATTTCACTCAACTGATGAAGATCGACCCGAACAGTAATCGTGGGGTGCGCTGCAAATCCGGTGATCCCGACCCGGTGTTCAGCGATCACTTCGACGAGCACGGTAACCAGTTGAGACTGCAACCCGGCGCTCAGCCTCTGGCGTGGGACAGTCGTGATCAACTGATCCGCGTTACCTTGCTGCAACACAGCAACGGCTTGTCCGACGACAATGAAACCTACCGCTACAGCCAAGGTGAGCGGACCTACAAGTGCGCGCTGAGCCACACCCCATCCGTCACCCACCGTCACGAGGTACGCTACCTGCCAGGCCTGGAAATCCACAGCCGCAGCGACGGCCAGCAACTGCACGTCATCATTCTTCCAGGGGCGCGTTGCCTGCACTGGCTCAGTGGCCGACCGCCCGGCATCGAAGCCGATCAACTGCGCTTCAACCTTGATGACCATCTTGGCTCCTGCGCACTGGAGCTTGATCGGCAGGCTGACGTCATCAGCCTGGAGCATTACTACGCATTTGGTGGAACCGCCTGGCTGGCAACTCGCTCGACGCTGGAAGTCGGCTATAAAACCATTCGCTATTCAGGCCGGGAAATGGACAGCAGCGGCCTTTACTACTACGGCGCACGCTATTACGCACCGTGGTTGCAACGCTGGGTCAGCGCTGATCCGGCCCTGGATATCGACGGGCTGAACCTGTATGCCTTTGTCGCCAACAATCCGATTGGCCACATCGACACCGACGGCCAGACCTTGGACGGGTTTCTCGAAACACCCGCTCAACGCGATCAGAGAAAGGCACTGAGCAAAGAGAAAAAGCAGCAGTACCGGGCTCGGGCAAACCTGTCGCATCAGGTCGAACGTCACCTGAACATTCTGGCGCTGTCGCTGCGTCGCGGTCTGGATGCCCAGCAACAGGTACTCAACCAGCGCTCGACGGGGCAATTTGCCGGGGCCGTCCTGCGCCGCACCGGTGTACACCTGACCGGCCAAGTCGTGGCTTACGGCGGCGGCATTCTGGTCGGTATCGGCGCCCAGGCGCTGGGCGCCGTCGCTCCCGGCGCAGGTAACGTCGTAGGGGTTGCAATGGGCATTGGCGCGAAGAAACTGATCAGCGGATTGTGGGATTACGCCGCAGAACGCACCGGCACCAGCGCTTCTGTCAAATTCAAGGCCAGCCGTCTGTCCAAAGAAAAAATTGTCGAGAAAGCCGAATATAAAACCATGGCACCGATCAATTACCTGCAGCAAAAGTACGCGAAAATGATCCCCGATACGCAGAAGGGCGTGCTCAAAGGCTCCAAGGAAGTGGCGTCGACTCTGATCAGTGTTGGCGCCAAGGAAATGCTGCCGCAAGCTGCCGCTGAAATCAGCGCCACGGCGGGGGCACTGTTGGGTGCAATTGAAATAGGCCATGAAATCGCCGGAGCCAGTCATGAGCTCAGCGCTGAAAAAATGGCCAAGGGCATCGCCAATGCGAGCGGCCTGATCGATTATTTGTCTGCCAACATGCTCGATATCGAAAAAGCCTTCGAAAGCGCAGGTTTGACGGCAATCAATACCTATGGGCTATTGGGCCGAAACGAAGGCGATACACCGCACAATCTATGGCATGCCACGGCGGCCGTGATCAACGAGCTGGAATACACGCGCACTCTATTGCGCTCCAGATCCCGTCAGTTCACTGCGGTCTGATCCGCTGACACATGAAGCGAACAGGATCGCCGGCCCCATGCTATCGTGCCCGCCCGTCCCCTTATTCATCAGTCCAGCATGCTGCCGACTTCTCGTACCCTGCGTTTGTCGTTGTACACCCTGCTGATCATTGCCGGTACGGCCATCGCCGCGACCCTTGCCATCCGCCACGCCGAGCGTCAGGCGCTGGAGGAAGACGCCACCCGCGCCAGCCAGCAATTGGCGTTGTATGCCAATTCACTGCATACCCTGATCGACCGCTACCGCGCCCTGCCCGCCGTGCTGGCGCTGGATCCGCAATTGCGCGGCGCGCTGGCCGGGCCGGTAGGTGCGGAACAACAGAGCGTGCTGAATCTGAAGCTGGAGCAGATCAACGGCGCGGCGCAGTCTTCGACCCTCGAACTGCTCGATCACACTGGCCTTGCGGTGGCCGCCAGCAACTGGCGCCTGCCGAGCAGTTACGTCGGCCACAACTACGGTTTTCGTCCGTACTTCAGCCAGACCCGCACTCAGGGCAGCGGGCGCTTTTATGCAGTGGGCGTGACCAGCGGCATCCCCGGTTATTTTCTGTCCAGCGCCGTGCTCGGCGACAACGCCGAGTTCCTCGGGGCGATGGTGGTCAAGCTGGAGTTCCCCGAGCTTGAACGCGAATGGAGCCAGGGCAGTGACACGCTGCTGGTCAGCGATGCGCGCGGGATCATCTTCATCGCCAACCAGCCTGGCTGGCGCTATCGCTCGTTACGGCCGCTGGATAGCCGCGACATGGACGAGATCAAGCGCACGCGCCAGTACGACAAACAATCGCTGATCCCGCTGACGCATTTGTCGCTGCGTCACTTCGACGACAACAGCGACTTGCGCCGGGTCGAAGGCCCGGACGGAACAGCGGATTACTTGTGGGAATCGCTGCCGCTGACCACCGAAGGCTGGACCCTGCACCTGCTGCGCCGCCCGCAGGTGGCGTTCGAAGACTTGCGCAACGCCGGGCTGGCGGCTGCGGGTGTGTGGCTGGCGCTGGTGTTTTTGCTGTTGTTCCTCAATCAGCGCTGGCGCCTGTCGAAAGTCCGCCAGCGCAACCGCGAAGAACTCGAACAATTGGTAGAGGAACGTACCCGCGACCTGCGCACCGCGCAAGACGGTCTGGTGCAATCGGCCAAACTGGCGGCGCTGGGGCAGATGTCCGCCGCCCTGGCCCACGAAATCAATCAACCGCTGACCGCGCAACGCATGCAACTGGCGACCCTGCGCCTGCTGCTCGAGCATGGCCGCGTCGATGACGCCTACAAGGCGCTCAAACCGGTAGACGACATGCTCACGCGCATGGCGTCGCTCACCGGCCACCTGAAAACCTTCGCCCGCAAGAGCCCCAGCGGCCTGCGCGAACGCCTGGATCTGGCGACGGTGGTCGATCAATCGCTGCAATTGCTCGACGCCCGACTGCGCGATGAACAGGTCAGCCTGGTGCTGCACCTGACGCGTCCGGCGTGGGTGCGGGGTGATGCGATCCGCCTCGAACAGGTGCTGATCAACCTGCTGCGCAACGCCCTCGATGCGATGCAGGGCAAGCCGTGCAAGCGTCTGGAAATCCGCCTGGAAGCCGACGAACAGCTGTGGCGCCTGAGTGTGATCGACAATGGCGGCGGGATTGCCGAAGAACACCTGAATCAGGTGTTCGACCCGTTCTTCACCACCAAACCGGTGGGTGACGGACTCGGCCTCGGGCTGGCGGTATCCTTCGCTATCGTGCACGAATCCGGTGGGCGTCTGAGCGCGGAAAATGGCGAAGCCGGCGCGGTGCTTGCCCTGACCCTGCCGATCGATCTGGAGGCACACCTCTGATGCTCAATTCAGTGATGGTGGTCGATGACGAAAGCAGCATTCGCAACGCCGTGGAGCAATGGCTGAGTCTTTCGGGATTCGAGGTGCAGCTGTTCAGCCGCGCCGAAGATTGCCTGGCGGCACTGCCGGCGCACTTTCCCGGGGTGATCCTCAGCGATGTACGCATGCCCGGGCTCAGTGGTCTGCAGTTGCTGGCCGAAGTGCAGAAACGTGATGCCGATCTGCCGGTGATTCTGCTGACCGGTCACGGCGATGTGCCGATGGCAGTCGAAGCCATGCGTGACGGCGCCTACGACTTCCTCGAAAAACCGTTCAGCCCGGACACCCTGCTTGGCAGCCTGCGCCGCGCGCTCGACAAGCGTCGGCTGGTCCTGGAAAACCGCGCCTTGCACGCGCAGGCCGACCACCGCGCCCGCCTCGATGCGACGCTGCTCGGCGTGTCCCGTGGCATGCAGACCTTGCGCCGCCAGGTGCTGGATCTGGCGGCGCTGCCGGTCAACGTGTTGATCCGCGGCGAAACCGGCAGCGGCAAGGAACTGATCGCCCGCTGCCTGCATGATTTCGGCCCGCGCGCTGACAAGCCCTTCGTGGCGCTGAACTGCGCGGCGATTCCCGAGCAGTTGTTCGAAGCCGAGTTGTTCGGTCACGAAAGTGGTGCGTTCACCGGAGCGTCCGGCAAGCGTATCGGCAAGCTGGAATACGCCGACGGCGGCACGCTGTTTCTCGATGAAATCGAAAGCATGCCGCTGGCCCAGCAAGTGAAACTGCTGCGGGTGTTGCAGGAACAGAAGCTGGAGCGCCTCGGGTCGAACCAGAGCATTCGTGTCGATCTGCGGATTGTCGCCGCGACCAAACCGGATCTGCTGGATGAGGCCCGGGCCGGACGTTTTCGCGAAGACCTGGCGTATCGCCTGAACGTCGCCGAGCTGCGGCTGCCGCCGCTGCGTGATCGGCGCGAAGACATTCCGCTGCTGTTCGAATCCTTCGCCTTCAACGCCGCCCAGCGTTTGGGCCGCACCTTTGCGCCTCTTTCCGGAGCGCAATTGAGTCACCTGCTCAGCCACGACTGGCCGGGCAACGTGCGGGAACTGGCGAACGTTGCCGAGCGGCAGGTGCTGGGGCTGGATGAGCCGGTGCAGGACATCGACCCCGGCCAATCCCTCGCTGCGCAGCAGGAAGCGTTTGAAGCGCAGTGCCTGCGTGCAGCGTTGACCCGGCACAAGGGCGATGTGAAAGCGGTGCTGGAAGAATTGCAGCTGCCGCGCCGCACCTTCAATGAAAAGCTGCAGCGGCATGGGTTGAATCGGGAGATGTTTGTTTCGGGCAGCTGAGTTTTGCAGTGTCTGATCGGGCCTCTTCGCGGGCAAGCCACGCTCCCACAGGGTTTTGTGCTGAACACAGAATGTGTGAACACCACCGACCACTGTGGGAGCGGGCTTGCCCGCGAAGAGGCCCGCGCAGGCAACATTTATCCATCAGCCTGAATGAGCGACTTTCCGCTCACCACAATCCAGCCATAAGCGGATTTCCGCTCATAAAGTCCTGCCGCCCCCTCTAAACCGGCCCTCCCTCCGTTGGCACAGCTCCTGCTATAGCCCCTGCAGGCTGCGTTTCTACGCGCTCCACAAAAACAATTAAACGAAGGATCCTTCAATGGATAACTCCAACGCCCTGCCCCTTGGGTCGGCTGCCGCGCCCGCCAAAGAAAGAACCACCGCCAGCCGGATCAAATCGATCTTCAGCGGCTCGGTCGGCAACATGGTCGAGTGGTACGACTGGTACGTCTACGCCGCTTTCTCGCTGTACTTCGCCAAGACCTTCTTCCCCGCCGGTTCCACCACCGCGCAACTGATGAACACCGCCGCGATCTTCGCCGTGGGCTTCCTGATGCGTCCGATCGGTGGCTGGCTGATGGGCCTCTACGCCGACAAGGTCGGTCGCAAGAAAGCCTTGATGGCCTCGGTCTACCTGATGTGCTTCGGCTCCTTGCTGATCGCCCTCAGCCCGAACTACGAAACCATCGGCATCGGCGCGCCGATCCTGCTGGTCTTCGCGCGCTTGCTGCAGGGCCTGTCGGTGGGCGGCGAATACGGCACCTCGGCCACCTACCTGTCGGAGATGGCGACCAAGGAACGTCGCGGTTTCTTCTCCAGCTTCCAGTACGTGACCCTGATCTCTGGCCAGCTCATCGCGCTGGGTGTGTTGATCGTGCTGCAGAACCTGCTGACCACCGAACAGCTGTACGCGTGGGGCTGGCGTATTCCGTTCGCCATCGGCGCGTTGTGCGCGATCGTTGCGCTGTACCTGCGTCGCGGCATGGAAGAGACCGAGTCGTTCACCAAGAAAGAGAAGTCCAAGGAAAGCGCCATGCGCACCTTGCTGCGCCATCCGAAAGAGCTGCTCACCGTGGTCGGCCTGACCATGGGCGGTACGCTGGCGTTCTACACCTACACCACTTACATGCAGAAATACCTGGTGAATACCGTCGGCATGAGCATCTCCGACTCCACCACCATTTCCGCGGCCACGCTGTTCCTGTTCATGTGCCTGCAACCGATCATCGGTGGCCTGTCGGATAAAATCGGCCGGCGTCCGATCCTGATCGCTTTCGGTGTGCTCGGGACGATCTTCACCGTGCCGATCCTGATGACCCTGCACACCATCCAGACCTGGTGGGGCGCGTTCTTCCTGATCATGGCGGCACTGATCATTGTCAGCGGCTACACCTCGATCAACGCCGTGGTGAAGGCCGAGCTGTTCCCGACCGAAATCCGCGCGCTGGGCGTCGGCCTGCCGTACGCACTGACCGTGTCGATCTTCGGCGGTACCGCCGAATACATCGCACTGTGGTTCAAGAGCATCGGCATGGAAACCGGTTACTACTGGTACGTGACCGCGTGCATCGCGGTGTCGCTGCTGGTGTATATCACCATGAAAGACACGCAGAAACATTCGCGGATCGTGACTGACTGATCGGGTTTTCACAGCCACTGCAATGGTGGCTGTGGTGGCCTCATCGCTGGCAAGCCAGCTCCCACAGGTTCAGGTGGTGCACACAGATTTGGTGAACATCACCGCTCATTGTGGGAGCTGGCTTGCCAGCGATTGGGGCGACTCGGTATCAAGTCAACTCGGCAACCGGCGGCTTGCCATAACGCTTCTGCGCATACGACGCGCCGACAATCATCACCAGCAGAATCCCTGCCAGCACCGCCGACGAGCCGATGGTGCCGAAGTCCAGGCCACCCTTTTCATGGGATTTGGTCATCAGGTCGCCCAAGGTCGCACCGAACGGCCGGGTCAGCACGAACGCCACCCAGAACAAGACCACGGTCGAAATCCTGGTGAAGTATTTGAGCGCAACCACCACGGCAATGGTCGAGCCGATCAGCAGCGCGCCACCGGCAAAACCCAGGCCCGAATCATCGGCCAGGTAGTCGCCGAGCGCGGTCCCCAGGGTGTTGGAAAACAGAATCGCCATCCAATAGAACATCTCGCCGCGGAAGGTTTGCACCTTGCTGACGTTCAGCGAATCGCCGCTCAGGCGCCAGGCAGCGAAGATCGCCAGAAGAATCGCAATCAGGATCATCGATCCGGTGGCGTAGCCCAGTTCAAGGGTGCGGTCCATGAAGTCGGACATGGTGGTGCCGGCGGTGCTGGTCGACAGAATCACGATCCAGTACAGCAGCGGCTTGTAGGTCTTGGCCATCAACTGGGTGATCAGGGTCAGCACGAACACGCTGATCAGGATCAGCGAGCTGAGGGCGTAACCGACGTTGAGGGTCATCGACAGCAAATCCCCTGCGGTTTCCCCCAGGGTCGTCGCGCAGATTTTCATGACCCAGAACGCCAGGGTGATTTGAGGCAGTTTATTCATCGCAAGCAAAGCTCCAGTGTGAGACGGCCGGTTCTTGGTTTTCTGGCCGTGGGCAGACTGGCGTTGCACCGGTGAAAAACCGGTCGGGAATGTATGAAAAATCTGTCACACAGCCCGAAGGAGGCCATTAATTAGCGGTTAATGCATCTCCCGCATCCTGCACCTGCCTGATCGATGACCTGCGCGGCGCTCGCTCTAACGACGAAAGCGAATTGAATGCGCCGCCCTTAATATCAAGTTAATCGATTGTTTTTAGCATTTATTTGCGCTTTTTAATCAATTTAGTTGGCGTAGCATTAGATCCAAGCAAGACACATCGCCAACGCATCTGGAGTAACTGACATGAAAACCAAACTGATCCTCGCCCTGACCCTGTCCGTATTGGCCGCCAACACTTTCGCTGCCGATGGTTCGGACAAAACCAAATCGGCCGACTTCATTTCCGGCGCCAGCGCCGCCATCGAAACCAGCCACTCGGGCACTTACGCGGCTGACGGCTTCGACAAGACCGGTACTGCTGCAGCCATCAGCTAAGTTTCAGCAGTCCATTCACAGCCCGGCCTCGGCCGGGCTTAGTCATTTCTGGGGCAGCACAATTTCTGAAATCCATACAAATCCCCTGTAGGAGCTGCCGAAGGCTGCGATCTTTTGATTTTGTTTTTAAGATCAAGATCAAAAGATCGCAGCCTTCGGCAGCTCCTACAGTGGGATCAGCGTTCGACTGGAAATACGCGGTGCGCTCTTACACTATGGCGTCTTTCAGATTGCCCTTTTGAGGAACTCCATCCATGTCCGATGACATCCACTTCTACGAACCCGCTCACGGCCACGGCCTGCCCCACGATCCGTTCAACGCCATCGTCGGCCCGCGCCCCATCGGCTGGATTTCTTCGCAGGATGCCAATGGGCAGTTGAACCTGGCGCCTTACAGCTTCTTCAACGCGTTCAACTACATTCCGCCGATCATTGGTTTTTCCAGCGTCGGGCGCAAAGACAGCCTGAACAACATCGAGCAGACCGGCGAGTTCGCCTGGAACCTCGCCACCCGGCCGCTGGCCGAGCAGATGAACCAGAGCTGCGCGATGGTCGCGCCGCAGGTCAACGAGTTTGAACTGGCCGGACTGACGCCCGTAGCGTCGAAGGTGATTGCGGTGCCACGGGTCGCCGAAAGCCCGGTGTCTTTCGAGTGCAAGGTCACGCAGATCATTCAGTTGCAGCGCGCCGATGGCGAAACCGTGCCGAGCTGGCTGATTCTCGGCGAAGTGGTTGCCGTGCATATCGCCAAGTGGCTGTTGAAGGACGGGATCTACGACACCGCCGCGGCAGAACCGATTCTGCGCGGCGGCGGGCCGGCGGATTATTTCCAGTTGGGGCCTGAAGCCCTGTTCAAAATGTGGCGCCCGGGGGCGGTCAAATAACTACCAGATCAACTCGGCGTCATCAGTGACACCCTTGAGGCGATCCAGCTCATTGATGGCAGCCTCATCGGCAGCGATGGCGCCGGGGAACACCTGGTCACCCAGCAGTTTGTGAAAGCGTGGCACACCGCCATCGACCAGGGCCTTGACCGCGATTGCCGCGTGATAACCCTTGTTGCCGCCCAACTCGACGGGGACGACTGCGGAGACTGCTTCGAAGTGTTCAAACTCTTTACGTGCCATGGCACACATCCCGGCTCAGACCAATAAGCCGGACATTAAACCCTCAACCGGCGAGTTTGTGTATCGGTGCCGGACATTGTCCGAGCGCCTGCGCCGCCGACACCTCTTTGAAGGTGTGGAAATCAAGGCTGTTGACCACCAGGTCCTGGACCAGCTCGGCAAAGATCTGCATCGACGGGCTGTTGAAATACGCAGTCATTGCCTGTTGATGACTCCAGAAACCGGAGACCAGCCACAGTTCCGGATCGCATTGCGAATGCTGCAAGGCGAAGTTCAGGCAACCGGGGGCGTTGCGTGACGGTTCGATCAAGGCACTGAGGCGTACACCCAGTTCGGCGGAGCGTCCGGCGCGCGCTCGAACGAAGGCCATATGACTGACGGGAATCTGCTTGGACATGTTCAACCCTCCCAGGGAGTCGCGTGGCAGCCGGGGGACGGGCTGCGACAGGATCCAAGGTTAAGGGCCGCGCGCAAGGTGCCGTTAGTCGATTCCTGCCGCTGCGTTGCACAATCCTGCGAGACTGCACAAACGCCCCGCATCGATGGGTAGAAACCTGTCACACCGCTGTCACAACGCTTTTGTGTAGGAGCTGCCGAAGGCTGCGATCTTTTGACTTTTGTTTTTAAAATCAAAAGATCGCAGCCTTCGGCAGCTCCTACAGGGGTCTTCGACCCAAGGGGTAAGGTGGCGGTCGCGGGCTGATGGCCGGCAAGCAAAAGCTGCCCATGCAGAATCAGGCAAGCATTTGACAGGATGTGTCTACCGCTGGCGCTTGCACAAATATAGGCTCTGCCCCATTCCACCGTCTTAGCAGAGGATGCCGCGCATGACGTCATTCGATCGTTTCCAGTCTCCGCCCGATGCCGACATGGAAAAACAGCGTGCGGAGCTCGCGGGGATCATCCGCCGCAACACCACCGACGACGGCAGTTACCAGACCGCCATCGGCTCACTGTTCATGTCGCGCCACACAAAATCCCATGATTTCGCCCCGGTGCTGGCGCAACCGGCGCTGTGCATCATGGCCCAGGGTCGCAAAGAGGTACGGCTGGCCGATGAGTTCTTCAATTACGACCCGCTGAATTACCTGGTGGTCTCGGTCTCGATGCCGCTCAGCGGGCGGGTGGTGAATGTCTCGCCGGAGGAGCCGATCCTCGCTGTGCGCCTGGACATCGACCCGGCGGAAATCACCGCACTGATCGCCGACGCCGGCCCCATGGGCGTGCCGACCCGACCGACCGGGCGTGGCCTGTATGTGGAAAAGATCGACAGCGCGATGCTCGACGCAGTGTTGCGTCTGGCGCGACTGCTGGATGCGCCGAAAGACATTGCCATGCTCGCGCCACTGATTCGCCGGGAGATTCTCTATCGCCTGCTGCGCAGTCCGCAGGGCCACCGCTTGTATGAGATCGCGATTGCCAACAGTCAGAGCCATCGCATCAGCCAGGCGATCAAATGGCTCAACGGCAACTTCGAACAACCGCTGCGCATTGATGATCTGGCGAAAGAAGTGAACCTCAGCGTCTCGACCCTACATCACCGTTTCAAGGCGATGACGGCGATGAGTCCGCTGCAATATCAAAAGCAATTGCGCCTGCAAGAGGCGCGACGCCTGATGCTGGCTGAAGGGCTGGAAGCGTCGGCGGCAGGCTATCGCGTGGGCTATGAAAGCCCGTCGCAATTCAGCCGTGAGTACAGCCGCTTGTTTGGTGCGCCGCCGTTAAGGGATCTGGCGCGGTTGCGGCAGTCGGTCTGATCAAGGTGTTGTGTTGTATCGGCTGACGCCATCGCTGGCAAGCCAGCTCCCACAGGGTTTTGTGCTGAACACAGAATTTGTGCACCCCCGAAAAACCTGTGGGAGCTGGCTTGCCAGCGATGGGGCCAGTCAAGACAACCTCAATCCAGAATCAGGCACCGAGTACCCGACACGCCTCGCTCGGCAACGTCACCGACACCGGATGCCCGATCCCCAAACCAATCCCCTGACACGGCGTGCTCAACGCGGTGAACGTCACCCCGGAACACTCCACCGTGGTCTCGATGGTCGCGCCGATATCGCGCACGAACGTCACCTTGCCGAGCAAGCGATTACCCGCCGTGGCTTGTGGCGCGGACAGTTGCAGGTCCTCCGGGCGAATCAGCATCTTCACTTTCTGCCCCGCCTCGATGCTGCTGCAGATCGGCACTTGCAGCGCGTCACCGCCCGGCAAGCTGACCTTGCCGTCGCCCAGCGCCGTGGCCGGAAAGATGTTGCCCGAACCGATGAAGTCGGCGACGAACTCGTTGGCCGGGTGCCGATAGATTTCGATCGGCGTGCCCACCTGCTGCACCTTGTGCTCGCCGAGCACCACGACGATGTCGGCCATGGTCATGGCTTCGCGCTGATCATGGGTGACCATGATCGTGGTGATGTTCAAGCGCTGCTGCAACTGGCGGATTTCCACCTGCATCGACTCGCGCAACTTGGCGTCCAGCGCCGACAGCGGTTCGTCGAGCAGAAGGATTTTCGGCCGCGAGGCGATGGCCCGGGCAATCGCTACCCGCTGTCGTTGCCCGCCGGAGAGTTTCGCCACCGGCCGGTCGATCATCGCTTGCAACTGGATCAGCTCCAGCAACTCCACCACCCGCGTCTGCTGCTCGGCCTTGCTCACGCCGCGCAGTTTCAGCGGGTAGGCGATGTTCTCGCCAACGGTCATGTGCGGAAACAGCGCCAGCGACTGGAACACCATGCCGAAGTTGCGCAGGTGTGCCGGGGTGCGACCGATGTCCTCGCCGTCGAGGCGAATCTCACCGCCGCTGAGGGTTTCCAGCCCGGCGATCATCCGCAGCAAGGTGGTTTTGCCACAGCCCGACGGGCCGAGAAAACACACCAGTTTGCCTTCCGGCAAATGCAGGTTGACGTCTTGTACCGCGCACGCCGAGCCGTAGAATTTCTCGACGTTTTCCAGAATCAGACCAGTCATGTTGCACCTCAAATCAAAAGGAAACGCCGCCCTCGCCCACCAGCTTCTCCAGCGCCCAGATCAGGACGAAGTCGATCAGCACGATCAGCACGGCAAACGAGAACACGGTAGGGTCGAGCGATGACACGGTGCGGCTGTACATCCAGATCGGCACGGTCATGACGTCGATGGTGTAGAGGAAATAGGTCACGGTGAATTCGTTGAACGAGACGATGAACGCCAGCAGCATCCCCGCCAGAATCCCCGACTTCATCAACGGCACCACCACATCGACAATCGCCCGCAGCGGTGAGGCGCCGAGCATCCGCGCCGCCTCTTCGACTTCGTTGCCGATGGAGAGCATCGCGGCGGTGCAGTTTTTCACCACGAACGGCAGCGCCAGAATCACGTGGGCAATCACCAGCCGCGAGGTGGTCAGGTGAAACGGCAGGCTGTCGAACACCAGCAGCAAGGCCAGGCCCAACACCACCATCGGAAACACCAGCGGCAGCGACATCAGTTGCAGCGCCACGGCTTTGCCACGGAACTCGCAGCGGGTCAGCGCATAGGCGGCGGGCACCGCGATCAGCGTGGCGAAGACCATGGTCAGGCACGACACCAGCAGGCTGGTGGCCATGGCCTGGCCGAGGCTCAGCACGTCGCTGGCGTCCGGCGAAACGAAGGTGTGCCAGGCCGCCTTGTACCATTGCAGGCTGTAGCTGCTCGGCGGGAAGTCGAGGTTCGACGCGCCGCTGAACGACATGACGATCATGGTCAGGATCGGCAACACCGCCAGCAGCAGAATGACCCCGGAAAGGATCCCGGCGAACTTGCCGGTGTCGCCGGGCAGCAGCGCCATGCGCTTGTTGGTCAGGGTACTCATTGCGAAGCCTCCAGCAGGCGCCGACGACGGCCGGTGATGTATTCGGACAAAGTCATGATCGCCAGCGTGGTGACGATCAGTACCACCCCGGCCGCCGATGCGGCGGGCCAGTTCATCAGCGGCGCGATCTGGTCATGCACCATCACCGCGAGCATCGGCACACGGCGCCCCCCGAGCAGCAACGGCACGACAAAACTGCTGGCGTTGTAGGCGAACACCAGCGTCGCCCCGGTGATGATCCCCGGCAGACTCATCGGCAACACCACCTGACGGAACACCTGAAAACGACTGGCTCCCAAGGTAGCGGCGGCCTCTTCGTAGGTGCGCGCAACACCGCGCATGGCGCTGGCAATCGGCAGCACGGCCAGTGGAAACGCAGTCTGCACCAGGCCCATCAGCACGCCGTTCTGGTTGTACAGCAACATGATCGGGCGCTTGATCAGGCCCAGGCCCATCAGCGTCTGGTTGAGCATTCCGCCCGGGCCGAGAATCACCAGCCAGCCGTAGCTTTGCAGCAGCAGGTTGACCAGCAGCGGCAACAGCACCGCCGCGAGAAAAATCCGCCGCACGAACGGCGAGGTCAGCCGCGACATGGTGTACGCCACCGGGATCGCCAGCAGCACCGCGATCACCGCACTGATCAGCGCCAGACGCAGGGTCAGCAGCAGGGATTTGAGGTAATAGGGTTCGAGTAATTGCGCGTAGCTGGCGAGGCTGAACCCGCTCCATTCCGCGCCTTTAGTGCCGACGCTCATGCGTAGCACCAGCAGGCTGGCGGCGATCAGCACACCGAGAAACAGCATCGACGGCGTGAGGAAAAACCACGCCCGGGCAGTCGGCGAAACACCGCGCGCCGGACGCACGTCAGCGGCGCCGACCGGTTGGGTCAGGGATTGATGTTCCATAGCAATGATCTCGTCAATGGAAAAACAACAGGATTGAAATCCGGGATAAACCCTGTGGCGAGGGAGCTTGCTCCCGCTGGGTCGCGAAGCGGCCCCATGAATGGCTAGACGCATTCGCAAGGTTGCCATTCAGATTGCGGCTGCTTCGCAGCCGAGCGGGAGCAAGCTCCCTCGCCACAAAAGATCTTCAGTCCTCGGAAATCAGGAAGAAAAAATTTCCGTATAGCGACGAATCCATTGGTCATGCACGGTCGCCAGGAAGGCGTTGTCGTGCATGATCGCCTTCTCGGCAATCTGCTCCGGGGTGAGGATGTACGGGCTCTTGCGCGCTTCGGCGGAGATGATCGCCTTGGCGTTGACCGGGCCGTTGAAGATGTCTTCGGCCATCTTGCCCTGCACCAGCGGATCGAGAGAGTGATCGATGAAGGCGTAGGCCAGGTCGGTGTCGCCCGGACGGTTCTTCGGCATCACCGAGAGCATCAGGTCAGTGTAGAAACCTTCCTTCATGCCGAACGTGGCACCGAGACCGTAGTTCGGATCGCGGATCTGCTTGGGGAAGAATGCCGGGGCGTACAGCCCACCCATGTCCAACGACCCGGTGCGGAACAGCTCGGCGATCTGGTTCGGGTTCTCGCCGAGGGTGACCACGCGATCCTTGAGCTCGGCGAGTTTCTTGAAGCCCGGCTCGATGTTGTGTTCATCACCACCGGCGAGTTTTGCGGCGATGATGATCAGGTCCATGGCCTCGGTCCAGTTCGGCGGCGGCAGGAAAATGTTCGGCGCCAGATCGGCATCCCACAGCGCGGCGTAACTGTCCGGAGCCTGTTTGAGGGTGCGGGTGCTGTAGACCAGACTGTTGCACCACAGCAGGTAACCGATGCCATGCCCGTTGGCGCCGGTGCGGTATTGTTCCGGTACGTCGATCAGGTTGGGAATGCGGTTGAGGTCGGGCTTTTCCAGCAGCCCGGCGGCGGCCAGACCTTCAGCGCCGACCCCGGCCAGGGTGATGATGTCGTACTGCGGACGGTCACCGCCGGCCTTGAGTTTGGCGACCATTTCAGAGGTGCTGCCAGTGCGGTCGGCAATGACCTTGGCGCCGGTCTTGGCCTCGAACGTGGCGGCGATGTTGCGCAGTGCGGCGAGGCCGGTGTCATCCGACCAGGTCAGCAAACGCAAGGTCTTGCCGGCAAACCGTGTGTCGCTGGCGCTGGCCCGGATGAAGGGCATGCTCAGGGCCGCCGCCGCTACCGAGGCGACGCCGACGGTTTTAATGAATTGACGCCTGTTCAGATCATGCTCGCCCATGAAGGACTCCCTTTGTTCTTTTAAGTATGAGGTTGGTCGCAACCGTTGCATCCGCGCGGCCGGATCCGCTACAGGCCTTGTATTCAAAGGCCTGCAGCGCAGCCGACGGGTTCATCCTGAGGTCGTGCAATACACCTGACTATCGATAAAAACTCATCGAAGCCATGACACCGACGCATGCCTCGTTGCGAGGCATGCGCTCACCTTTTTTGGGCGTTCAGAGCGCCCGGATCACGTGTTTGATTTCCTGAAACGCAGCCAGGCCCCACGGCCCCAATTCACGGCCGATGCTGCTCTGCTTGTAGCCGCCCCACGCCGTCTGCGGGAAGATCACTTGCGGCGCATTGAGCCACACCAGCCCCGCCTGCAGGGCGTTGGCGACCCGGTCGGCGGTCTCGGCGTTACGCGTCACCACACTGGCGACCAGCCCGAACTGGCTGTCGTTGGCCAAGGCAATCGCTTCGGCTTCGCTGCTGAAACTGCGCACGCAGAGCACCGGGCCAAAGATCTCTTCACACCACAACGCACTGTCGAGGGGCACGTCGGTGAACACCGTCGGCTGCAAAAAATAGCCGCGCGGCAGATCCGCCGGACGATTGCCGCCGCACACCAGCTTCGCCCCGGCGCTCAGACCACGGTCGATGTGGCCGAGCACGCGCTGGTATTGCGCCTGATTGACCAGTGCGCCCATCTCCACGTCCGGGTCGAACGGGTCGGCCACGCGAATCGCTTGCGCGCGCTTTTGCAGACGCTCAAGAAATTCATCGCCCAGCTCATCGGCGACCAGCACGCGACTGGTGGCTGAGCACATCTGCCCGGCATTGAAGAAACCGCCGCCGCAAGCCAGTTCCACCGCCAGTTCCAAATCGGCATCTTCGAGCACCAGCAACGAAGACTTGCCACCCAGTTCCAGGCTCACGCCCTTCACGGTTTCGGCGGCACGCTGCATCACCTGCACGCCGACGGCATTGCTGCCGGTGAAGGAAATCTTGGCGATACGCGGGTCCGCCGACAGCGGTGCACCGACCGCCAGACCGGTGCCGCACACCAGGTTGAATACGCCATTGGGCAGACCGGATTCAGCGATGATCGCCGCCAGTTCCAGCTCCGGCAGCGGCGTGACTTCCGACGGTTTGAGCACCACACAGCAACCGGCGGCCAAGGCCGGTGCGAGCTTCCACGCAGTGGTGACCATCGGAAAATTCCACGGCACGATCAGCCCGACCACACCGCACGGTTCACGGCGCAGACGCGCACTGAAATCGTCGCTGGGCAGCGCCACGTTGCTGTCGAGTTGTGCGTCGAGGCCTTCGGCCAAACCGGCGTAATACTCGAAGGTGGCGATCACATCATCGACGTCGATGGCCGCTTCGAACTGTGGCTTGCCGTTGTTGCTCGACTGCAACTTCATCAAGTGGTCACGCCCGTTGCGCACACCGTTGGCAATGTTGCGCAGGATCGCGCCGCGTTCGGCACCGCTGGTTTTCGACCAGTTCTTGAACGCTGCAGTGGCCGCGCTGACGGCCAGATCAACCGCGCGTTCATCGCCGCCATTGACCGTGGTCAGCAGTGCTTCGGTGGCCGGATTGATCACCCGCAGGTGCTCACGCCCGGCCGACCATTGACCGTTGATGTACAGGCCGTCGAGTGTGGTCGGGAAGTTGATCATTGGGCCACCGCCTGCATCCATTGGGTCTGGTCGATTTCGATCAGGGTCGGGCCCTGACGATCGGTGGCGGCACGCAGCGCGCCACGCAATTGCTCAACCGAGCTGATCGCTTCAGCGGCGCAGCCCAGGGCCTTGGCGACGCCGATGAAATCCGGGGTGTAGATGTCGACGCCGACCGGCTCGATGGCGCGGTTGACCATGTATTTCTTGATCTCTTCGTAACCCTGGTTATTCCACAGCAGCACGATCACCGGGGTGCGCGCTTCAACTGCGCTGGCCAGTTCCGGCAGGGTGAACTGCAAGCCGCCGTCGCCAATCAGGCACACCACCGGCGGACGAGCGCCGCCCTCGAGGTTGCCGCCAAGCCACGCACCAATCGCCGCCGGCAGGGCGTAACCGAGGGTGCCGTAACCGGTGGACGAGTTGAACCAGCGCCGTGGTCGCTCCGGGTTGAAGGTGAGGTTGCCGGTGTACACCGGTTGCGTGGAGTCGCCGACGAACACCGCGTCCGGCAACTCGTGCAGCACGGTTTCCAGAAAACGGGTCTGTGCCAGGGTTGGCACGTCCCAGGTCGCGGCCAGCTCATCGCGCAGACGCGCTGCCCGCACCTGGCCCCAATCGTTGCGTCGCTCAGCCAGCGCCTGCTGCGACAGCGCACCGAGCAGCGCTTGCGCAGCGTTGCGCGAGTCGGCGACCAACGCCACGTGCGGCGGATAGTTGCGCACGGTCTGATCGGCGTCGATGTCGATGCGCAGCAACTTGCCGGGAATCTCGAAGCCGCCGGCGAAGGTCACGTCGTAATCGGTTTCGGCCAGTTCGGTGCCGATTGCCAGCACCACGTCGGCATCGGCCACCAGCGCGCGCGTCGCGACCAGGCTTTGCGTCGAGCCGATCAGCAGCGGATGGCTGGTCGGCAACATGCCTTTGGCATTAATGGTCAGCGCCACCGGGGCGTCGAGCAACTCGGCCAGTTCGGTGAGTTCGGCGGCGGCATCGATGGCACCGCCACCGGCGAGAATCAGCGGACGCTGAGCGCCGGCCAGCAACTCGCTCATGCGCCGTACGGCAGCCGGTGCAGCCCCGGCGCGGTCAATATTCACCGGAACGCTGGCGAGCAGTTCGTCAGCCTGTTCCACCAACACATCCAGAGGAATCTCGATGTGCACCGGACGCGGACGCCCGGCCTGAAACAGTGCGAAAGCACGGGCCAGCACGGCCGGCAATTCTGCCGCCGACATCAAAGTGTGGGAGAACGCCGCGACGCCGCCGACCAGCGCGCTCTGGTTCGGCAACTCGTGGAGCTTGCCGCGACCGCCGCCCAACTGGCTGCGGGTCTGCACGCTGGAGATCACCAGCATCGGGATCGAGTCGGCGTAAGCCTGGCCCATCGCGGTGGTGATGTTGGTCATGCCCGGGCCGGTGATGATGAAGCACACACCCGGTTTGCCGCTGGTGCGCGCGTAGCCGTCGGCCATGAAACCGGCGCCCTGTTCATGCCGTGGGGTGACATGGTTGATGCTCGAACGGGCCAGCCCGCGATACAGCTCCACGGTGTGCACCCCGGGAATGCCGAACACCTGCTCGACCCCGTAATCCTCGAGTAACTTGACCAGTACTTCGCCACACGTCGCCATGTCGATTGCCCTTCTGTCAGCTAAAAACACAGATCCCGTGTGGGAGCGAGCCTGCTCGCGAAAGCGCTGGATCAGCCAACATCAATGCTGAATGTGAAACAGCCTTCGCGAGCAGGCTCGCTCCCACATGATCTGAACATGGGCTCATTGAACGGGGGGCAGGTAGCGGCAACAATCGATTAAAAGTCATACTAGCCATGTCCTCACGTCATACCTTGGATCCACATGAAACGACTGCCTCCCCTGCCCGCCCTGCACACGTTTCTGATTACTGCGCAGTGCTGCAACTTCACCCGGGCGGCCGAGCAGTTGCACATCACCCAGGGCGCCGTGAGCCGGCAGATCGCCGGGCTGGAAGATCATTTGGGGTATGAGCTGTTCATCCGTCTGGCCCGAGGCCTGGAGCTGACCGCCGAAGGGCGCGAATGGCTGCCGCGGGTGGAGAAGATTTTCGGGTTGATCAGCGAGGCCACCGAGCAGATCGGTCGCAAGCGTCAGACCCTGCAACTCAAGGCGCCCAGCTGCGTGATGCGCTGGCTGGTGCCGCGTCTGTTGCAATGGCAAAAGGAACGCCCGGACGTGCCGGTCAAACTGACCACTACACTGGCCCATGGCGTCGACTTTCAGCGCGAGCAATTCGATGCGGCGGTGATCTACGGCACGCCGCCGGACAACTCATCGACCGCGCTGCATCTGTTTGATGAACAACTGACGCCGGTCTGTTCGCCTGCGTTATTGAAAGGCCCACCGGTGCTGAGCGAACCGGCCGATCTGCAACAGCATCTGCTATTGCATCCGACCCGCGATACGCAGGATTGGACGGTGTGGCTGACGGCGGCCGAATTGCAGTTGAACAACGTCAACACGGGCCAGCATTTCGAGACACTGGATCAGGCGATGTCGATGGCGTCCCACGGGACGGGTGTGGCGATTGGCGACTGGTCGTTGATCGGCGACGACCTGCGCGCCGGGCGGCTGGTGATGCCGTTTGAGCTGAAGGTGAAAACGGGGCTGGGTTACTACGTGGTGATGCCGCAGGGTGCAGGGGCGTCGCCGCAGCTGGAAGAACTGATGATCTGGCTGGTGGAGCAGGCGCACACCCGCTGACCCACCCAAACACCCTGCAGGAGCTGCCGCAGGCTGCTCCTACAGGGGGCGTTTGCAGGTCAGTAGCCGACGGTAAACCGCTGACGCGAATGCTTCGGCGTTTCCACTTCGTCAATCAACGCAATCGCGTAGTCGGCGAAGGTGATCCAGCTGCGACCTTCGGCACTCACCAGCAAGTGATCCTTGCCGACGCGGAAACTGCCGGTGCGCTCACCTTCGACAAACTCGGCCGATGGCGAGAGGAAGGTCCAGTCCAGTTCCTTCTCCTGACGCAAGGCATCGAGAAACGCTGCCCCGGCGCTGGCCTCGGCTTTGTACTCGGCCGGGAAACCGGCACTGTCGATCACTCGGGTGTCATCCGGCAGCAACAGCGAACCGGCACCGCCGACCACCAGCAGACGTTTCACGCCCGCCTGCTTCACCGGGCCAACCACGGCACTGGCCGGTACCGTGGCGAAATGCGCAGCGCTGATCACCACGTCGTGACCGGCGACGGCGGCTTGCAGCGCTGCCGAATCCAGCACATCGACATTCTTGCTGACCACACCGGCACGTGTGCCGATCTTCGAGGTGTCGCGGGCGATGGCGGTGACACTATGGCCACGACGCAGGGCTTCTTCCAGCAGTTGGCTACCGGCACGACCGGTGGCACCAATGATTGCGATCTTGCTCATGACATTCTCCAGTTGGCTTGAGAGTTTCAACGACGGCATAAATCTAATCTTGAAGCGGTATTCCCTGTGGCGAGGGCGCTTGCTCCCGCTGGAGGGCGAAGCACTCCCCGCCTGTTTCAGCTACAACGCATTGGCAGCTTTTGCGCCTGCTGCGCAGGCGGGCGGGAGCAAGCTCCCTCGCCACAAAAGTCCTCTCGACCTGTGTTTCAGATCAATCGGCTTACCACTGCATCTCGCCCTTGGCGACTTTGGCGCTCAGCTCCAGCGAGCTTTCTTCGCCGAGTGTCGGGTAGCGCTTTTGCATGGCCTTGATCAGTGCGGCGGAATCCTTGGCCTTGGCGGTTTCTTCGTCGAAAGCCTTAATGTAGTCGGCGGTGAATTTCACGCTGGCCAGCGAGCGGCTGCTCTCGCCCAGAAAGTGACCGGGCACCACGGTTTTCGGCTTCAGGGTTTCAATCGAATGCAGGGTTTGCAGCCAGTCGGCGTGGGATTGCGCAGTCTGGGTATCAGCCATCCAGACATGAATGTTCTCGGCGACCACAACACCACCGACCACCGCCTTGAGCGACGGAATCCACACGAAGCTGCGATCCGGTTGTTTGCCTTCAAGACCGACCACCTGCAATTTCTGTCCTTCGAGCATCAGGCTATCGCCTCTGAGCACGCCCGGCACGATGGTTTTGGCCGGCACGTCGGCGCCCATTTTCGGGCCCCAGAAGGCGAGTTTGCCGGCGACGGTTTTGTTGATGTGATCAACGGTCGGCTGCGACGCCAGGACCTCGGCGTCGGGGAAGGCCTGGGTCAGGGTGTCGAGGCCGAAGTAGTAATCCGGGTCACCGTGGCTGATGTAAATGGTGGTCAGGTGTTTGCCGCTGGCGCGAATCTTTTCCACCACCTGTTCGGCCTGGGCCTTGCCGAATTGCGCGTCGACCAGAATCGCGTCTTTCTCGCCGCTGACCAGCACCGAGGTCACCGGGAAGATCGCGTTGGTGCCCGGGTTGTAAACGTCCAGGGTCAGGTTGGCGGCAGCGGCATGGGCCGCAAAACCGAGGGTGGCGGTGGCCAGCAAAACGCGCTTGAGGGTGGTGAAGCCGATCATCTGTTGCTCCGTGATCCGAATGCCGTGTTTGGCGATGGGACAGAGCTTAGTTGCCTGACTCGGTACAAAAAATGCGATGCTTGAACATAGTTTGTTTCTGAAAGCGGGCAAATCATGGATCGTCTTCAAGCAATGCGCGTGTTTGTCACGGTGGTGGATCTGGGCAGCCAGTCGGCAGCCGCCGATCATCTGGACCTGTCACGGCCGGTGGTGTCGCGCTATCTGGCGGAGCTGGAAGACTGGGTCGGCGCGCGTCTGATGCACCGCACCACGCGCAAATTGAGCCTGACCACCGCCGGCAGCGAAATCCTGCCGCGCTGCCGACAGATGCTCGAACTCTCAAGCGATATGCAGGCCGCTGTCAGCGAACCCCACGATGCGCCGCGCGGACTGCTGCGCATCAGTGTCAGCACCTCGTTTGGCCAGGCACAACTGGCCGATGCCATGGCGGCGTACGTCAAGCGCTACCCCGGGGTCAGCATCGATCTGCAAATGCTCGACCGCACGGTGAATCTGGTGGATGAACGCATCGATCTGGCGATCCGCACCAGCAATGACCTGGACCCGAACCTGATCGCCCGGCGCCTGACGGTGTGCCGTTCGGTGGTCTGCGCCGCGCCCGCCTACTTGCGCGACAATCCGCCACCGCAGCGGGTCGAGGACCTGAGCCGGCACAACTGCCTGACGCACTCGTATTTCGGCAAGAGCCTGTGGCATTTCGAAGAGGATGGCGAACCGGTCTCGGTGCCGGTGCAAGGCAACATCAGCGCCAACGAGGCCAGCACCCTGCTGCGCGCAACCCTGGCCGGAGCCGGCGTGGCGATGCTGCCGACCTACCAGGCCGGGGTGCATGTGCATGCCGGAGAACTGGTGCGTCTGCTGCCGGATGCCGAACCACGGCAGATGAACATCTACGCGGTGTACGCCTCGCGCAAGCACATGCCGGCGGCGCTGCGCAGCATGCTGGATTTTCTGGTGCAACGGTTTCCCGAGCATCCAGAGTGGGATGTGGGGTTGTAGAAAAGCAAAAGATCGCAGCCTGCGGCAGCTCCTACAGAGGAAATGCATTCCAAATGTAGGAGCTGCCGCAGGCTGCGATCCTTTGATCTTGTTCTATGCTGAAAGTAATACCGCAGGGTATGCGTTCAGAGGTCTACGCCATGAACATCAGAACAAGAAGGTACTTCGCGATCTTCATCACCTGCGCCGCCACGCTGGCGCTGTACGGCACTGCGGCCTGGCGGGTCGAGCAACTGCGACAACTGCCCCGCGATTATGCGAGCTGCAATTTCGAGCGTTGTATTCCGCACAATGCGACGCTGAACGCATTGCGCTGATTGGCCGGAGCTGGAATGCGATCCTGCGGGAGCGAGCCTGCTCGCGAAAGCGGTGTGTCAGCCAACAACAATGCTGAATGAAAAACCGTCTTCGCGAGCAGGCTCGCTCCCACAGGACTTTGCAGCGTTTACAAGATCACTGCTCGGCCTTCAGCCGGTCGCGAAACGCCTTTGGCGAAATCCCCACCCTGCGCCGGAACAGGCGCGTGAAGTTGGTCGGATCGGAAAACCCCAACAATTCCGACATCTCGTAAATGGTCATGCTGGTATAGGTCAGCAAACGTTTGGCTTCCAGTAACTGGCGTTCGTGCATGATCTGCAGCGCTGGCTGCCCTGCCAGCTCCCGGCAAGTACCGTTGAGGTGTGACACCGAAATCCCCAGGCGATGCGCCAGGTCTTCGACCTTCACATGCTGGCGGTATGTCTCCTCGACCAATTGAATGAAACCGTTGAGGTATTCGCGCTGGCGTTGTGGGCGCTGACTGGCGTTATGGCGCACGATCGCCTGACGGCTGACCCAGACCATGATCACGCTGACCAGCGAATGCATGAGCATTTCCCGCGCGGGTTGATGGCCGTTGTACTCGGCCTGCAATGCTGAAAACAGACTGTGCAGGTATTCCGCATCCTTGCCCGCCGGATAGTGCTCGGCCTGCGCCAGGGCATGCACCGAATTGCCCAGTTGCGCCTGCAGGTGGTTGATCAACGGATTGGCGAGGGTAACGACGAAACCTTCGACGTCCTCGGAAAAACGAAAGCCATGCACCGACAACGGGGGCAGGACTTGAATGGCGGGTTCGTTGAGCTGCGTGCGTTGACCTTCGATTTCAAGCTCTGCCTGACCTTTGAAAACGAAGAGTAACTGGCACAAATCGGCGTGGCGGTGGGGTTTGATTTCCCATTGATGTTCGCGGCTGCGTTTGGAAATGGTTTCACAGTGCAGCAAGTCAGGGGTCGGCCAGTCCAGGCTTTCACCGTAGAGCTTGAACACCGGAATCGAAGGCAGGTCAGGCTTGTTCATCACTTCAATCCAGGCCTCGAGGTTTGCGGGCGATAATCGCACCGATTGGCAGAATGTACAGGTATCGGCTCAGTTTTCACCTTCAATTGACAGACCCGCAAGGGAAAAATGCAAGCACTCGATCCATAAAAATCATTCACCGACTCACGTCGCGTGAAGCTTGCGAGTCATAAAAACAATGAAAACGCTGAAAACCCAAGTCGCCATCATTGGCGCCGGTCCTTCCGGATTGCTCCTCGGTCAGTTGCTGCACAACGCCGGCATCGACACCCTGATTCTCGAACGCCAGACACCCGATTACGTACTCGGGCGGATTCGCGCCGGCGTGCTCGAACAAGGCATGGTAGAGCTGTTGCGCCAGGCCGGAGTCGGCCAGCGCATGGACGCCGAAGGACTGGTGCACGGCGGTTTCGATCTGGCCCTGGACGGGCGTCTGGCCCACATCGATCTGCAGGGTCTGACCGGTGGCAAAACCGTGATGGTCTACGGCCAGACCGAGGTCACGCGGGACCTGATGGCCGCTCGTCGGGAGGCCGGTGCGTCGACGATTTACGAGGCGAGCCATGTCGTTCCTCACGGCATGAAAAGCGACGAAGCGTTTGTCACCTTCGAAAAGGACGGTGAAACCTGGCGCGTCGATTGCGATTACATCGCCGGTTGCGATGGCTTCCACGGCGTGGCCCGGCAGTCGATTCCCGAAGACTGCCTGAAGATTTTCGAACGGGTCTACCCGTTCGGCTGGCTGGGAATTCTCGCCGACACCCCGCCGGTGCACGAAGAACTGGTCTACGCCCGCCACGAACGCGGCTTCGCCCTGTGCAGCATGCGTTCAGCCACCCGCACCCGTTACTACTTGCAAGTGCCGGCGGAAGAAAACGTCGCGGACTGGTCCGATGAGCGCTTTTGGGCTGAGCTGAAAACCCGTCTGCCCGCCGAGCTTGCCGAAAAACTGGTCACCGGCCCGTCGATTGAAAAAAGCATCGCGCCGCTGCGCAGCTTTGTCGTTGAGCCGATGCAGTATGGGCGGATGTTTCTGCTCGGCGATGCCGCGCATATTGTGCCGCCCACCGGGGCCAAGGGCCTGAACCTGGCCGCCAGCGATGTCAGCACTTTGTTCAACATTCTGCTGAAGGTTTATCGCGAAGGCCGCACAGATCTGTTGGAGAAATACTCGGAAATCTGCCTGCGCCGGGTCTGGAAAGCCGAACGGTTTTCCTGGTGGATGACCTCGATGCTGCACCGTTTCGACGAACATGATGCTTTCAGCCAACGGATCAGCGCCTCGGAACTGGACTATTTCGTCAGTTCAGAAGCGGGTCGGAAAACCATTGCAGAAAATTACGTCGGGCTTCCTTATGAGGCTATCGAATAGCTTCCTACCGACTTACACTGGCGAGCATCCCCGCTCGCCCGATGGCCTGCGGGATTCTCACTGCCCGCAGGTTCCGCCCGTGACCAATCTTCACCAGCCTGAAACACCCAAACCGGCCATTCGCAGCGTGCTGGTCGCGCTGATGCTGGCGATCTTTCTCGGGGCATTGGACCAGACCATCGTCGCCGTCTCGATGCCTGCCATCTCCGCACAGTTCAAGGACGTCAGCCTGCTGGCCTGGGTGATTTCCGGGTACATGGTGGCGATGACCGTGGCCGTGCCGATCTACGGCAAGCTCGGCGATTTGTACGGGCGGCGCAAACTGATGCTGTTCGGCATGGGCCTGTTCACCCTCGCCTCGCTGTTTTGCGGCATGGCGCAAAGCATGGAACAACTGGTGCTGGCGCGGATTCTCCAGGGCATCGGCGCCGGCGGAATGATCTCGGTCAGTCAGGCGATCATCGGCGACATCGTCCCGCCCCGCGAACGCGGGCGCTATCAGGGTTACTTCAGCAGCATGTATGCGGTGGCCAGCGTCGCCGGGCCGGTGCTCGGCGGTTACATGACCGAATACCTGTCGTGGCGCTGGGTATTCCTGATCAACCTGCCGCTGGGGCTGGGCGCCTGGTGGGTGGCCAATCGCAACCTGCGCGGGCTGCCGATTCCGCAACGCAAACCGATCATCGACTACCTCGGCACGCTGTTGATGATCATCGGTTTGACCGCGTTGCTGCTGGCCATCACTCAGGTCGGTCAGGGCCATTCGTGGCGCAGCAGCGAAGTGCTTGGCTTGTTCGCCTGTGCGGTGCTGGTGCTGGCGGTGTTCGTCTGGCATGAACGCCGGGCGCGTGAGCCGCTGCTGCCGATGCATCTGTTCACCAACCGCAACGCGTTGCTGTGCTGGTGCACGATTTTCTTCACCAGTTTTCAGGCGATCTCGCTGATTGTGCTGATGCCGCTGCGCTTTCAGAGCGTCACTGGCGCCGGTGCCGATGCGGCGGCGTTGCACTTGCTGCCGCTGGCGATGGGACTGCCGATAGGCGCCTATTTCGCCGGACGCCGCACCTCGGTGACCGGTCGTTACAAACCCCAGATCCTGACGGGTGCGATCCTGATGCCGATTTCGATTCTCGGCATGGCGTTCAGCCCACCGGATGCGACGCTGGTCAGCAGTCTGTTCATGCTGCTCAGCGGGATTGCCGGCGGCATGCAGTTCCCGACTTCATTGGTGGGCACACAGAACTCGGTGGAACAGCGCGACATCGGCGTCGCCACCAGCACCACCAACCTGTTCCGCTCGCTGGGCGGCGCAGTGGGTGTGGCGTTGATGTCGGCGCTGTTGCTGGCGTTGTTGCAGGATTCGAGTTTTGCCCACCTGGCGAGCAACTCGCTGCTCAGCGAGGGGCATTCGGGCAACGTGCTGCTCGACGGTTTGAACGCCGCACCGGGCGATGCGCAGAACGCCTTGCGCGCCGAGCTTTCGATCACGTTCCGGCATTTGCTGTGGGTGAGTACAGCGGTGTCGTTGCTGGGGCTGGCGGCGGCGATTGCGATGCCGAACAACCTGCTGCGCGGGCGCGAGCATGGTGCCAAATAACAGCGAAAGATCGCAGCCTGCGGCAGCTCCTACAGAGATGCATTCCCATGTAGGAGCTGCCGAAGGCTCGGGCCGCGTTCGGACGATCTTTTGATTTTCAGGGGCTGTAGTAACCCACCGCCACCAGAAAATGCCCGACCTTCTTCAGGTACGCATGCTTGTCCTCGACCTTGCCGGTCACCGGGTTTTTCCAGCGGTATTCGTATTCACCATCGTCCTGTTTGGCGATCAGCGCCAGCATCGGCTCGCCCACCGGTTTGCCTTCCGGGTCCTTGATCTTGCTGAAATCGGTGTTGATCAAGCGCAGGTTGGTGCCGTGGGCAACGTAGCGTTGGGTCTGCAGATCGACCACGAATACATACAGGTCATCCTGCAGATAACCACCCTTGAGCGAGTTGATGGCGGTCAGGGTGCCCTTCTCGTTTTTCCCCAGATCGGTTGCAGCCTTGTCGAGAAGTGCCTTGGCCTGCTCGGCTGATGCACGCGGCAGGTAATAACCGACGGCCAGAATCCGCTGGCCGATGCGCTGGTAGTAGACATGCTTGCGCTCGACCTTGCCGTCGGCCCAGTTCTGCCAGCGGTACTCGGCCTGTTGAATGCCGTTGCCTTCCGGCACCAGCAGAGCGTCCTTGAAGGCTTTCTGCAAATCCGGCGCGAGCACCTCGCTGACGTCACGGCCGATCAAGGCTGAAGAAGGCCCGCCGCTGGCGAGCATCACGCCCTTGGTGTCGACCACGAACACGTAGCGATCCTTGTCGACGAACTCGCCCTGACGGCTGAACGCGGCGAAGGCCTTATCGCCGTTGTCGTGGTAATAGGCCAGGGCCTTTTCCAGCAAAGCGATGGCGGCCTTGCTGTCGTCCTTTTGCGTGGCGGCAGCGTTGACCTGCCCTGCCCCCACAAAAAGCATCACCCCGAGCCACGCCACTTTATGCAAAAACCCCATAACGCATCCCTCGTTCTTGTTGGTGTTTCAAGAGCGTAGACGGCTTGGGGTCGGACGGAGGTCGAAGATGAATCCAGAAGTTGCCGCTTTTCCTGTGGTGAGGGAGCTTGCTCCCGCTCGGCTGAGAAGCAGTCGCAAAACCTGCAAATGCGCTCTACCTGAACGAAAGCAGGGGAGCGCTTCGCACTCCAGCGGGAGCAAGCTCCCTCGCCACAGATATCCTGACTTCGGCCCTACGGCCGGGCGTTGATCTGCTGCTGCAAGTTCTGGATCTGCGCCTGCAGGGTGTTGAGGTTGCGGGTCATCTGCCCGCGGAATGCGTCGAACTCGGCGGTATTGCCGCCACCCTGCGCAGCGGCCGGACGGTTGTCCTGTTCACTCTTGAGAACGACGATTTCCTGCTCCAGACGCTCGATCGCCGCGTTCGAATTGCCCTGCTTCTTCAGCGCCGTGATATCAGCGCCGAGGCTTTTCAACTGAGCGTCATAACTCTTGAGCTGGGCATCGACCTTGCCGGTGTCGGCCGGGGCGCTTTTCAGAGTGGCCAGTTCGGCGCTCAAGGCTTTGACCTGCGCCTGCAACTGGCTATTGGCGTTCTGTTGTTCGGTGGTCTGCGCGGTCATTTGCGCCAGACGCTTGTCCAGATCACTGGCCTGACCGACCACGCCTTGCTGCTGTTTGCTCTGATCCAGCAACTGGGTTTCCAGCTGTTTGATCTGCAACTTCAAGGCCTCGCTGTCACTGTTGACGTTGCTCTGGCTGGCGACGACCTTGCCGGAAATGTCCTGAAGGCGCCCCGCTGCTTCCTCGCTGATGCGCGCAAAGCTTTCCTGGGTCGCGACCAATTGCTGCTCCATCAGCGAAATCTGCTGGAAACTCCACCAGGCCAGACCGATGAAGGCGAAGAACAGCGCGCCGACCAGTGCCCACAGCGGCCCGGTGCTCGCAGCCTTGACCTTGACCACCGGCGGCGTGCGCGAGTGCACCGAGGTGCGGGCGCTGGGCGGAATGTCATCGTCGTCAAAGGTGTCGGCCCGCAGGCTCGGTACATCGTCGAAATCGTCGTTGGCATCGTTACGCATGGACATTGAGGCAACCTTTGTGGAACGCGGTGATGGCTAAATGCTGCGAAGTATAACCGCCGCAGCCGCAGGGATTGACCCTCAAGCGGCAGTGCGGTTCATTGCTGGCCGGGCGACTTGTATCAACGGATGTCCTGGGCTTTCCACCAGCCACAGAACTCGTCGAGGGCCGACCACAGGCTGACTTTCGGATCGTAGTCCAGATAATGCCGGGCGCGGCTGATGTCGAGGGTGAAATTTTTCTTCATGACCTGCATGCCCAGCCGCGACAGGGTCGGCTCCGGGCGGCCCGGCCAGAGTTTGCACACGCCTTCGTTGAGCGCCGCAACGCTGTAGGCCAGGCCATACGAGCGGTATTTGCTGACCTGCGGCACTTCCATCTTGCGCATCACATAATTGACCACATCCCACAGCGGCACCGGCGCGCCATTGCTGATGTTGTAGGCCTTGCCCAACGCGGAACCGGCTGCCAGCAGACTACTGAGCAGCGCTTCGTTGAGGTTCTGCACGCTGGTGAAGTCGACCTTGTTCAGACCGTCGCCAATGATCGCCAGACGCCCCTTGCGCTGCATGTTCAGCAGGCGCGGGAAGATGCTCATGTCGCCGGCACCCGTGACAAAGCGCGGACGCAGAGCAATGGTTTCCAAACCGAATTCCTGCGCACCGAAGACCTTTTGTTCGGCCAGGTATTTGGTCGCCGCGTAGTGATGTTTGAAGCGCTTGGGCACTTGTTCTTCGGTCAGACCGAGGTGATCGCGGCCATCAAAGTAGATCGACGGCGACGACAGATGCACCAGTCGCCGCACGCGCTGCTTGAGGCAGGCTTCGACGACGTTTTCAGTGACCTGCACGTTGCCCTGATGAAAGTCCTGATAGCGCCCCCACAAGCCGACGGCGCCAGCGCAGTGCACCACGGCTTCGACGTCGGCGCAGAGTTCGCGCACCAGATCCGCATCGGTGAGATCGCCCGGGACGAACTCGGCGCCACGGCGCACCAGATGCTCGACGCTTTCGGCCCGGCGACCGTTGACCCGCACGTCCAGGCCCTGCTCCAGGGCGAAACGCGCAAAGCGTCCGCCGATGAAGCCGCTTGCGCCGGTGACCAGAATTTTCATGTAACGCTCCGATGACTTTCGTTTACCTGATACGTCTGTCTTGACGCTGATCATCAGCCCAAGGGCACCAGCCAGCGCGATGAAGAACGTAGCAATTGTTCGGTCAGCAAGGCCAGCAGCTGACCGCCATTGCGCCAATGATGCCAGTACAACGGCACATCGATCGGTTTATCTGGTAACAGTTCGCGCAACACACCGCGTTGCAGTTGCTCGCGCACTTGCAGTTCCGGCACCAGGCCCCAGCCGAACCCGGCTTCGGTCAGGCGCACAAATCCTTCAGAGGACGGACACAAATGGTGCTCGAATCCGCCATCGACACCCAGCGATGCGAGATAGCGATGCTGAAGGAAATCGTCCGGGCCAAACACCAGCGCCGGGGTGCGCGGCAGCTGTTCGGCGCGTACCCCGTCGGGGAAATGCCGCTCGATGAATGCCGGACTGGCCAGCGCTCGATAGCGCATCGCCCCGAGCAACACGCTGCGCGCACCGGCCACCGGGCGTTCGCTGGCGCAGACACACGCCGCCACTTCCCCGGCCCGCATGCGCTTGAGGCCGACGGTCTGATCTTCCACCACCAGATCCAGCAATAAATGCTGCTCGGCGCAAAAATCGCCCACGGCTTCGGCCCACCAGGTGGCGAGGCTGTCGGCGTTGAGGGCGATGCGTAAACGTTCCGGCAGCCCCTCTTCGTCGAGCGCTGGCACCAGGGTCTGCAAGTCACGTTCGAGCAGGCGCACCTGCTGCACATGGTTGAGCAGCCGCCGGCCAATCTCGGTCGGAGATGGCGGCGTGCCGCGTACCAGCACCGGTTGGCCGACCCGCGCTTCCAGCAATTTGATCCGCTGGGAGATCGCCGATTGCGACAAGCCCAGCACCTGTGCAGCGCGTTCGAATCCGGCCTGCTCGACCACAGCGGCCAGCGCGGAAAGTAATTTATAGTCGAACATCAGTTTTCCTAATGAGCGATCAGCACTATTGGTTTTTCTTATACCGCTTTCGACCGGAGAATAGCCAGCAAGCACTCTTTATCAAGGAACACGGCAATGGCTGGCGAAACCTCTCTCACGACGCTGCTGCGCAGCATGAGCCCGCAGCTCAATGCCGGCGAATACGTGTTCTGCACCCTGCGCGACGCGCCGTTGCCCAATGGTCTGGAAATTGTCGGCAGCTTCCGCGAGCAGGAAGGCCTGACCGTGATTCTCGAGCGTTCCCAGGCTGAACGCGCCGGGTTCAGTTTCGATTATGTCGCGGCGTGGATCACCCTCAACGTGCATTCGGCACTGGAAGCCGTTGGCCTGACCGCTGCGTTCGCCAGCGCACTGGGCAAGGCCGGGATCAGTTGCAACGTGATCGCCGGGTACTACCACGATCATTTGTTTGTCGGTCAGGCCGACGCCGAACGCGCCATGCACGTGCTGCGCGATCTCGCAGCCAATGCGGAGTAATTATTGATGTGGCAAAGCTATGTGAACGGGCTATTGGTGGCCTTGGGGCTGATCATGGCGATCGGCACCCAGAACGCTTTTGTACTGGCGCAGAGTCTGCGACGCGAACATCACGTGCCGGTAGCGGCGCTGTGCGTGGCCTGTGATGCGCTGCTGGTGGCGGCCGGGGTTTTCGGCCTGGCCACGGTGTTGGCGCAGAACCCGACATTGCTCGCAGTGGCGCGCTGGGGCGGCGCGGTCTTTCTGATCTGGTATGGCAGCCAGGCGCTGCGCCGGGCGTTCTCGAAACAGAGTCTGGATCAGGGAGAAAACCACACCGTACGCTCGTTGCGCGCGGTGATGCTCAGCGCGCTGGCGGTGACGCTGCTCAACCCGCACGTTTATCTGGACACGGTGTTGCTGATCGGCTCGCTGGGGGCGCAGCAATCGGTGCCTGGCGCTTATGTCGTGGGTGCGGCAAGTGCTTCGCTGCTGTGGTTTTTCACCCTCGCCCTCGGTGCCGCATGGCTCGCGCCGTGGCTGGCAAGGCCGAGTACTTGGCGGATTCTCGATCTGGTGGTGGCGTTGATGATGTTCACGGTCGCCGGGCAATTGATATTGGCGCAGTGATTTATTCCAAACAGCTCTGGAACCTCTATCCCACACAGTTGTTGCGTGGTTAAGCCTTGACCCCGGTGCTATGATCCGAACCCTGCGCCGCAAAGAGTAAAAACTCGTCGGTGCATTTCTGGCCGCCCGTGATCGGCCTTGCGCTCACCGCAACAGACCTGATTAGGAGAATCATCATGGCTTTCGAATTGCCGCCGCTGCCTTACGCACACGATGCCCTGCAGCCGCACATTTCCAAGGAAACCCTGGAATTTCACCACGACAAGCACCACAACACCTATGTCGTGAACCTGAACAACCTGGTGCCAGGCACCGAGTTCGAAGGCAAGACCCTGGAAGAGATCGTCAAGACTTCCTCGGGCGGCATCTTCAACAACGCCGCTCAGGTCTGGAACCACACGTTCTACTGGAACTGCCTGGCGCCAAACGCCGGCGGTCAACCAACCGGCGCACTGGCTGAAGCCATCAACGCAGCGTTCGGTTCGTTCGACAAGTTCAAGGAAGAGTTCAGCAAAACCTCGATCGGCACCTTCGGTTCCGGCTGGGGCTGGCTGGTGAAAAAGGCTGACGGTTCCCTGGCCCTGGCCAGCACCATCGGCGCCGGCAACCCGCTGACCAGCGGCGACACCCCGCTGCTGACCTGCGACGTCTGGGAACACGCTTACTACATCGACTACCGCAACCTGCGTCCGAAGTACGTTGAAGCGTTCTGGAACCTGGTCAACTGGAAGTTCGTTGCCGAGCAGTTCGAAGGTAAAACCTTCACCGCTTAAGCTGCGCCCCAGTCAAAAAACCCGGCTATTGCCGGGTTTTTTATGCCTTTGCTTTGTGTAGGAGCTGCCGCACCGTGCCACGATTTCTGGCGCCTCTGTTTTTCTGTAGGAGCAGCCTTTGGCAGCTCCTACAGGAAATAGCGTTTTTCTCACGATGAACGTTGTCTGCGACGGCTTGCCGGGGAAGCACATCGGACTAACATCAAACAGAGGAAAAATTGTCCCGCACCGCTCAAGTTGAGGGCCGAAACTACCGACACAGTACAAATAGAGCTGAGACTCCAGACAGCAGTATTTCGGCCAAGGCCACGGGCAAATGTTCCGAGGCTTGATTGTCCCTTTGACTGCCAACACGGGATTGCCAATACTCATGGCAACTTGACGCTACCCGCACGGAACAAGGAATAACCCTTTGAAGCTGGAACTCAAGAACAGCTTGTCGGTGAAGTTGCTCCGGGTCGTGCTCCTTTCGGCATTGATCGTCGGCGTGGTCTTGAGCTGCGCCCAGATTGTTTTCGATGCCTATAAAACCCGCCAGGCGGTGGCCGGCGACGCGCAGCGCATCCTCGACATGTTCCGTGATCCCTCGACGCAGGCCGTCTACAGCCTGGACCGGGAAATGGGCATGCAGGTGATTGAAGGCCTGTTCCAGGACGATGCCGTGCGCCAGGCCTCCATTGGCCACCCCAATGAAGCGATGCTCGCGCAAAAGTCCCGTGAGTTGCAGCACTCCAACAGCCGTTGGCTGACCGATCTGATCCTCGGTCAGGAACGCACCTTCACCACCCAATTGGTCGGTCGCGGCCCGTACAGCGAGTATTACGGCGACCTGAGCATCACCCTCGACACCGCCACCTATGGCGAGAGCTTCATTGTCAGTTCGGTGATCATTTTCATTTCCGGCGTATTGCGCGCCCTGGCCATGGGCCTGGTGCTGTATCTGGTCTATCACTGGCTGCTGACCAAGCCGCTGTCGCGGATCATCGAGCACCTCACCGAAATCAATCCCGATCGCCCCAGCGAGCACAAGATTCCGCAGCTCAAGGGCCACGAGAAAAACGAACTGGGGATCTGGATCAACACCGCCAACCAGTTGCTCGAATCCATCGAACGCAACACCCACCTGCGCCACGAAGCGGAAAACAGCCTGCTGCGCATGGCCCAGTACGACTTCCTCACCGGCCTGCCGAACCGCCAGCAATTGCAGCAGCAACTGGACAAGATTCTGGTCGACGCCGGCAAGCTGCAACGCCGGGTCGCGGTGCTGTGCGTGGGGTTGGATGATTTCAAAGGGATCAACGAGCAGTTCAGCTATCAGACCGGCGACCAGTTATTGCTGGCACTGGCCGACCGACTGCGCGCCCACAGCGGTCGCCTTGGCGCCCTCGCCCGACTGGGTGGCGACCAGTTTGCGCTGGTGCAGGCCGATATAGAGCAGCCTTACGAGGCGGCAGAACTGGCGCAAAGCATCCTTGATGATCTGGAAGCGGCGTTTGACCTCGATCATCAACAAATCCGCCTGCGCGCGACCATCGGCATCACCCTGTTCCCCGAAGACGGCGACAGCACCGAGAAACTGTTGCAGAAAGCCGAGCAGACCATGACGCTGGCGAAGACCCGCTCGCGCAATCGCTATCAGTTCTACATTGCCAGCGTCGACAGCGAGATGCGCCGCCGTCGCGAACTGGAAAAAGACCTGCGCGACGCACTGATTCGCGACCAGTTCTACCTCGTTTATCAGCCGCAGATCAGCTACCGCGATCACCGCGTGGTCGGGGTCGAAGCACTGATTCGCTGGCAGCATCCGGAGCATGGTCTGGTGCCGCCGGACCTGTTCATCCCGCTGGCCGAGCAGAACGGCACCATCATCGCCATCGGCGAATGGGTGCTGGATCAGGCCTGCAAGCAATTGCGCGAATGGCACGATCAGGGCTTCGTCGATCTGCGCATGGCGGTCAACCTGTCCACCGTGCAACTGCACCACGCCGAGTTGCCGCGAGTAGTCAACAACCTGCTGCAGATCTACCGTTTGCCGCCGCGCAGCCTGGAGCTGGAAGTCACCGAAACCGGCCTGATGGAAGACATCAGCACCGCCGCCCAGCATCTGCTGAGCCTGCGTCGTTCCGGGGCGCTGATCGCCATCGACGACTTCGGCACCGGCTATTCATCGCTGAGTTACCTGAAAAGCCTGCCGCTGGACAAGATCAAGATCGACAAGAGCTTCGTTCAGGATCTGCTGGATGACGACGACGATGCGACCATCGTTCGCGCAATCATTCAGTTGGGCAAAAGCCTGGGCATGCAGGTGATCGCCGAAGGCGTGGAAACCGCCGAGCAGGAGTCCTACATCATCTCCGAAGGCTGCCACGAAGGTCAGGGCTACCACTACAGCAAGCCGCTGCCTGCCCGGGAGCTGACGGCCTACCTCAAACAGGCGCAGCGTAGCAACGCGGCGATCCTTTGATGCCGCGCATAACAACCGGCTAAATAAGAAATATTTCCAGCCACAACCCTTTACACATAATGCGAAAGATTTGCATTATGTCGCAGCTTTGCGCACCCCCGCGCCCTGTCCATTCCATTACCGAAGCAGGATGTTCGCCATGATTCGTATGCCTCTGGCTACCGCCAGTCTGCTGGCCATCGCTATTTCCCTCGCCGGTTGCGGCGAAGGCAAAGACAAGGCTGCCGCCCCGGCCGCACCGACGCCGGCCGCCAGCACCGCCGCCGCTCCAGCACCTGCCGCTGCCGGTAAAGTCGATGAAGCCGCCGCCAAGGCTGTGGTCGCGCACTACGCCGACATGGTCTTCGCCGTTTACAGCGATGCCGAATCCACTGCGAAAACCCTGCAAACCGCGGTCGACGCGTTCCTCGCCAAGCCGAACGCCGACACCCTGAAAGCCGCTCGTGCAGCCTGGGTCGCTGCGCGCGTGCCTTACCTGCAGAGCGAAGTGTTCCGCTTCGGCAACACCATCATCGACGACTGGGAAGGTCAGGTGAACGCCTGGCCGCTGGACGAAGGCCTGATCGACTACGTCGACAAATCCTACGAGCACGCGCTGGGCAACCCGGGCGCCACCGCCAACATCATCGCCAACACTGAAGTGCAGGTCGGCGAAGACAAGGTCGACGTGAAGGACATCACCCCGGAAAAACTCGCCAGCCTCAACGAGCTGGGCGGTTCCGAAGCCAACGTCGCCACCGGCTACCACGCGATCGAATTCCTGCTCTGGGGCCAGGACCTGAACGGCACCGGCCCGGGCGCCGGCAACCGTCCGGCGTCGGACTACCTGGAAGGCGCAGGCGCCACCGGCGGTCACAACGATCGTCGCCGTGCGTACCTGAAAGCCGTGACTCAACTGCTGGTCAGCGACCTCGAAGAAATGGTCGGCAACTGGAAGCCGAACGTGGCTGACAACTACCGCGCCACCCTGGAAGCCGAACCGGCTGAAAGCGGCCTGCGCAAAATGCTGTTCGGCATGGGCAGCCTGTCCCTGGGCGAACTGGCGGGCGAGCGCATGAAAGTTTCGCTGGAAGCCAACTCGCCGGAAGACGAACAGGATTGCTTCAGCGACAACACCCACAACTCGCACTTCTACGATGCCAAAGGCATTCGTAACGTGTACCTGGGCGAGTACACCCGGGTTGATGGCAGCAAGATGACCGGCGCCAGCCTGTCGTCGCTGGTGGCCAAGGCTGACCCGGCTGCCGACACCGCGCTGAAAGCCGATCTGGCCGCTACCGAAGCCAAGATCCAGGTCATGGTCGATCACGCCAACAAGGGTGAGCACTACGACCAGTTGATCGCTGCGGGCAACACCGCCGGCAATCAGATCGTGCGTGACGCCATCGCCGCGCTGGTCAAGCAGACCGGTTCGATCGAAGCCGCTGCCGGCAAGCTGGGCATCAGCGACCTGAACCCGGACAACGCTGATCACGAATTCTGATCACGCGCGTCTGCGCCAAAAAAGGCGACCTTCGGGTCGCCTTTTTCATGCCTGCTTTTTGCGGTGATGCTGATGGCCTCATCGCTGGCAAGCCAGCTCCCACAGGTTTCGCGGTGTTCACACACTCCGAGTACAACACAAATACTGTGGGAGCTGGCTTGCCAGCGATGGCTGCGCCTCGGTCTCGAGTGAAACCCTGCCGCAAATCAAGCAAACGATAATTCCTCTTATTCAAACTCCCCCGCCCTGTTAGACTTTGCGCCTTTGTTTTCGCCCGTCCGCAGGATGTCTGATGCCCTCGCTGCTGCTTCGCTTGTCCGCACTGTTTCTGGCCCTGGGCCTGAGTGCCTGCGATGACGCCCCGCGCTTTACCAAGGCTGAGCCCGGTGAAGCGCGTTCGGGCGGGGCAACGACTGTGCGCAAGACCGATCAGAATGCGTTCTCGCTGCCTTCGGCCAATCTGCCGCCATCACGTCGGGTCGACTTCAGTGTCGGCAACAGTTTCTTCCGCAGTCCGTGGGTGATCGCCCCGTCGACCACCACCGCACGCGATGGCCTCGGCCCGCTGTTCAACACCAACGCTTGCCAGAACTGCCACATCAAGGACGGCCGTGGCCACCCGCCGGCACCGGAAGCGGCGAACGCGGTGTCGATGCTGGTGCGCCTGTCGATTCCCGATTCGCCGGCCTATGCCAACGTCATCGAGCAACTCGGCGTGGTGCCGGAGCCGGTCTACGGCGGCCAGTTCCAGGACATGGCCGTGCCCGGTGTCACCCCGGAAGGCAAGGTGCGTGTCGAATACACCCCGGTGTCGATTCGTTTCAAGGACGGTACCGAAGTCGAGCTGCGCAAACCGGCGCTGCAATTCACTCAGTTGGGTTACGGCCCGATGCACCCGGACACGCGTTTCTCGGCCCGGGTTGCGCCGCCGATGATCGGCCTCGGCCTGCTCGAAGCGATTCCCGAGGACGCGATACTCGCCAACGCCGCCGCGCAAGCCAAAGAGAACAACGGCATCAACGGCCGAGCGAATCGGGTCTGGGATGACGCGCAGCAAAAGACCGTCATGGGTCGATTCGGCTGGAAAGCCGGGCAACCCAATCTCAATCAGCAGAATGTCCACGCGTTTTCCGGAGACATGGGCCTCACGACCAGCCTGCGCCCCTTCGATGACTGCACCGACGCGCAAACCGCGTGCAAACAGGCACCCAACGGCAATGGCCCGGACGGCGAGCCGGAAGTCAGCGACAACATCCTGCGTCTGGTGCTGTTCTACACGCGCAACCTGGCGGTGCCGGCGCGCCGTGGCGTCAACGACGAGCAAGTGCTGGCCGGCAAGAACCTGTTCTTCCAGGCCGGTTGCCAGTCCTGCCACACCCCGAAATACACCACCGCCGCCAACGCCGCCGAACCTGAACTGGCCAATCAAGTGATTCGCCCGTACAGCGATCTGCTGCTGCACGATATGGGCGAGGGTCTGGCCGACCACCGCACCGAATTCCAGGCCTCCGGCCGCGACTGGCGCACCCCGCCGTTGTGGGGCATCGGCCTGACGCAAGCGGTCAGTGACCACACTCAGTTTCTGCATGACGGCCGCGCCCGCAACCTGCTCGAAGCCGTGCTCTGGCATGGCGGCGAAGCGCAGCAGGCGCAGCAACAGGTTTTGTCTTTTAACGCCGAGCAGCGAGCCGCGCTGCTGGCGTTCTTGAACTCACTTTAAACACTTAAAAGAATCGGGAGCCCGACATGTTCCGTCCCAAGTTGTTGTTCACCAGCCTTGCCGCACTTGCTCTTGGCGCCTGCTCGCCGCAGGACCCGCAAGCAGTCACGTCGGCGGCCATCGCCAAATCGGTGATCCTGCCGACCTACACCCGTTGGGTCGAAGCCGACAAGCAACTGGCGGTCAGCGCCCTCGCCTACTGCCAAGGCAAGGAAACCCTGGAAACCGCCCGCGCCGACTTCCTGCATGCGCAGAAAGCCTGGGCCGAGCTGCAACCGTTGCTGATCGGGCCACTGGCCGAGGGCAACCGTTCGTGGCAGGTGCAATTCTGGCCGGACAAGAAGAACCTGGTCGGCCGTCAGGTCGAGCAACTGGTCACCGCCCAGCCGCAGATCGACGCCGCCGCACTGGCCAAATCCAGCGTGGTGGTACAGGGCCTGTCGGCGTACGAGTACATCCTTTTCGATGAAAAGCCGGACGTCGCCAACGCCGAGCAGAAAGCCAAGTACTGCCCGTTGCTGATCGCCATCGGCGAGCGCCAGAAGCAACTGGCAGAAGAGATTCTGCAGAGCTGGAACAACACCGACGGCATGCTCGCGCAGATGAGCAAGTTCCCCAACCAGCGCTACGCCGACTCGCACGAAGCGATCGCCGATCTGCTGCGTGTGCAGGTCACCGCCCTCGACACCCTGAAGAAAAAACTCGGCACGCCAATGGGCCGTCAGAGCAAAGGCGTGCCGCAGCCGTTCCAGGCTGATGCCTGGCGCAGCCAGTCGTCGCTGACCGCGCTGGAAGCCAGCCTCGCTGCAGCCAAAACCGTCTGGGAAGGCGTCGACAACAAAGGCCTGCGCGGTCTGCTGCCGGCCGAGCAGAAACCGTTGGCGGACAAGATCGACGCCGCTTACGCCGCGTCGCTGAAACTGTTCGACAGCACGCAGCGCTCGCTGACCGAAATGCTCCAGGACGACGCCGGTCGTCAACAACTCAACGATCTCTACGACAGCCTCAACGTCGTCCATCGCCTGCACGAAGGCGAACTGGCCAAGGCGCTGGGCATCCAACTGGGCTTCAACGCCAACGACGGTGACTGATGAGGGCAAGTGCCATGCTGCGACGCCAGGCTCTGACTTTAGGTAGTTTGCTGCTGGGAGCAGTGACACTGGGCGGCTGGACGCTGTTCAAGCGCAAGGATCAGAGCCCGCTGTTGCTCTCGGCGCGCGATGACACCGACGGCAAGCATTACGCCGTCGGTTATCGGCTGGACGGTACGCGAGTGTTCGCCACCGAAGTCGGCCAGCGTTGTCACGACATCATCAACCACCCGACGCTGCCGATCGCGCTGTTCGTCGCCCGCCGCCCGGGCACCGAGAGCTACCTGATCGACCTGCGCGACGGGACCTTGCTGCAAACCGTGACCTCGCAGCCGAACCGGCATTTCTACGGCCACGCCGTGGTGCACAAGGACGGCGAATACCTGTACGCCACCGAGAACGACACCACTGATCCGGGGCGTGGCCTGCTCGGGGTGTACAAGTTCGAAGGCGAGCGGCTGGTGCACAGCGGCGAGATTTCCACCCATGGCCTCGGCCCGCATCAGGTGTCGTGGATGCCCGATGGCGAAACCCTGGTGGTGGCCAACGGCGGGATCCGCACCGAGGCCGAAAGCCGCGTCGACATGAACCTCAACGCCATGGAACCGAGCCTGGTGCTGATGCAGCGCGACGGCACGCTGCTGAGCAAGGAAACCCTTTCCCAGCAGATGAACAGCGTGCGCCACCTGGGCATTGCCAGCGACGGCACCATCGTCGCCGGCCAGCAGTTCATGGGCGCCTCGCATGAGCGTTCCGAGCTGTTGGCGATCAAGCGTCCGGGCCAGCCTTTCGTGGCATTCCCGGTGCCGGAGCATCAGTTGCAGTCGATGGGGCATTACACCGCCAGCGTTGCGGTGCACAGTGAACTGCGTCTGGTGGCGTTGACCGCACCGCGCGGCAACCGCTTCTTCATCTGGGACCTGGACAGCGGCGAAGTGCGCCTCGACGCGCCGCTGCCCGATTGCGCCGGCGTCGGTGCGGTGCAGGACGGCTTCGTCGTGACCTCGGGTCAGGGCCGTTGCCGTTACTACGATTGCCGCCAGGATCAACTGCTGGCCAAACCGCTGGAATTGCCGGCGGGGCTCTGGGATAACCATCTTCATCTGATGGCCTGAATCAACGCTGTAACTGTGGCGAGGGAGCTTGCTCCCGCTGGGGCGCGAAGCGGCCCCGCTTTTTAACTCAAAAGCATGGGACTGCTGCGCAGTCCAGCGGGAGCAAGCTCCCTCGCCACAGGGGTTTTATTCGTCCTCACTGTAATAACTGGCAGTTGGAATCCCCACCTGACTCGGGGTAATGTGCCCGCCTGTCTCACCTGATTTATCCAAGGAACTGGAAAAATGCTGCGTCGCCGCATGCTGATCATGTTGGGTGTTGTCTTGCTGGTCGTCCTGGTATTGGGCGGGTACAAAGCCTTTTCGATCTACACCATGATCCAGGGCTTTGCCAAACCGAAACCGCCGATCAGCGTCGCCGTGGCCCGCGCTACCGAACAGCCGTGGCAGATGCGTTTGCCCACCGTCGGTTCGCTCAAGGCCTTGCAAGGCGTCGAGCTGAGTCTGGAAGTCGCCGGCACCGTCACTGAACTCAAATTCGAATCCGGACAGAAGGTCAAGGCCGGGCAGCCACTGCTGCAGCTCGACAGTGCCGTCGAAGCCGCCCTGCTGGAAACCGCCAAGGCTGACCTGGGCCTGGCGCAACTGGATTTCGGCCGTGGCAGCCAGTTGATCGACAGCCGGGCCATCTCCAAAGGTGAATACGACCGGCTCTCGGCGGTGCTGCAAAAGGAGCGGGCCACGGTCAATCAGCTCAATGCAGCACTGGCGAAAAAGCGCATCGTCGCGCCGTTCAGCGGCACCATCGGGATTCGCCAGGTCGACATCGGCGACTACCTCGCCAGCGGCACTAAAATCGCCACCCTGCAGGATCTGAGCAGCCTCTACGCCGACTTCTATGTGCCGGAGCAATCGGTGCCAAAACTGGCTATCGGCCAACCGGTGCAGATCGGTGTCGCGGCCTATCCCGGACAGACCTTCCCCGGCGCCATCAGCGCGATCAACCCGATTGTCGAGAGCACCACGCGCAATATTCTGGTGCGCGCGACCCTGGCCAACCCCGACGGCAAGTTGCTGCCGGGCATGTTTGCCAGCCTCGACGTGCTGCTGCCCGATCCACAGCAACACATCGTGGTGCCGGAAAGCGCGATCACCTACACCCTCTACGGCAACTCGCTGTATGTGGTCGGGCAACAGAAGGCCGAGGATGGCAGCGTGATCAAGGACGACCAGGGCCAGCCGGTGCTGATCGCCGAACGCCGTTTCATCGAGACCGGTGAACGCCGCGATGGCCTGGTAATGATCAACAAGGGCGTGCAGAGCGGTGAACAAGTGGTGACCGCCGGCCAGATCAAACTGGACAACGGCGCACACATTGCCATCAGCGACGACAAGACCCTCGGCGAGCAGAACAGTCCGCCCCGCGCCGACTGATCAAGGAATCCCCATGGCTTTTACCGATCCGTTCATCCGCCGCCCGGTGCTCGCCACCGTGGTCAGCCTGCTGATTGTGCTGCTGGGTTTCCAGGCCTGGAGCAAACTGCCGCTGCGCCAATACCCGCAAATGGAAAACGCCCTGATCACGGTGACCACCGCCTACCCCGGGGCGAACGCCGAGACCATTCAGGGCTACATCACCCAACCGATGCAGCAAAGCCTGGCCAGCGCCGAAGGCATCGACTACATGACCTCGGTCAGCCGTCAGAACTTCTCGGTGATCTCGATCTACGCGCGCATCGGTTCCAACACCGACCGTTTGTTCACCGAACTGCTGGCCAAGGCCAACGAGGTGAAGAACAAACTGCCGCAAGACGCCGAAGACCCGGTGTTGAGCAAGGAATCAGCCGACGCCTCGGCGCTGATGTACATCAGTTTCTTCAGCAAGGACTTGAGCAACCCGCAGATCACCGACTACCTGTCGCGGGTGATCCAGCCGAAACTGGCGACCCTGCCGGGCATGGCCGAAGCGGAGATTCTCGGTAATCAGGTATTCGCCATGCGCCTGTGGCTCGACCCGGTGAAGCTCGCCGGTTTCGGCCTCAGCGCCAGCGATGTGACCAACGCCGTGCGCCAGTACAACTTCCTCTCCGCCGCCGGCGAGGTGAAGGGCGAATACGTGGTGACCAGCATCAACGCCAACACCGAACTGAAATCCGCCGAAGCCTTCGCGGCGATTCCGCTCAAGGTCAGTGGCGACAGCCGCGTGCTGCTCAGTGACGTGGCGCGGGTCGAGATGGGCGCGGAAAACTACGATTCGATCAGCTCGTTCGGCGGCACGCCGTCGGTGTACATCGGCATCAAGGCCACACCCGGCGCCAACCCGCTGGACGTGATCCGCGAAGTGCGCAAGCTGATGCCGGAGCTGGAAGCGCAGCTGCCGCCCAACCTCAAGAGCGAGATTGCCTACGACGCCACGCTGTTTATTCAGGCCTCGATCGATGAAGTGGTGAAAACCCTGTTCGAAGCGGTGCTGATCGTCATCGTGGTGGTGTTCCTGTTCCTCGGCGCGTTGCGCTCGGTGGTGATCCCGGTGGTGACCATCCCGCTGTCGATGATCGGCGTGATGTTCTTCATGCAGATGATGGGCTACTCGATCAACCTGCTGACCCTGCTGGCAATGGTGCTGGCCATCGGTCTGGTGGTGGACGACGCGATCGTGGTGGTGGAGAACATCCACCGGCATATCGAGGAAGGCAAGACGCCGCTGGAGGCCGCACTGGAAGGCGCACGGGAAATCGCCATGCCGGTGGTGTCGATGACCATCACCCTGGCGGCGGTGTATGCGCCGATCGGCTTCCTCACCGGACTGACCGGGGCCTTGTTCAAGGAGTTCGCCCTGACCCTGGCCGGTGCCGTGGTGATTTCCGGGATTGTCGCCCTGACCCTGTCGCCGATGATGTGCGCCCTGCTGTTGCGCCACGAAGAAAACCCCAGTGGCCTGGCGCACCGCCTCGACCGCATTTTCGACAGCCTCAAACGCCGCTACCAGAGCATGCTCCACGGCACCTTGAACACGCGGCCGGTGGTGCTGGTGTTCGCAGTGATCGTGCTGTGCCTGATCCCGGTGTTTCTCAAGTTCACCAAGTCGGAACTGGCACCGGATGAGGATCAGGGCATCATCTTCATGATGGCCACGGCCCCCCAGCCGACCAACCTCGATTACCTGAGCACCTACACCGACGAATTCATCAAGATCTTCAAGGAGTTTCCGGAGTACTACTCCTCGTTCCAGATCAACGGCTACAACGGCGTGCAGGCGGGCATCGGTGGCTTCCTGCTCAAGCCGTGGAACGAGCGCAGCCGCACGCAGATGCAGATCCTGCCCGAGGTGCAAGGCAAACTGGCGAGTATCCCCGGCCTGCAGATTTTCGGTTTCAACCTGCCCTCCCTGCCTGGCACCGGCGAAGGTTTGCCGTTCGAGTTTGTGGTCAACACGGCCAACGACTACGAGTTGCTGTTGCAAGTCGCTGACCGGATCAAGAAACGCGCCATGGCGTCCGGCAAGTTCGCCTTCGTCGACCTCGACCTGGCATTCGACAAACCGGAAGTGGTGGTCGATATCGACCGTGCCAAAGCCGCGCAGATGGGCGTGTCGATGCTCGACCTGGGCGGCACCCTGGCGACGCTGCTGGGTGAGGCGGAAATCAACCGTTTCACCATCGAAGGCCGCAGTTACAAGGTGATTGCCCAGGTCGAGCGACCGTACCGCGAAAACCCCGGCTGGCTGAACAACTACTACGTGAAGAACACCCAGGGCGAGCTGCTGCCGCTGTCGACGCTGATCAAGGTCAGCGACCGGGCGCGACCGCGCCAGCTCAACCAGTTCCAGCAACTCAACGCGGCGAAGATTTCCGGATTCCCGCTGGTCAGCATGGGCGAGGCCATCGACACCGTGCTGCAGATCGCCCGCGAAGAAGCGCCGGCGGGTTTCGCTTTCGACTATGGTGGCGCCTCGCGCCAGTACGTGCAGGAAGGCAGCGCCCTGTGGGTAACCTTCGCCCTCGCGTTGGCGATTATTTTCCTGGTGCTGGCGGCGCAGTTCGAAAGCTTCCGCGACCCGTTGGTGATTCTGGTGACGGTGCCGCTGTCGATCTGTGGTGCGTTGATTCCGCTGTTCCTTGGCTGGTCGAGCATGAACATCTACACCCAGGTCGGTCTGGTGACATTGATCGGGTTGATCAGCAAGCACGGGATCCTGATCGTCGAATTCGCCAACCAGTTACGCAAGGACAAAGGCCTGACCGCGCGCGAAGCGGTCGAGGAAGCCGCGGCAATCCGCTTGCGCCCGGTGTTGATGACCACGGCGGCGATGGTGTTCGGCATGGTGCCGTTGATTCTGGCGACCGGTGCCGGTGCGGTGAGCCGGTTTGATATCGGCATGGTGATTGCCACGGGGATGTCGATCGGCACCTTGTTTACCCTGTTCGTTTTGCCATGCATCTACACCCTGCTGGCCAAACCTGATCCAAAGCCATGACCTGACCCCTGTAGGAGCTGCCGAAGGTTCGGGCCGCGTTCGGACGATCTTTTGATTTTGTTTTTAAAAGCCGAGATCAAGATCAAAAGATCGCAGCCTTCGGCAGCTCCTACACAGGGGATTTTCATTCATGCATAAAAAAGGCCTCGCATCTGCGAGGCCTTTCATTTTGGCTTCAATCGGTTCAACTCTGTGGCCTCATCCCTTGAGAAAGTCCGAACATGAACAACAACAGATCATGGTCGGGTTTAGTCGCCACGGTGGCTTTCGCCACCCGTGGTACTGCGCAGTGAGCATCGCCGGTAGTGGCACCGATCACCTGCATGCGGGGCTGCTCCCAGGCCGCCACCGCCAATGAAGCAACTGCCAAGGCTCCAACCAAAAACAAACCTCGTGCAATTTCGAGTTTCATCGCTATAAACCTTTGATAGCGCTGCCAAACGCCGTCTCATAAAAGTAGACGAGTTTTTTCCAGTCCGTGTCGCTGAACGACGAATGGCGACGCAATTGCTTCATGTCATGGGAGGCCGCGCGATAAGCGGTCAGACGCTGGCGGCATTTTTCCAGATCGATCAATGCCACCTCGACCTGCGCCGCGTCGCCCTCACCGGTCACCCGTACAAATACGTGTTTGATGTAGATACAGCTGTGCTGCCAGCGGCCCTTGTGCATGCGCGCGAGGTTTTCTGCCAGGTCCTTGAGCACGCGCTCGTAGACGGCTTCGCCGTATTGCGCACGACCACCGGCGGCTTCCCACTTTTCAAGTTCGTCGAAGCCGTCCAGTGACTTGGTCACCAACAGCGCACGCCACTTGTATTGCGGATCGGGCTGCGCGCCGCAGAAGACGATTTGCGGGACGCGGACGCCGAGACGGCTGACGCCGGTCAGCGCATCCAGCTCGCGCAAGACCGTCGGACGGCCGAAAGGATGCAACCAGCTGCGATAGATATGTCCGGTCTGGCGCTTGGCATACAGTAACTGGCCGTCACGGCCCACGACCCGTTGCACACCACTTTCCCCGCCACGGCGTACGTTGGGCTCTTCCACCCATTCACCGCGCTGGTTCCAGTAGTAATCGAAGCGATCCTGGGGAGCGACTTCCGTTTCTGCTGCTATTTGCACCACCATCCTGTTACCTCTTGCGTAATACGTAAACCCGCCACATGGCATAGAGCGGGATAAAATCGAGTTGTTCCTGAATGCGAAAACCTGCTTCTTCGAATTCTTTTTCAACTGTCACAGCCGGTAACACAAACCGGTTCTGGTAACCTTCCTGCCCGCGACGCCGCTCGGCGCGCTTGCGTTTCCAGGCCTTGAAATTACCGTCCACCCACAACGAAATGATGACGCTATCACGGGTGACGCGCTCGAACTCGCGCAGAATCGCCCGCCGGTGCTCGGCTTCACCGATGTGATGCAGCAACCGCATGCAGAAAATGCTGTCGACGGCGTTATCGGGCAAAGCAATGTCGAACGCTGACGTGTGCAAAGGCTGTACCCGTTTCACGACGTCAGCCGGTTGCGATTGCATCGCGGTCTTGATCATCGACTCGGAATTGTCCGCACCAATGATCACCCGGTTGGGTTTTTCCGCCAGCAACGGCCAGAAACGCCCTGCACCGCACGGCAGATCCAGAACCAGCCCCGGCTCGCCGGCCAGCGTCAACGCCTTGCGGGCCAACTGCTCGTCCCGCCAGTGAGACAACCGACGACCTAGACCGTCCTGATGCTTGCGCAAATATTTTTGTGCATGCTGGTCATCATACTTTTCGGAAAAATCGAGCTTGATCGGTCTGCTCATCATGGGGGCTCCTGATTGACTGATACCCTTACCATAGGTAGTGGCATGTCAGCGTCAGGTCGTCCCTATGTGAAAATTACGTCAGGTAAACCGACAAATTATTACAGGGTTTTACACGCGAAAAGCAATAGCGCGGGGCCATCAACGATCTTCAGCGCTTGCCCAGCGTGACCTCGAAGCGGCAACCATTAGGCTCCATGGTGCTCAATGTCACCTCCCAGCCCTGGTTTTCACAGATTCGCTGCACCAGTGACAAGCCCAGCCCCAAGCCTTCACCGCGCTTTTCATTGCCACGCACGAAGGGCTGGAACATGGCTTCGCGTTTTTCCTCGGGAATACCCACACCCGAGTCTTCGACAACGAAACCGTTGTCGTTGAGTGTCAGGCGAATGAATCCATGTTCGGTGTAGTGACAGGCATTGCGCAGCAGATTGCCCATGACTGCGCTGAGCAGGGTGGCATTGAAGCAGGTGTCCGGCGGGTTGCCCGACTCGTACATCAGTCGCAGCCCTTTCGACTCGATCGGTTCACGCCAGATACCCAGCAGTCCGTCAGCCACCTGGGCAAGGGTCTGCTGCGGCGCGGAACCGGCGTCTTCCCGCTGAGCGCGGGCGAGCATCAAGAAGGTCTGCACCAGTTCGCGCATTTCCTCGCTGGCTCGGGCAATTCGCTCGACCTGGGCCCGACCGCGCTGATCCAGCCCCGGGTTTTCCAGAAGCAGCTCGCAGGAACTGGCCAACACCATCAACGGCGTACGCAGTTCGTGGCTGACATCGCTGGTGAACAGCCGCTCGCGGGTCAGCGCCTGCCGCAGACGCCCGAGCGTGGCATCGAACGCCACCGCCAGTTCGCCGACTTCGTCAGCCGCATAATCCGGCGCCAGAGGCGGCGCCAGCCCCAGCAATTGATCGCGGTGGCGCACTTGCCGCGCCAGGCGCACCACTGGCGCCATGACCTTGCGCGCCAACACCCAGCCGAGAAACACCGCCAGCGCCAGACTGAGCACAAAACCCACCAGCACCACGGCAAACAGCACGCGTTCACGCTCTTCGAAATCGCTTTGATCCTGCAGCAGGACATAACGACGGCCGTCGACGATCTCGACCATCGCGTGATAAGACAACTGCTCGCGGAACACTTCGTGGAAGCCCGCATCAAGGTGACGCAGATCCTTGGGCAGCTCGAAATCGCCTGGCCCACCGCTGAAATAGAACAACTGATCCGGTTCCGGGCGATGGCTCCAGTCCGAGACGTTGTCCATCAGCAACAGACGTTGCAGGTCGCCGCCCAGCCCCGCCGAAATCAGTTTTTCCTCCACCAGGTGCACGGTCGCCACAATACCCATGGCGAAGGCCCCGGCCACCAGCGCACTCATCAGCGCAAAGGCGATGATGATCCGCTGTGAAAGGCTTTGCTTAAACTCCATCACGCCCCTCGGCCAGGCGGTAACCCACGCCGTGCACGGTTTGCAGCAACGGTTTGGCGAAGGGCTTGTCGATCACCTGACGCAATTGATGGACATGGCTGCGCAGGCTGTCGCTGTCCGGGCAGTCATCGCCCCACAGCGCTTCTTCGAGAATTTCCCGCCGTAGGACGTGAGGGCTCTTCTGCATCAACACCGCCAGCAGTTTGAGGCCGACCGGGTTGAGCTTGAGCAGCTTGCCCTCGCGGGTCACTTCCAGGGTGTCGAGGTCGTAGCTCAGGTCACCGACCTGCAGCGCACGGCGTCCGCCACCCTGAGTCCGGCGCATGACGGCCTCGACGCGCGCCGCCAGTTCGGACAGGGCAAACGGCTTGACCAGGTAATCGTCGGCCCCGGACTTGAAGCCCTGCAGACGATCGTCCAGTTGATCGCGGGCGGTGAGCATGATCACCGGCGTGTCGCGCCGCGCGTCTTCACGCAGGCGCTTGCACAGGGTGTAGCCATCGATCCCGGGCAACATGATGTCGAGCACAATCAGGTCGTAATGCTCGGTGGCCGCCAGATGCAAGCCCGACAAACCGTCCTGGGCGCAATCGACGGTATAGCCTTTGAGCCCCAGGTAATCGGCCAGATTGGCCAGGATATCGCGGTTGTCTTCGACCAATAGAATTCGCATTGGCATTTCCTCCGTACAGTAACGGCCGTCTTGGCCCGCGCAGCTTAAGGCCTACGCCGGTTCAGGGCTAGGGCCGGCATACGCGCAAGTCCATTTGCCCGGACAAATTAAATAATTAACAAAGTTTTCACTATCGATTCACAACCTGATTACAGTGACGCCGCGACACTCGCGCGCCATTGATATAAGGAAAACGAGACAATGGACTCTTTCAAGACAGCGCCCATGCGCTTTCTGCTGCTGATCACCGGCGCCTGGCTGGTCATTTTTCTCCTGACGCGAGCAGTCCTGCTGCTGACTCACCTGGATGAGGCCGGTGGCCTCGCCCTTTCCGTGTTCGGCATCGGTGCGCTGTATGACCTGGGGTTCCTTGCCTACGCGGCACTGCCAATGGGCCTGTACCTGCTGCTCTGCCCGCCGGGCCTGTGGCGTCGTCGCGGACATCGCGGATTCCTGCGCGTCCTGCTGACGATCAGCCTGTTCGCCATGTTGTTCGTGGCGGTGGCCGAATGGCTGTTCTGGGACGAGTTCGGCGTACGCTTCAACTTCATCGCCGTCGATTACCTGGTGTACTCCGACGAAGTGCTGAACAACGTCCTCGAATCCTACCCGATCGGCAAACTGCTGAGCCTCCTCGCCGTATTGGCCGTTGTCATCAGTTTCGCTTTGCGCAAGCCGTTCAATGCCGCCATGAATGCTCCGCTGCCAGCGCTGCGCGGACGTCTGCTCAGTGCCTTGGGCCTGTTGATCGTCGCGGGCCTTAGCCTGCAACTGCTCAGCCAGGACGCCCCTCGTGCCCAGGGCGGCAACGCCTACCAGAACGAACTGGCCAGCAACGGTCCGTATCAGTTCTTCGCCGCGTTCCGTAACAATGAACTGGACTACACCCAGTTCTACAAAAGCCTGCCGGCGGAAAAAGTCGCCAGCCAGATCCGTTCCGAGCTGAGTGAAAGCGACGCGCGCTTCATTGGCAAAGATCCACAGGACATCCGCCGGGTGATCGACAACCCGGGCACCCCGCGCAAGCCGAACATCGTGCTGGTGACCATCGAAAGCCTGAGCGCCAAGTACCTGGGCAGCAACGGCGACGGGCGCAACCTGACGCCGAACCTCGACGCCTTGCGCAAGCAGAGTCTGTACTTCAATAACTTCTACGCCACCGGCACCCGCACCGACCGCGGTCTGGAAGCCATCACCCTGGCCATCCCGCCAACGCCGGGCCGCTCGATCGTCAAGCGCATCGGTCGTGAGAGCGGTTTCGCCAGCCTTGGCCAACAGCTCAGCGCCGTAGGTTACGACAGTGTGTTCGTTTACGGCGGACGCGGTTACTTCGACAACATGAACGCGTTCTTCAGCGGCAACGGCTATCGCGTCGTCGATCAGAGCAGCGTCGATGAAGCCGAAATCCACTTCAAAAACGCCTGGGGCATGGCCGACGAAGATCTGTATCGCCAGACCCTGAAACTGGCGGACGCCGACTACGCCAAACAGCAGCCGTTTCTGCTGCAACTGATGACCACCTCAAACCATCGCCCTTACACCTACCCGGACAACCGCATCGACATCAAGTCCGGAAACGGCCGCGATGGCGCGGTGAAGTACACCGACTATGCGATTGGCCAGTTCCTCGAGCAGGCGCGGCAGAAACCGTGGTTCGACAATACGATCTTCATTTTCGTCGCTGACCACACTGCAGGCAGTGCCGGTAAAGAAGACTTGCCGATCACCAACTATCAGATCCCGCTGTTCATCTACGCGCCGAAAATGATCGAGGCTCGCGAAAGCGCGCAACTGGCCAGCCAGATCGATCTGGCCCCGACGCTGCTGGGCTTGCTGAACCTGGATTACACCTCGACGTTCTTCGGCCGCAACCTGTTGCAGGACAACCCGCTGCCACCGCGCGTGGTGGTCGGCAACTATCAACATCTGGGCCTGTTCGATGGCAAGGATCTGGCGATCCTCAGTCCGCGCCAGGGCTTGCGCCGGCATGACGATGCGTTGACCGAGAGCCGTGAATCGCGGGTCAGCAGTGACGACCCGCTGATTACCCGCGCGATCACCTATTACCAGACCGCCAGTTATGGCTTCAAACAGCAGTTGCTGAGCTGGAAGCCTGTGAAAGAAGAGGCTCCGCAGGTCAGTGATCGTTAACTGAAGATGGACGTTGTTGTGTCAGTCAGCCTCTGTGTTGACTGACATGACGCCATCGCTGGCGAGCCAGCTCCCACAAGGATTGCGCTAAACCTGTGGGAGCTGGCTTGCCAGCGATGGGCGCACCTCGGTATAGCGCCAACGACAAATCGAAGGCAATAAAAAACCCCGCCTGCTCATCGCAGGCGGGGTTTTTCGTTACAGGGGTAAGGCTGGCTTACATCATGCCGCCCATGCCACCCATGCCGCCCATGTCTGGCATACCGCCGCCAGCCGAGCCTTCTTTCTTCGGTGCATCAGCAACAGCTGCTTCGGTGGTCAGGATCAGACCGCCGATCGAGGCTGCAGCTTGCAGAGCGGAACGGGTGACCTTGGTTGGGTCCAGGATGCCCATTTCGATCATGTCGCCGTATTCGCCAGAAGCAGCGTTGTAACCGAAGTTACCTTTGCCGTTCTTCACTTCGTTGACCACTACGCTTGGCTCGTCACCGGAGTTGGCAGCGATCTGGCGCAGCGGCGCTTCAACAGCGCGACGCAGCACAGCGATACCGACGTTCTGGTCAGCGTTGTCGCCGGTCAGTTCGGTCAGGGCTTCCAGAGCACGGATCAGCGCAACGCCACCGCCAGGTACCACGCCTTCTTCAACGGCTGCACGGGTTGCGTGCAGGGCGTCTTCAACGCGGGCCTTCTTCTCTTTCATTTCAACTTCGGAACCAGCGCCAACCTTGATCACTGCAACGCCGCCGGACAGTTTGGCCAGACGCTCTTGCAGTTTTTCACGGTCGTAGTCCGAGGAAGTTTCGGCAACCTGAGCACGGATCTGAGCGATACGCGCCTGGATGTCGGCTTCAACGCCAGCACCGTCAACGATGATGGTGTTTTCCTTGGACAGGGTCACACGCTTGGCGTTACCCAGGTGCTCCAGGGTGGTGCTTTCCAGGCTCAGGCCGATCTCTTCGGAGATCACGGTACCGCCAGTCAGAACGGCGATGTCCTGCAGCATGGCCTTGCGACGGTCGCCGAAGCCTGGAGCCTTGACGGCTGCAACCTTGACGATGCCACGCATGTTGTTCACAACCAGAGTCGCCAGGGCTTCGCCTTCAACGTCTTCGGCAACGATCAGCAGTGGACGGCCGGCTTTGGCAACGGCTTCCAGCACTGGCAGCATTTCGCGGATGTTCGAGATCTTCTTGTCGACCAGCAGGATCAGCGGGCCGTCGAGCTCGGCCACCATGGTGTCCGGCTTGTTGACGAAGTACGGGGACAGGTAGCCACGGTCGAACTGCATGCCTTCTACAACCGACAGTTCGTTTTCCAGGCCCGAGCCTTCTTCAACGGTGATCACGCCTTCTTTACCGACCTTTTCCATGGCTTCGGCAATGATGTCGCCGATGGAGTTGTCGGAGTTGGCGGAGATGGTGCCGACCTGAGCGATTGCCTTGGTGTCAGCGCATGGCTTGGACAGGGCTTTCAGCTCTTTGACGATGGCGATGGTGGCTTTATCGATACCGCGCTTCAGGTCCATCGGGTTCATGCCGGCAGCGACGGCTTTCAGGCCTTCGTTGACGATCGACTGAGCCAGAACGGTCGCGGTGGTAGTACCGTCACCAGCGTCATCGTTGGCACGGGAGGCAACGTCTTTGACCAGCTGCGCGCCCATGTTTTCGAAGCGATCTTCGAGTTCGATTTCCTTGGCGACGGATACGCCGTCCTTGGTGATGGTCGGAGCGCCGAAGCTCTTCTCGAGGATCACGTTACGGCCTTTCGGGCCCAGGGTCGCTTTTACCGCGTCAGCCAGAACGTTGACGCCTTTGAGCATCTTGGAGCGGGCGGCATCGCCGAACTTAACTTCTTTAGCAGCCATGATCGATATTCCTTAAATACTTTGTAGTAACGGGAAAATGAGCGGGGAAATCAGCCTTCCAGTACAGCGAGAATCTCGTTCTCAGCCATTACCAGCAGGTCTTCGCCGTCGACTTTCACAGTGTTGCTGCCGGAGTAAGGACCGAACACAACCTTGTCGCCGACTTTAACGGCCAGCGCACGCACTTCACCGTTTTCCAGAGTCTTGCCTGGGCCTGCAGCGACGATCACACCGTGGTTGGCTTTTTCAGCAGCCGAACCTGGCAGGACGATACCGCCAGCGGTTTTCTTTTCTTCTTCGCTGCGACGGATGACGACGCGGTCATGCAGAGGACGAAGCTTCATTGTCGATCTCTCCTAATTGTGGTTTTCATCGGCCGGTGTAGTCCCGGCGGGTTTAACAAATCCGGCCTGCGCCGGTTGCGGTTCGTCGAGCAAACCGCGGAAGTCTGTCCGGCTTGAATGCCGGAAACCTTTCGGTGACCGATACATAAGGGCGCATAAGCTTATTACAAGGGCGGGGACAGAAATTTTTTCATCATGTGCCCCTTGAATGCCGCGCATAAAGAAACGGCACCCGAAGGTGCCGTGTCGATGCAGGGGTTACTGGCTGTCGCGATGTTCGAACTCGCCTTCGATCACATCACCCTCGCGGCCCAGAGGCTGGCGCGGTGCAGGACCGCCACGGGGTTGCAGGTCGTCGGCGAAGGCCCGCTGACGCATCGCCTGTTCTTCGGCGCGCTGACGCATTTTATTGGCCAGCAGGCGACGGGTGAACGGCAGCAGCATCACCAGACCGACCACGTCGCTGATGAAGCCCGGCAGGATCAACAGGCCACCGGCCAAGGCGAGCATCAGGCCTTCAAGCATGGTCTGTGCGGGCAACTCACCGCGATTCAGGCTTTCACGGGCACGCAGTGCCGTGGCCAGACCGGCGACGCGCAGTACGAACACACCGAACATCGAGCCGAGAATGATCAGCAGCAGGGCCGGGAAAAACCCGATCGCCCCTGCCACTTTGACGAATACGAACAGCTCCAGCACCGGAAACAGCAGAAAGAGCAACAAAAAAGGGCGCATCAAAGATTCCTCAACGCAAGAAATGCCTTGCAGTAAGCCTTAGATGACGTCGCCCTTTCGTGAATTCAAGCGTCGGCCCCTGCATTTTTTGGCCAGACCTCGGCGTGAGCCAGAGAAACCAAGGCCTCGCGCACTTGTATCGGCGTATGACAAGGCGCTGGAAACGGCAGCCAATACAGTGCCTGACCGATGCGCAGGTGCATGCCTTCACTGTCGATCCCGGCCAGTTGCGCCGGCACGGTTTGCGGCAATCCGCTGAGTTCCACGTAATGCGCGATGGCTTGGGCGTGATCGCTGTTCATATGCTCGACCATGCTGATTTCCGCCTTGCCGGCAAACGGGTTGGCCTGGGTCACTTGATCGACCCAGTGAATCGCGCCGAAACCGCCGATGTAGCGGTGACGTACCGGGTTGAGCACCCAGAAATCAAAATCGTGGGCCTTGTGGTAATTCTGCGAATCGGGGAAATAACGGTAGTAACGCTCGGCGGCGGCTTCGATAGCCGCCGGTTCTTCGAGCTTTTGCGCCTCGGCCAGATAGGTCAGGCGACCAACGGCCTGCACGTCGTCGGCCTCGCGTTCCCCCACCAGCAGCGAACACTTCGGGTCTTTCTGCAGGTTGTGAGTGTGCTGGGCGATGCGGCTGATCAGGATCAGCGGGCGGCCTTGCTCGTCCAGACAATACGGCACCACTGAGCCGAACGGGAAACCGGGCATCGATTTGGAGTGGGTCGACAATACGCCACGGTATTCCTTGAGAAGCAATTCTCGGGCATTCTTGGCCGCTTCAACGCTCAATTTATGACTCCTTAAATAGAATCCGTCGAAAAAACGGACAGGCGCCGGGGGATAAGTCCCTGTAACGCCATCGGGCAATGCTCATGTGCAATCTGGCCATACCGGTACAGATCGAGCGTCGCCAATAACAAAAACCACTCAGACCGGCTATCGGGGCATGCGCATGCAACTCAACGACAAAGTAATCATTATCACCGGCGGTTGCCAGGGTTTGGGCCGCTCCATGGCCGAGTATTTCGCCGGCAAAGGCGCCAGGCTCGCACTGGTCGACCTCAATCAGGAAAAACTCGATGACGCGGTGGCAGCCTGCAAGGCCAAGGGCGTCGAGGCGCGCAGCTATCTGTGCAACGTGGCCAATGAAGAACAGGTTGAGCACATGGTCGCGCAGGTTGCCGAAGATTTCGGTGCGATCCACGGCCTGATCAACAACGCCGGGATCCTGCGCGATGGCCTGCTGCTCAAGGTCAAAGATGGCGAAATGACCAAAATGAGCCTGGCCCAGTGGCAGGCGGTGATCGACGTCAACCTGACCGGCGTGTTCCTGTGCACCCGTGAAGTGGCGGCGAAAATGGTCGAGCTGAAGACCAGCGGCGCGATCATCAACATCTCATCGATCTCCCGCGCCGGTAACGTCGGCCAGACCAACTATTCCGCCGCCAAGGCTGGCGTGGCCGCAGCCACTGTGACCTGGGCCAAGGAACTGGCGCGTTACGGCATTCGTGTGGCGGGCATTGCGCCGGGCTTCATCGAAACCGAGATGACCCTGGGCATGAAGCCCGAAGCGCTGGAGAAAATGACTTCGGGTATCCCGCTCAAGCGCATGGGCAAGCCGGAAGAGATTGCCCATTCGGCAGCGTACATCTTCGAGAACGACTACTACACCGGGCGGATTCTGGAGATGGATGGCGGGTTGCGCATCTAAAGCAAGATCAAAAGATCGCAGCCTGCGGCAGCTCCTACACAGAGCTTTTCTGTAGGAGCTGCCGCAGGCTGCGATCTTTTAGCAAACGACGCCGATCAATCGTCGCTGATGCTGATGTTAGGCATCGCCGGCGTCGCCGCTTCCTGCAACACAATGCGCGCGCCGACGTGGCGGGCCAGTTCCTGATAGACCATCGCGATCTGGCTGTCCGGTTCGGCGATCACCGTTGGCTTGCCGCCATCGGCCTGCTCGCGGATCAGCATCGACAGCGGCAGCGAGGCCAGCAGTTCAACGCCATATTGGGTGGCCAGTTTCTCGCCACCGCCCTCACCGAACAGATGCTCGGCATGTCCGCAGTTCGAGCAGATGTGCACCGCCATGTTTTCCACCACGCCCAGCACCGGGATGTTGACCTTGCGGAACATTTCCACGCCTTTGCGTGCGTCCAGCAGCGCCAGATCCTGCGGGGTGGTGACGATCACCGCACCGGCCACCGGGACTTTCTGCGCCAGGGTCAGCTGGATATCGCCAGTGCCTGGCGGCATGTCGATGACCAGATAATCGAGATCGCCCCACGCGGTTTGCGTCACCAGTTGCAGCAGTGCGCCGGAGACCATCGGCCCACGCCAGACCATCGGCGTGTTGTCGTCGGTCAGGAACGCCATCGACATGACTTCGACTCCGTGGGCCTTGAGCGGCACGAACCACTTCTGATCCTTGACCTCGGGGCGCGTGCGCTCGGGGATGCCGAACATGATGCCTTGGCTCGGGCCATAGATGTCGGCGTCGAGAATCCCCACCTTGGCGCCTTCACGGGCCAGCGCCAGCGCGAGGTTGGCCGCGGTGGTCGACTTGCCCACACCGCCCTTGCCCGACGCCACGGCGACCACGTTCTTGACGTTGGCCAGCCCCGGGATCTGCGCCTGGGCCTTGTGCGCGGCGATCACGCTGTTGACCTCGACCTTGGCGCTCGTCACCCCATCGAGGTTTTCGATGGCCAGTTGCAGCAACTGCGCCCAGCCGCTCTTGAACAGGCCGGCGGCGTAACCGATTTCCAGCTGAACCTTGACGCGGTCGCCATCGATCTCGATGTGCTTCACGCAACCGGCGCTGACCGGGTCCTGGTTCAGGTAGGGGTCGGTGTATTGGCTGAGGACGGCTTCCACCGCTGCGCGAGTGACGGCACTCATGGGCAACTCCGATAACAAGACTGGGAAAAGATGGCGGGTATCGTACCCCGCAGATTGATTTGTGGTCAGGCGATTTATGCGTTGACTCGACTTTGTGGCGAGGGAGCTTGCTCCCGCTCGACTGCGCAGCAGGCGCAATCAGGCTTATCCGGTCTATTCGACATTGCCGGGATGGGGCGGCTTCGCCACCCAGCGGGAGCAAGCTCCCTCGCCACAATTTATTGCGGTCGGCCCATCCGGTTATTGCAGTGGCCGCATCCGGAAACAGGTGCACAGGGTGAAAAATATGCGCCAGCGCTTTATAGTGGCCGACCTCCGTTTCATCAAGTAGCGAAGCCCCACATGTCCGAACCACGCAAGATCCTCGTCACCAGCGCCCTGCCCTACGCCAACGGTTCGATCCACCTTGGCCATATGCTGGAATACATCCAGACCGATATGTGGGTGCGCTTCCAGAAGCATCGCGGCAATCAATGCATTTATGTCTGCGCCGACGACGCCCACGGTTCGGCGATCATGCTGCGCGCGGAAAAGGAAGGCATCACCCCGGAACAACTGATCGCCAATGTGCAGGCTGAACACAGCGCCGACTTTGCCGAGTTCCTGGTCGACTTCGACAACTTCCACTCCACTCACGCCGAAGAAAACCGTGAGCTGTCGAGCCAGATCTACCTGAAACTGCGCGATGCCGGGCACATTGCCCAGCGCTCGATTACCCAGTATTTCGACCCGGAAAAGAAAATGTTTCTGGCCGACCGCTTCATCAAGGGCACCTGCCCGAAATGCGGCACTGAAGACCAGTACGGCGACAACTGCGAAAAATGCGGTGCGACCTACGCCCCGACCGACCTGAAGGATCCGAAGTCGGCCATCTCCGGCGCGACTCCGGTGCTCAAGGATTCCCAGCACTTCTTCTTCAAGCTGCCAGACTTCCAGCAGATGCTGCAGACCTGGACCCGCAGCGGCACCCTGCAGGACGCCGTGGCCAACAAGATTGCCGAGTGGCTGGACGCCGGCCTGCAACAGTGGGACATCTCCCGCGATGCGCCGTACTTCGGTTTCGAGATTCCGGACGAGCCGGGCAAATATTTCTATGTGTGGCTGGATGCGCCGATCGGCTACATGGCGAGCTTCAAGAACCTCTGCGACCGCACGCCGGAGCTGGACTTCGACGCGTTCTGGGGCAAGGACTCCACCGCCGAGCTGTACCACTTCATCGGCAAGGACATCGTCAACTTCCACGCCCTGTTCTGGCCTGCCATGCTCGAAGGCGCCGGTTTCCGCAAGCCGACCGGGATCAACGTGCACGGCTACCTGACCGTCAACGGCCAGAAGATGTCCAAGTCCCGTGGCACGTTCATCAAGGCGCGTACCTACCTGGATCACCTGTCGCCGGAATACCTGCGTTACTACTACGCGGCCAAATTGGGCCGTGGTGTCGATGACCTCGACCTGAACCTCGAAGACTTCGTGCAGAAGGTCAACTCCGACCTGGTCGGCAAAGTGGTCAACATCGCCAGCCGTTGCGCCGGTTTCATCCACAAGGGCAACGGCGGCCTGCTGGTCGACAACAATGCCGCGCCAGAGCTGACCGAAGCCTTCCTCGCCGCGGCGCCAAGCATTGCCGACGCCTATGAAGCGCGCGACTTCGCCCGCGCCATGCGTGAAACCATGGCCCTGGCCGACCGCGCCAACGCCTGGATCGCCGACAAAGCCCCATGGTCGTTGAACAAGCAGGAAGGCAAGCAGGATGAAGTCCAGGCGATCTGCGCCACCGGCATCAACCTGTTCCGCCAACTGGTGATCTTCCTCAAACCGGTGCTGCCGCTGCTGGCCGCCGACGCCGAGGCATTCCTCAATGTCGCCCCGCTGACCTGGAACGACCACACCACGCTGCTGGCCAACCATCAGCTCAATGAATTCAAGCCGTTGATGACCCGCATCGACCCGGTAAAAGTGCAAGCCATGACCGACGCCTCGAAAGAAGACCTGACCGCCAGCCAGACCGACACCGGCGCCGCCACACCTGCGGGCAATGGCGAACTGGCCAAGGATCCGCTGTCGCCGGAAATCGACTTCGACACCTTTGCCGCCGTCGATCTGCGCGTCGCGCTGATCGTCAAGGCTGAACATGTGGAAGGTGCCGACAAGCTGCTGCGCCTGACCCTGGACATCGGTGACGAGCAGCGCAACGTGTTCTCCGGAATCAAGAGCGCCTACCCGGACCCGTCGAAACTCGACGGTCGCCTGACCATGATGATCGCCAACCTCAAGCCGCGGAAAATGAAGTTCGGCATGTCCGAAGGCATGGTGATGGCCGCCGGCCCTGGCGGTGAAGAAATCTACCTGCTGAGCCCGGACAGCGGCGCCAAGCCGGGTCAACGCATCAAGTAAGACCCAGTGGTAAAACGATCCCACAGGCATGTTCTGCAGGCCTGTGGGATTTTTCATATCTGGCCCACCCTTCGCGGGTGCCGGATAATGCCTAACCTTAAGTGACACCCGCCCGTTGCTGCCGGCAGAACCATGACCGAACTTGCGCTTACGCTGATCAGTGCCGCCCTGCTCAACAACTTCGTGTTGCATTGGCCGCTGGGCGTCGATCCGTTGCTGGCCGGCAGTCGGCGCCAGGTGCATGCGCTGGGGCTGGCGACGGGGTGCCTGATGCTGAGCGTCGGCATCTTCGGTTACGCAATCTGGCACTGGCTGCTGGTACCGCTGCAACTGCAGGCCCTGCACCTGTTCGTGTTCTTGCCACTCAACGTGCTGCTGATCGCGCCGGTATTGAAACTGCTGACCCGTGCGCTGCCTGACTGGCCCTTCGATGGGCTATGGCCATTGTTGCTGGGCAATGCCGGCGTGCTCGGGCTGGCCTTGATCAATGCGCAAAATGATCATGGCCTGTTGCAGGCGGCGGCACTGAGCCTCGGCGCCGGGCTAGGTTTCTGGCTGGTGCTGAGCCTGTTCAGCGACTTGCGTGAACGCACGGCGGACAACGACATTCCCCTGCCCTTTCGCGGCTTGCCGATCGACCTGATCGGCGCCGGACTGATCGCAGTGATTTTTCTCGGATTCAGTGGACTGATCAAAACATGAGTCTGATTCAACTCATCGATGCCCTCCTGCCGCAGACCCAGTGCGGCAAATGCGGCCACCCCGGGTGCAAGCCCTATGCGCAAGGCATCGTCGACGGCGAACCGATCAACAAGTGCCCGCCCGGCGGTGACGAAACCATCGCCGCGCTGGCTGAACTGTTGAACGTGCCGGTGCTGGAACTGGACGTCAGCCGCGGCGCGGCACCGCCACAAGTGGCGTACATCCGCGAGGCCGAGTGCATCGGCTGCACCAAGTGCATCCAGGCCTGCCCGATCGACGCCATCGTCGGCGCGGCGAAACTGATGCACACCGTGCTGATCGACGAATGCACCGGTTGCGACCTGTGCGTGGCACCGTGTCCGGTGGATTGCATCGAGATGCACCCGCTGCCGCTCGGCACCTTGCCGGTGGTCGGTGGCCTGGCGACCAGCCTTGAAGAGCTGCGCGCACGCACGGCCAAACGCGATCATGCGCGCCAGCGTTTCGAACGCCGCAACGCCCGCCTGCAACGCGAAGAACAGCACAAACAGGCTGAGCGCGAAGCCCGTGCGCATCGGGCGGCGCAACCGGCGACGGCCACTCTCGATCCGGTGCAGGCAGCTCTGGAACGGGTGCGCGCGCAGAAAGCCGCAACCGCCGATGCGGCGCTGAAGAAAGCCAAGATCGATGTCGCCATGAGCCGCGCGCAATTGCACAAATCGCTGAAAGCCTTCGGTCATCCGCCGACCTTCGAACAGCAATCGCAACTGATCGTGCTGCAACAGCAGTTCGAAGCGGCAGAACAGGCGCTGGCAAAACTCGAAAGCAGCGCCGCCGTTCCAGCCGCTGCGGCTCCGGCTCCAGCGAAAGACGCGGATCTGAAACGGGCAAAAATCCAGTTGGCCATGCGTCGCGCCGAACTGAAAAAGGCTCAGACCGCCGAAGCACCCGCGCAGCAGATTGCCACGCTGGAACAGGCACTGCGTGATGCCGAGCAAGCCCTGCATGTGGCAGAGGCGGCCAGTGAGCAGCCTGTGCCTGATCTGGTCCGGGTGGAAAAGCGCCCGATCGACAACCAGCTCCGCCAGTTGAAAACCGAATTGGCCTACGCCCGCGCCGACCTGAGCAAACTCGAACGCCGTGCCGACACACCGAATGACATCCTCGACAAGGCCCGCGCTCGCCTGCTGGCCGCCGAGCGTCAGGTGCAAGACCATGTCGCCCCGTGAGGCACCGGATGATCGCCTGCAACAGGCGATGAGGCAGGTGCTGCTGGCCACGCTGCCGGGATTGTTGGCACTGTTCTGGTGTTACGGCTGGGGCGTGCTGATCAATTTGATTCTGGCGGCGAGCACGGCGCTGCTGATCGAAGCTGGCGTCACCCGCCTGCGGCGCCAACCTTTGCAACCGACGCTCAGCGATGGCAGCGCGCTGGTCAGCGCGACACTGCTGGCCGCTGCCCTGCCGCCTTACTGCCCGTGGTGGCTGACCGTGACCGCGGTTGCTTCGGGTCTGCTGCTCGGCAAGCATTTGTACGGTGGTGTCGGCAAAAATCCGTTCAACCCGGCCATGCTCGGTTTCGCCCTGGCGATGGTGCTGTTCCCACAACCGATGACCCACTGGCCGGCGCACGGCATGAATCTGCAGGCCGCTTTTGCCCAAGTCCTGAATCTGGGCCAGGCCCCGGACGCCTGGGTACAGGCGACTGCACTGGACAGTCTGCGCATCAACAAGAGCCTGACCATGGATGAGTTGTTCGCCGCCAACCCGGCGTTCGGCCGCTTTGGTGGACGCGGCGTGGAGTGGATCAATCTGGCGTTTCTCGCCGGCGGGCTGTGGCTGTTGCAGCGCCGGGTAATCGCCTGGCAAGCGCCGGTCGGCATGCTGGTCAGCCTGTTTCTCGTCAGCCTGCTCTGCTGGAACGGTTCGGGTTCCGATTCCCACGGTTCACCGCTGTTTCATCTGTTGAGCGGGGCAACCATGCTCGGTGCCTTTTTCATCATTACCGAACCGGTGTCGGGCGCCAGAAGTCCGCTGGCCCGGCTGCTGTTCGGCGTTGGCGTCGGCTTGCTCACCTACCTGATCCGCACCTGGGGCGGCTACCCGGACGGCGTTGCATTTGCGGTGTTGCTGATGAATCTCTGCGTGCCAGCGCTGGAACGTTTTGCCGCCGCCCGCCAGACGCAGGTGCAATCATGAGCCGCATGGTTTCTGTCGTGATGCTCGTGCTGCTGGCCGGCGCGGGGCTCGGCCTGACTTACGTGGTGCAACGCGCCAGTGCGCCGCAGATTGCCAGCGAGCAGGCCCTGCTCGACAGCCGCAAGCTGCTCGATGTGCTCGCGGCCGATGCATACGACAATCAGCCGCTGGAGCAGCCACTGGCGTTGACTGACGCGTCGTTGAGCCACAGCAAATTGCTGGCGGGTTACCGCGCCAGCAAAGCCGGGCAGCCGGTGGCGGTGCTGTTGCGCACGCAGACTGAGGGCTATGCCGGCGTTATCGAGCTGCTGATCGCCATCGATGCCAACGGCAGACTGCTGGGGGTCAAAACCCTGCGGCACAACGAAACGCCCGCACTCGGCGGACTGATTGGCGACTGGCCGAACCACTGGCTGGCGACATTTGCCGGGCAATCGCGTCACGCGCCTGACGACGCAGGCTGGGCGCTGAAAAAGGATCAGGGACAGTTCGATCAACTGGCGGGCGCGACCATCACCTCCCGGGCCACCGTCAATGCCATCCACGACGCCCTGCGCTACTTTGATGAGCACCGGACAACCTTGCTGGGGATCGGATCATGAACCGGCCGACGAACCTGACGAATGCTTCGATGCTGATTGTGCTGCTTGGCACCAGTACAACACTGGCTAGCGCACTGGGCATGCTGCTGATGTCGGGCGTCGTCGTGGCGGTTTACGGTGTCTGTTTCGGCGCATTGCGCTCGCGACTGTCTGACAGCGACCGGATGCTGGCCAGTCTGCTGCTGGCCGCCACCCTGACCAGTTGCGCCAATATCCTCGCGCAACGCTGGGCGTTGCAGTGGCAACAGTCACTCGGAATCTATACCGGGCTGATCGCCTTGCAATGCGTAGTGCTGGAATACAATGGATTCTTTGCCCAGGCATTTGGCCTGCGCCTGAAGTTTTTTGGCCTGTCGAGCGGGCTGCTACTAGCACTGGCGGCACTGCGTGAACTGTTCGGTCAGGGCCATATCGGCCGTGGCCTGCCTGAGCACTGGCAAGGCCTGGTGCTGTTCAACGAAGGGCTGCACCTGTTCACCCTGGTTCCCGGCGCATTCATCGTGCTTGGGCTTCTGCTCGCCGCCCGCCAGGCCTGGACCCGCTCGAACGCTCTCTCCAAGGAAACACATCATCCATGAATGCCGCAAAACGTCTGGAAATCTTCCGCAGACTTCATGAAGACAATCCCGAGCCGAAGACCGAACTGGCCTATTCCTCGCCGTTCGAGTTGTTGATCGCGGTCATTCTTTCGGCGCAATCAACCGATGTCGGCGTCAACAAGGCCACGGCCAAACTGTTCCCGGTGGCTAACACCCCCGCTGCGATCCACGCACTGGGCGTCGAAGGGCTGTCCGAATACATCAAAACCATCGGTCTCTATAACAGCAAAGCGAAAAACGTGATCGAGACCTGCCGCATGCTGGTCGAACTGCACAATGGCGAAGTCCCGCAGACGCGCGAAGAACTGGAAGCGCTGCCCGGCGTCGGCCGCAAGACGGCCAACGTGGTCCTGAATACCGCTTTCCGTCAGTTGACCATGGCGGTCGACACGCACATTTTTCGCGTGAGCAACCGCACCGGTATCGCCCCGGGTAAAAATGTCGTTGAAGTTGAAAAGAAGCTGATGAAATTTGTGCCAAAAGACTACCTGCTGGATTCTCACCACTGGCTGATTCTGCACGGTCGCTATGTGTGTCTGGCGCGCAAGCCACGCTGTGGCAGCTGCCGGATCGAGGATTTGTGCGAGTACAAACACAAAACCTCGGACGATTGATTGGCTATTGGAATAATTGATTTATCGATTGAAAAAATCTTTTTTACCCGCAGCAGGAATATCGATATAAGGAGCGCCAAAGGCAGTCTTAGCCTGGAGTTCACCTTATGACTGACAGCAAAGAACAACTGGATGTAGATGACGATTTCACCGCTGTAGAAACCGACGACGCCGAACCGGTGGTCGAAGTCGCCAAGACCAATCTGAGCAAACGCCGCACCATCGACAACCTGCTTGAGGAGCGCCGACTGCAAAAGCAATTGGCCGACTACGATTTTGATCTTTGACACTTGAAAGCCTCCCTGACCGGAGGCTTTTTACTTTCTGCAGCATCTGACATGGCGCAGCCCACGTTGCCTCGGGCTTCAGGAGCATCAGACAAGCCCGTTGCGTTGCGCCAGTTCAATCAGATCCACCAACGACCGGGCATTGAGTTTCAATAGCAGGCGGGTCTTGTAAGTGCTGACCGTCTTGTTGCTGAGAAACATGCCATCGGCGATTTCCTTGTTCGTTTTACCTCGCGCCAATTGCTGCAACACCATCATTTCCCGCCCGGACAGGCGGTCTACCATATCGGCCTCGCTGGCATTACCGAGGCTGGTACGTACGGTATGCAGGGCCTGATTGGGAAAATAACTGTATCCGGACAGTACGGCTTTGATCGCACTGAGCAGCTCTGTCAGATCCTGCTGTTTACAGACATACCCTGCCGCCCCCGATTGCATGCAGCGCATTGAAAAATGCCCTGGAGCCTGGGAAGTCAACACCAAAACTTTCAAGGGCATCGGTGTTGAGTTCAAACGCGCAATAACTTCAAGACCATCAAGCTTCGGTATTCCAATATCCAGAATAACAATGTCCGGCATCTGTTCACGCGCAAGTTGCAACGCATCTACACCGTTATCCGTTTCTGCAATGACTTCGTAGCCATGACGCTCCATCAGCATACGCACAGCAAGACGAATGACGGGATGATCATCCACGATCAGCACTTTATTCATGGGCAAGTCCAGTTTCGCTGTTCGAATTTTTAGAGCACGCACAATAGCCCAGTCACTTCCGACATGGCACAAGAGAGTTCCATCGCACTCCCAGCGAAAGACATTCCCTACAACAAATAAAGACTATTCCTACAAAAAAACCCACTTACGCACTATTTCCATGACACAACTGTTTTTCCGCCCCCTGCACCGACGTGAAAAATACTACGCCCTGAAGCCCTTGCGCACTCGCTTTCAGAGCAAGTTGCTCATCGAATGCAGACAGAATATTGCTGTTCAATGAATACCTATGGCTCATCCGCGATCGGCACTTGGCAGATGACCAATTGTAAAAAACAACATAAAAACCATTCAAAGTACTTTAACAATCAATGTCTGAAACAAGATACTTCTACCCAACTGATTTTCTTTAATATAAAAATAGCCTCAAGTATAAACTTCAACCCACACCCAACCACTCCACCTATTGGAAACACACATTTAATGAGCACTCCCCATGATAAAAGTCAGAAAAAAGATAACCAACCCCATGACTATAATTGCGATATTTGCATTTATTTCCGAATCATCAGCCGCCATTTCCTTGCCTTTTTTAGATAACAACGAAAGGGAGGTCTATGTCTGGTTTCTGATCAGCTTCCCGTTTTACTTGTTGCTGCTGTTTTTTCTAACACTGAACTTCAACTACCGTTCTCTGTACGCCCCCTCGGATTTCGAGAAAGACGACAGCTTTCTAAAAACCTTTGAGGAACTCAAGACCACCGAGAGCAACCCGGATTTGTCTCCGACAGACACTTCCATTGCAACCGGAAAGAAATCAAATTCGAATAAACCAGAACGAACGCTACCAAAACAAGGTACTGACCAGACGCAATCCCATTGGTCTGCTGAAATAGCCTGCCCCGAGGAACCGTGGATTGAACACAACATTCAGTTACCCAAACCCATGGGCACGTTGCGTGCGATAGATGTTCGTCCGATGAACAACTCACAGGCGTTCAATACGCTGGTCGAACACTTTCCGCGCCTGGGCAAACAATCGGCCAAGGCAGTGCTTTTTTTGACTGATCCCGCATCCGAGGTTTTGCTCAAGCAAATGACGCTCAGCCTTATCAGACAGTCGAAGAAAAGCGGCGGCGCGAAACTCTTGGTCGCCTATAACGTGAGTACACAAAGCACTACGGTTCTGAGAGAACTATGAAACGCAAGGCAGATGCCTGAAATGGGTATTCAAGAAAACCCCGGAGTGGGCCGTAGCGACAGACAATCCAGGAGAGCGCCAGACGAGCATAAAAAAATGGCGGCATTGTCCAGGGACAAGCCGCCATTTTTCATACAGACCTGCGTGACTTAAAACAGCTTGCGGCCCTTGTTGGCTGCAATGCGCATGCGCAGCGCGTTAAGCTTGATGAAGCCCGCCGCGTCAGCCTGGTTGTAAGCGCCGCCGTCTTCTTCGAAGGTCGCAATATTAGCGTCGAACAACGAATCGTCGGACTTGCGGCCGGTAACGATCACGTTGCCTTTGTACAGCTTCAGACGAACCACACCGTTCACGTTGACCTGCGAAGCGTCGATCATCTGTTGCAGCATCAGACGCTCCGGGCTCCACCAGTAACCGGTGTAGATCAGGCTGGCGTATTTCGGCATCAACTCGTCTTTGAGGTGAGCGACTTCGCGGTCCAGAGTGATCGATTCGATGGCGCGGTGAGCACGCAGCATGATGGTGCCGCCCGGGGTTTCGTAGCAGCCACGGGACTTCATGCCGACATAGCGGTTTTCCACGATGTCGAGACGGCCGATGCCGTGAGCACCACCGATCTTGTTCAGCGTCGCCAGTACGGTGGCCGGTGTCATTTCGACGCCGTCGAGGGCAACGATATCGCCGTTGCGGTAGGTCAGTTCCAGGTATTGCGGGGTGTCGGGAGCCTTCTCCGGGGAGACGGTCCAGCGCCACATGTCTTCTTCGTGCTCGGTCCAGGTGTCTTCCAGCACGCCGCCTTCATAAGAGATGTGCAGCAGGTTGGCGTCCATCGAGTACGGGGACTTCTTCTTGCCGTGACGCTCGATCGGGATCGCGTGCTTCTCGGCGTAGTCCATCAGCTTCTCGCGCGACAACAGGTCCCACTCACGCCATGGCGCGATCACTTTCACGCCAGGCTTGAGCGCGTAGGCACCCAGTTCGAAACGCACCTGGTCGTTGCCCTTGCCGGTGGCGCCATGGGAAATGGCGTCGGCGCCGGTTTCGTTGGCGATTTCGATCAGGCGCTTGGCAATCAGCGGACGTGCGATGGAAGTACCCAGCAGGTACTCGCCTTCGTAAACGGTGTTGGCGCGGAACATCGGGAACACGAAGTCACGCACGAATTCTTCGCGCAGGTCGTCAATGTAGATTTCTTTGACGCCCATGGCCTGAGCCTTGGCGCGAGCCGGCTCGACCTCTTCGCCCTGACCCAGGTCAGCGGTGAAAGTCACCACTTCACAGTTATAAGTATCCTGCAGCCACTTGAGGATCACCGAAGTGTCCAGGCCGCCGGAATACGCCAGAACGACCTTGTTTACGTCCGCCATGCCATCACTCCACGGGGTTCTACGGAAAGCCGAGGAGTCTACCGCTCAAATCCGATAATTTACAGAGGCGCGACAGCTTAAGACGACAAAGCGACAGAATCTGTCGAGAGCGCGACGATGACCGGCGGGTCAGGAAGTCGCCGCAGCATTGGCGGGTGTGCTGGCTTGCGGCGCTGGCGCGGTGGTCGGCGCCACTCGTGCAAGCTTCACGCTGACCCGGCGATTCTTCGCCCGGTTAGCCGCATTGTTGTTCGGCACCAGCGGGTACTGCTCGCCGTGGAAGCGCACGGTGATCTGCGATTCGGCGATGCCGTTGGCCTTGAAGAAGTCGACCACCGCCAGCGCGCGCCGGCGCGACAGTTCACGATTGGTCAGACGATTACCGCTGTTGTCGGAATAGCCATCCAGTTCGATGTGATTGACCGTCGGGTCGGCCTTCATGAACTCGAGCATCACCTGCAGCCTGGCCTTGGCGTCGGCATCCAGATCGGTGCCTTCGCCAGGAAAGCCTACCTGCGAGTGTTTGACCTGGTCGAAATTCTGCGGCAGCAGCTTCGCCACGCATGTCTGGTATTCGTTGAACGCCTTGCTGAACTTGACCGGCAACAGACGCACTTCAGAAACCCGGCCATCGCCGGACGCACGACGCACCACCGGACTGCGCCCGTCGAGCAAACCGCTGATCAGTCCGCCGGCCTGGGATTGCGAACTGTTGAACAGCACGTTACCGGTGCCGATCCTCACGCTGCCCAAATTGATGTCGTTGCGCCCCGGCTGCCAGGGCGCGGCCGCCGCGAGCAACGTCGCCGAACCGCCGCCGAGCATGGCGTTGTAGGCATTGAGGCGGAAAATCGCCTGCTCGCCGGCCTTGCGCACGAACTGGCCCGAGCCGAAATCGGTGATCGGCTGGGTCAGACGGCACTCGAACTTGTCGCCCTCGACCGTCCACTCAATGTTCTCCAGACGCGTCTGGTAGGTGAGCGCCATCGCGGGGAGGCTGGCAAACACACTGAGCAAGGCTAAATATCGCTGGCGCACGGGAGGCTCCATTGGCTTCTGTAACACAAAGACCGATTCACACTATGTTTACGGCATACCTACGGGCTATCGGAAGGTTCCGGCAAAACTTGATAGCGAGTGCCTGCAAGAGTCTTTTCCGGTAGCATTCCCCTCAGTTTGACCCGCCTGGAATCCCCTCATGTCCGACCGCCTGACCCTGCTGCGTCCCGACGACTGGCACATTCATCTTCGCGATGGTGCCGTGTTGACCAATACCGTTGCCGATGTGGCGCGCACCTTTGGCCGCGCCATCATCATGCCCAACCTGGTACCACCGGTGCGCAACGCCGCTGAAGCCGATGGCTATCGCCAGCGGATTCTCGCTGCCCGCCCGGCCGGCAGTCGTTTCGAACCGCTGATGGTGCTGTACCTCACCGACCGCACCCAGCCCGAAGAAATTCGTGAGGCCAAGGCCAGCGGTTTCGTGCACGCCGCCAAGCTGTACCCGGCTGGCGCCACCACCAACTCCGATTCCGGAGTCACCAGCATCGACAAGATCTTCCCGGCGCTGGAAGCCATGGCCGAAGTCGGCATGCCGCTGCTGATCCACGGCGAAGTCACCCGTGGCGACGTCGATGTCTTCGACCGCGAAAAGATTTTCATCGATGAGCACATGCGCCGGGTGGTCGAGCGATTCCCGACGCTCAAAGTGGTGTTCGAACACATCACCACCGGCGACGCCGTGCAGTTTGTCAGCGAAGCCTCGGCCAACGTTGGCGCGACCATCACCGCGCATCACCTGCTGTACAACCGCAACCACATGCTGGTGGGCGGGATCCGGCCGCACTTCTACTGCCTGCCGATCCTCAAGCGCAATACCCATCAGGAAGCCCTGCTCGACGCCGCCACCAGCGGCAGCGCGAAGTTCTTCCTCGGCACCGACTCGGCGCCGCACGCCCAGCACGCCAAGGAAGCCGCCTGCGGCTGCGCCGGCTGCTACACCGCGTACGCCGCCATCGAGCTGTATGCCGAAGCGTTCGAACAGCGTAATGCACTGGACAAGCTCGAAGCGTTTGCCAGCCTTAACGGCCCGCGCTTCTACGGTCTGCCGGCCAACACCGATCGCATCACCCTGGTTCGCGAAGAATGGACCGCCCCAACCAGCCTGCCATTCGGCGAGCTGAACGTTATCCCGCTGCGCGCCGGTGAAAAACTGCGCTGGCGCCTGCTGGAGGAACACGCGTGAGTGAAGACCATTTCGACGACGAACTGGACGGTCAAGGTGGCGGCGGCGGTTCCCGTCATCCAATGGCAGCGCGTTTTCGCGGCTACCTGCCGGTTGTCGTCGACGTAGAGACCGGTGGCTTCAACTCGGCCACCGACGCTCTGCTGGAGATTGCCGCGACCACCATCGCCATGGATGAAAAGGGTTTCGTTTACCCGGACCACACCTACTTCTTCCGCGTCGAGCCATTCGAAGGCGCGAACATTGAAGCGGCAGCGCTGGAATTCACCGGGATCAAGCTCGATCACCCGTTGCGCATGGCGGTCAGCGAAGAAACCGCGCTGACCGACATCTTCCGTGGCGTGCGCAAGGCGCTGAAGGCCAATGGTTGCAAACGCGCGATTCTGGTCGGGCATAACAGCAGCTTCGACCTCGGCTTCCTGAATGCCGCGGTTGCGCGTCTGGACATGAAGCGCAATCCGTTCCATCCGTTCTCCAGCTTCGACACCGCGACGCTGGCCGGTCTGGCTTACGGTCAAACCGTGCTGGCGAAAGCCTGTCAGGCAGCGGACATCGACTTCGACGGCCGTGAAGCGCATTCGGCGCGTTACGACACCGAGAAGACCGCCGAGCTGTTCTGCGGCATCGTCAACCGCTGGAAACAGATGGGCGGCTGGGAAGATTTCGACGACTGATCCTCGTCGGGTATTTCCCGCGCATAAAAAAACCGGCCACATGGGCCGGTTTTTTTGTACCGCGACGTTGCGCCTTACAGGGCAGCAGCGTTCTCGGTCAGGTAAGCCGCAACGCCTTCTGGCGAAGCGTTCATGCCTTTGTCACCTTTTTTCCAGTTGGCAGGGCAGACTTCGCCGTGCTCTTCGTGGAATTGCAGAGCGTCGACCAGACGGATCAGCTCTTCCATGTTACGGCCCAGCGGCAGGTCGTTGATGATCTGCGAGCGGACAACGCCCTTGTCGTCGATCAGGAACGCGCCACGGAAAGCCACGCCGCCTTCGGACTCAACGTCGTAGGCCTTGGCGATTTCGTGCTTCATGTCGGCAGCCATGGTGTATTTCACCTGGCCGATGCCGCCGTTGTTGACGGGGGTGTTGCGCCAGGCGTTGTGGGTGAAGTGCGAGTCGATCGACACGGCGACCACTTCCACATTGCGCGCCTTGAAGTCAGCCATGCGGTTGTCCAGAGCGATCAGCTCGGACGGGCAGACGAAGGTGAAGTCCAGCGGGTAGAAGAACACCAGGCCGTATTTGCCTTTGATGGCCGAGGACAGGGTGAAGCTGTCAACGATCTCGCCATTGCCGAGTACGGCCGGGACGGTGAAGTCAGGGGCTTGTTTGCCTACGAGTACGCTCATGGATATCTCCTGGTGAATAACTTTGAAGTTCAGGGTCCGGGCCAGCCTGCCACCCTCAGGCGACAGCCCTGTGACACGAACCCGCTTCGCAAGGGCCGACCATCATACACTGCGTTTTTCGCCTGTCCTTAACGGTTTTTTGCCCAAGGCGGATAACGGACCAGCATTTTCGGGCCAGGCAATCCGCCATTAATCACCGTTCGTCAGTGACCGGCCTTTCGATCGAAAACCATTCAGAAAGCACTTTGACAATCATTCTCGTTAACATTAAGATCCATCGCAATTGAGTCACAACCAGCGACGGTTCTCACTTATGTATGTTTGCCTCTGCACTGGCGTCACCGACGGACAGATCCGCGAAGCGATCTATGAAGGTTGCTGCAGCTACAAAGAAGTCCGCCAGGCCACTGGCGTCGCCAGCCAATGCGGCAAATGTGCCTGCCTGGCCAAGGAAGTGGTTCGCGAAACCCTGACCAAGCTGCAAACCGCTCAGGCCGCGATCCCCTATCCAGTAGAATTTACGGCTGCGTAATTAACCAGATTTCGAAGAACCGGACTTATGTCCGGTTTTTTTATGTCCGCAAATCAAGTGCTTAGGTGCCAGACGCGGAACACAAACATTCTTATTCAGATTTAATTTCATTTATTATTCAATAACTTAGGTTTGACACTTATAAGTACCCGGCTCAAACTCCGCCTTATATACGGCTATTACAGGGCAGGACTCCCATCATGAAAGGCGACATTACAGTCATCCAGCATCTCAACAAGATCCTTGCCAATGAGCTGGTCGCGATCAATCAGTACTTCCTGCATGCCCGCATGTATGAAGATTGGGGCCTGAACAAGCTGGGCAAGCACGAGTACCACGAATCCATCGACGAGATGAAACACGCGGACAAGCTGATCAAGCGCATCCTGTTCCTGGAAGGCCTGCCGAACGTGCAGGATCTGGGCAAGCTGCACATCGGCGAGCACACCCAGGAGATGCTGGAATGTGACCTGCGTATCGAGAAGACCGGCCACGCCGACCTGAAAGCCGCCATCGCCCATTGCGAATCGGTTGGCGACTTCGGCAGCCGTGAACTGCTTGAAGACATTCTCGAATCCGAAGAAGAGCATATCGACTGGCTGGAAACCCAACTGAGTCTGATCGATAAAGTCGGTCTCGAGAACTATCTGCAATCGCAGATGGGCGAAGAGTAGAAGCTGCCGCAGGCTGCGATCTTTTCAGATTGCACCGGCAACTCGCGTTAACTTTTCCAGCGCACTAAAAAGCCCCGCCCTCTTTCGAGGTGCGGGGCTTTTTATTGGCTGAAGATCAAAAGATCGCAGCCTCGTTTCACTCGACAGCTCCTACAGCAGAAGCATGTGCCGAGTGAAAGCCGGATCAGGCTTCGGACTTGGCCGCAGCCGCCTTGGCCGATGCTTCCTTGACCAGAGTCTGCAGCTCACCGTTGGCGAACATTTCAGCCATGATGTCGCTGCCGCCGACCAGTTCACCGCCGACCCACAGTTGCGGGAAAGTCGGCCAGTTGGCGTACTTCGGCAGGTTGGCGCGGATTTCCGGGTTCTGCAGGATGTCGACGTAGGCGAACTTCTCGCCACAGCCCATCACAGCCTGCGCAGCTTTCGCGGAAAAGCCACACTGCGGGGCATTCGGCGAGCCTTTCATGTAAAGCAGAATGGTGTTGTTGGCAATCTGCTCTTTAATCGTTTCGATGATATCCATGGAGCACCTCGGCTGAACTTTCCGACTCATGGGTCGGCACGGTGACGCATTGTAACGGAATCCCGAGCGCACTGCTCGGTCTCCCCGACAGGCATATTCAAGCCGCCACCACCGTCACCGGCACGCCATTGAGCGCCGCGTTGCCCGACAGCTCGTCGAGCTGGCATTCATCGGTCAGGTCGTTGGCGCTCGACCCCGGCTGACCACTGGCAATCGCCATCTGCACGCCCGGCCGAGCATGTCCCCAACCGTGCGGCAGGCTGACCACTCCCTTCATCATATCCAGACTGCCGAGCACCTCGACCTCGATCTGCCCTACCCGCGAGCTAACGCGAACTAACTGACCATCGTTGAGCCCACGGCTGGCGAGGTCATCCGGGTGCATCAGCAATTGATGCCGTGGCTTGCCCTTCACCAGACGATGGTAGTTATGCATCCACGAATTATTGCTGCGCACATGGCGCCGGCCGATCATCAACAACTCATCGGCTGCCGGCGCCTGCAAGGCCGCAAAGCGTGCGAGATCAGCGAGGATCTCCGGCGGCGCAGCCTGCACCCGTTGATTTGGCGTCTTGAGGCGAGCGGCAAGATTCGGTTTCAACGCCCCAAGATCAATCCCGTGCGGATGATCGAACAATGTCGCCAACGACAGCTTCTGATCGGACGCATCGCCATACAGGCCCATGCGCAGGCCCATGTCGATCATCTGCGCCGGCGGCAAGGTCGGTTTCAGTTCCTTGCCGGTCTTTTCGGCGAAAGCCTTGGCCAGGCCGACGAAAATTTCCCAATCGTGCAGCGCACCCTCTGGTTTGGCGAGAATCGCCCGGTTGAAGCGAGTGACGTTGCGCACCGCGAACAGGTTGAACGTAGTGTCGTAGTGATCGTTCTCCAGCGCCGAGGTCGACGGCAGGATCAAATCGGCGTAACGCGTGGTTTCGTTGATGTACAGGTCGATGCTGAGCATGAACTCCAGACCGTCCAGCGCCTGCTCCAGTTGCCGGCCGTTGGGCGTCGACAACACCGGATTGCCGGCCACAGTGATCAGCGCGCGAATCTGCCCTTCGCCTTCGGTGAGCATCTCTTCGGCCAGCGCCGACACCGGCAACTCGCCGCCGTACTCGGGTCGCCCGGAGACCCGGCTTTGCCATTTGTTGAAATGCCCGCCCGAGGTCGATGCCACCAGATCCACCGCCGGCTCGGTACACAATGCACCGCCCACCCGGTCAAGGTTGCCGGTGACCAGATTGATCAACTGCACCACCCAGTGACACAAGGTGCCGAACGCCTGAGTCGAAACGCCCATGCGCCCGTAGCACACGGCACTCGGCGCCGCAGCGAAATCCCGCGCCAGTTGGCGGATCTGCTCGGCCGGCACCGCACACAGCGGGCTCATGGCTTCGGCAGTGAACGTGGCGACGGCTGCGCGCACTTCATCAAGGCCATCAACCGGCAAGTGGCTGTCACGGGTCAGGCCTTCGCTGAACAAGGTGTTGAGCACCCCGAACAGAAGCGCCGCGTCGCCACCGGGCCGCACGAACAGGTGCTGATCGGCGATGGCCGCCGTTTCGCTGCGCCGGGGATCGACCACCACCACTTTGCCGCCGCGCGCCTGAATCGCCTTCAGGCGTTTCTCGACATCCGGCACGGTCATGATGCTGCCGTTGGACGCCAGCGGGTTGCCGCCGAGGATCAGCATGAAATCAGTGTGATCGATGTCCGGGATCGGCAGCAGCAAGCCATGGCCGTACATCAGGTAACTGCTCAGGTGATGCGGCAACTGATCGACCGAAGTCGCCGAAAAGCGATTGCGCGTCTTCAGCAGGCCGAGAAAGTAGTTGCTGTGAGTCATCAGCCCATAGTTGTGCACGCTCGGGTTGCCCTGGTAGACCGCCACCGCATTCTGCCCGTGACGCTCTTGAATCGCCGCCAGACGCTCGGCCACCAGTGCAAAGGCCTCGTCCCACTCGATCGGCAGCCATTCGCTGCCGACCCGGCGCATCGGCTGACGCAGGCGATCGGGGTCATTCTGGATGTCTTGCAAGGCCACGGCCTTGGGGCAGATATGCCCGCGACTGAAGGTGTCGAGGGCATCGCCCTTGATCGAGGTGATCGCAACGTTGCCATCGGACTCGGTGGTCTCGATGGTCAGGCCGCAGATGGCTTCGCACAGGTGGCAGGCACGGTGATGGAGAGTCTTGGTCATGGCCAGTCTCTGTCTTGTTCTGGGCAGGCAACGGGCATGCCTGCGGGAACAAAACTATGGCCCCCGCGCAGATCCTGCGCCAGCGACGTTTATCTTGTGAATCGACGGTTATCAGGCGAGCCGATAAGCCGTCATGATCAATTCGACGGCAGCTGCGGCGGCGCCTGCAACTGGATTTCCTGAATGGTCTCGATCTGCTCGTGAGCGATGTGCACACCGGTGAGTTCGCCGATCAGCCGCCAGTGCTCGTCGAGCCCGGCACTGATGGTCGCCATGCGATCGATCATGTGACGGCCAGCGGTCTTGACCACTTCGTCGTCGCTGCGCAGCAGTTCGAAGGACATTGAGGTCACCGACGCGGTGAGATGGGTCAAAGAGCGAGCCGTGTGACCCAGCAGTTCCATTAACAGTTTTTCTTTCGATTCCATGCGGAGGCTTCCTGCGTCGCTCGAAACTTATTTATAACCCAGCACTTTGCTTTAGCAAATGTTTCAGTCCGAGCATCCGACCAAGTGATGGCATGGCGCCACGGTCGTAAACCGACCCAAGCGACTCGATCCCCGCCACGCTGAATTGCCAAGCCCTGCAAGGCCAGTGTACAAAGAGGCTCGTGGCGGCTCTGAACCCGGCTTCATCAAACGTGCGACAGCAACATCCGACGCTCAACCGAATCCCGCAAAATCCGTAGCCTATTGGCGTAACGCGACATTTAGTGTCAATATCGCGCCTTCCCCTATTTCGTCGCCCCGTGCGGCTTACGCCGCAGGTCTCGCCCGTTGTTCCGTTAAACAAGGCTTTGAGCATCTGCGGTTTGTAACAAAAAGGTAGTCAATGATGAGCGCAAGGCACTTTCTCTCCCTGATGGATTGCACGCCCGAAGAGCTGGTCAGCGTGATCCGTCGAGGCGTTGAGCTCAAGGACCTGCGTAACCGCAGCGTATTGTTCGAGCCGCTGAAAAACCGCGTCCTGGGGATGATTTTCGAGAAATCCTCGACCCGTACCCGGATCTCCTTCGAGGCCGGCATGATCCAGCTCGGTGGCCAGGCGATCTTCCTCTCGCCACGTGACACCCAGCTGGGTCGTGGCGAGCCGATCGGCGACTGCGCCATCGTCATGTCAAGCATGCTCGATGCGGTGATGATCCGTACCTTTGCCCACAGCACCCTGACCGAATTCGCCGCCAACTCGCGCGTGCCAGTGATCAACGGCCTGTCCGATGACCTGCACCCGTGCCAGTTGTTGGCCGACATGCAGACCTTCCTTGAGCACCGTGGCTCGATTCAGGGCAAGACCGTGGCGTGGATCGGCGACGGCAACAACATGTGCAACAGCTATATAGAAGCGGCGATCCAGTTCGACTTCCAGTTGCGCGTTGCCTGCCCGCAAGGCTACGAGCCCAATCCTGAGTTCGTCGCCCGCGCCGGCGATCGCGTGACCATCGTCCGTGATCCGCAAGACGCCGTGCGCGGTGCGCACCTGGTGAGCACTGACGTCTGGACTTCGATGGGTCAGGAAGAGGAAACTGCCAAGCGCCTGAAGCTGTTTGCACCGTTCCAGGTGACCCGCGCCCTGCTCGATCTGGCGGCTGAAGATGTGCTGTTCATGCACTGCCTGCCGGCGCACCGCGGTGAAGAAATCAGCCTCGACCTGCTCGATGACCCGCGCTCCGTTGCCTGGGATCAGGCAGAAAACCGTCTCCACGCACAGAAGGCCCTGCTTGAGTTCCTCGTCGAACCGGCATATCACCACGCATGAGTCATGAATTACTGCTGAACCTGCGCAACCTCGCTTGCGGCTACCAAGATCAACGCGTGGTGCAGAACCTTAATCTGCACCTCAACGCCGGCGACATCGGCTGCCTGCTCGGCTCGTCCGGCTGCGGCAAGACCACCACCCTGCGCGCGATTGCCGGTTTTGAACCGGTGCACGAAGGGGAAATCACTTTGGGCGGCGAAACCATTTCCAGCGCCGGTTTCACTCTGGCCCCGGAGAAACGCCGGATCGGCATGGTGTTCCAGGACTACGCACTGTTCCCGCACCTCAGCGTCGCGGACAACATCGCCTTCGGGATCCGCAAGCACCCGAACAAGGCGCGCGTCACCGAAGAGCTGCTGGAACTGGTCAACCTGAAGAACCTCGGCAAACGCTTCCCGCACGAACTCTCCGGCGGCCAGCAACAACGCGTCGCCCTCGCCCGCGCCCTGGCGCCGGAACCGCAACTGCTGCTGCTCGACGAACCGTTCTCCAACCTCGATGGCGAGCTGCGCCGCAAGCTCAGTCACGAAGTGCGCGACATTCTCAAGGCCCGTGGCACCAGTGCGATTCTGGTGACCCACGACCAGGAAGAAGCTTTCGCCGTCAGCGATCACGTTGGCGTATTCAAGGAAGGCCGGCTGGAACAGTGGGACACGCCCTACAACCTCTACCACGAGCCGGCGACGCCGTTTGTGGCCAGCTTCATTGGTCAGGGTTATTTCATTCGCGGTCAGCTCGGCAGCCCGGAATCGGTGCAGACCGAACTCGGCGAACTGCGCGGCAACCGGGCCTATACCTGGCCGGTGGGCGGCGCGGTGGATGTGTTGCTGCGTCCGGATGACATCGTTTATGCACCGGACAGCGCGTTGAAAGCACGCATCGTCGGCAAGACCTTCCTCGGTGCCTCGACCCTGTATCGCCTGCAACTGCCGACCGGCGCGCAGCTGGAATCGATCTTCCCCAGCCATGCCGACCATCAGGTGGGTGCGAATGTCGGGATTCGGGTTGCTGCAGAACACCTGGTCCTGTTCCAGGCATCGGGCAGCACCGCGGCACAAATCCCGGCGGCGGAAAACGGCGTCCGCCGCTACAGCACCGCCCTCTGATCAAACAGAACATCGGAGTGTGGAGGTTTTTTGTGGTGAGGGGATAAATCCCCTCACTACAAAGGCTCACTCCAACAAAGTTTTGCGTTAACCGAGGATCAATGTGCCGCTGGCAACCAGCGTCGCATTGCCGCCAATCTTCACCCGCTCGCCTTCCAGCCGACAGAACAACTCCCCGCCCCGCGCCGAACGCTGGCACGCGGTCAGGCTCGACTTGCCCAGACGTTTCGACCAGTACGGAATCAAGCTGCAATGCGTCGAACCGGTGACCGGGTCTTCGTTGATACCAATGGCCGGCGCGAAATAACGCGAGACAAAATCATGCTGATTGCCGCGCGCCGTCACGATGGCGCCGAGCCACGGCAGTTTCGCCAGCGCGACCATGTCCGGTGTGCAGTCGAGCACTGCCTGCTCCGACTCCAGCACCACGAACAACTCGTTGGAACCGAGCACATCCACCGCCTCGACACCCAGCGCACGCTCGACATCCAGCGTCACGCCAATCGCCGATGGCACGATCGACGGAAAGTCCAGCCACAGGCGATCGCCTTCGCGGCTGACGCTCAACGGCCCGGACTTGCAGGTGAAGTCCAGACGCTCGACGTTTTCCTTGTAGACCTCGAACAACACGTGGGCACTGGCCAGCGTCGCATGCCCGCACAATGGCACTTCGGTAGTCGGAGTGAACCAGCGGATGTGCCACGCGGCGCCTTCGCGCACCACGAACGCGGTTTCCGCCAGATTGTGTTCGGCGGCGATCTTCTGCATCAACTCATCCGCAAGCCATGCGTCGAGCCGATACACCATCGCCGGATTGCCACTGAACGGTCGGTCGCTGAACGCGTCGACCTGATGAAACTCAAGCTGCATAACCTTCTCCCTAAGTCCGTGGGCAGAGCATGCGGCGCGGGCCGGTTCAGCGCCAGTGACAGAACCGGTCAATTTTCTTCATACAGAATTCAGCGTTACACCCGACCGATGTCGGCAAATTTGGCCTGTGTATGCTCGGCGAGTACGGCGGGCGCCAACTCGACCTCCAGGCCGCGTCGGCCAGCACTGACATAAATAGTCGCAAAACCCTGAGCCGAGTTATCGATGAAGGTGCGCAGACGCTTCTTCTGCCCCAGCGGACTGATCCCGCCCAGCAGGTAACCGGTGGAACGCTGCGCCGCAGCCGGGTCAGCCATTTCGACTTTCTTCACGCCCGCCGCGTGTGCGAGCCCCTTGAGATCAAGGCTTCCGACGACCGGTACCACCGCCACCAGCAGTTCACCTTTTTCGCTGGCAGCGAGCAACGTCTTGAACACCTGCGCCGGCTCCAGCGCCAGTTTCTCTGCGGCCTCCAGCCCGTAAGACGCGGCCTTCGGGTCATGTTCGTAACTGTGCACGCGATGTTCGGCACGAACTTTTTTCAACAAGTCCAACGCAGGGGTCATGGCAGCTCCAGGCTCGGCATCAACAGAAAAATCCTGCGCCGGATTCTAGGTCATCACAGCGCAAAAGGCTCTAGCGCAGGCCCCGTTTTCCGGGCTTTGCGCGCGAGCCGCCAGGCTATCGCCGCCGCCATCGGCAGGACCATTCAGCAGGTTGATAGTTGAATTGTGACCGATGGTTCACTTTCGACCTTTGACAGGTTTGTTTCTTGTCTATATTTTTTCGAATCTGAATAATGTAAGAATTATCGTCACCGCAGCACCCAGCAGTAAACCGGGAACAGGATGGGGATCCTGCCCCGGGGAAAATCGCGCCTTGCCCTGACGGCAAACGCGCCAGACAACAACAAAAACCGAGGTTTTCAATGACAACTGCTTTACAGCAACCATCGCTTTCCGGCCAATGCCTGGCCGAGTTTCTGGGGACTGCACTTCTGATCTTTTTCGGCACTGGCTGTGTCGCCGCGCTCAAAGTCGCGGGCGCCAGCTTCGGTCTGTGGGAAATCAGTATCATCTGGGGCGTCGGCGTGAGCATGGCGATCTACCTGACCGCCGGCGTTTCCGGCGCGCACCTGAACCCTGCCGTGAGTATCGCCCTGAGCATTTTCGCCGACTTCGAAAAGCGCAAACTGCCGTTCTATATCCTGTCGCAGATCGCTGGCGCCTTCTGCGGCGCGCTGTTGGTTTACACGCTGTACAGCAACCTGTTCTTCGATTACGAACAAACCCATCACATGGTGCGTGGCACGGCCGCCAGCCTCGAATTGGCCTCGGTGTTCTCGACGTTCCCCAATCCAGTGCTGTCCACCGCCCAGGCGTTCCTGGTCGAGATGATCATTACCGCGATCCTGATGGGCGTGATCATGGCCCTGACCGACGACAACAACGGCCTGCCGAAAGGCCCGATGGCCCCGCTGCTGATCGGTTTGCTGATTGCCGTGATCGGCAGTTCGATGGGCCCGCTGACCGGTTTTGCGATGAACCCGGCACGGGACTTCGGTCCGAAACTGATGACTTTCTTCGCCGGCTGGGGTGAAATTTCCTTCACTGGCGGCCGCGATATTCCGTACTTCCTGATACCGATTTTTGCACCGATTGTCGGTGCCTGCCTCGGCGCTGCCGGGTATCGCGGGCTCATTGCCCGTCACCTGAACGGCGCCACACCTGCTACAAAGGATGCAGAACCGGCCATTGACGGCAAACCAAGAACTTCTTGAAACAGTCGGCGCGGGCTCCTGCCCATTTAGAACCCGCGCCACGGCCCACTCTCCCTTATTTCGTCCAAGGCAATCGACATGACCGACATTCAGAATAAGAACTACATCATTGCCCTCGATCAGGGTACGACCAGCTCCCGCGCGATCATCTTCGACCGCGACGCGAACGTGGTCTGCACCGCCCAGCGCGAATTCGCCCAGCATTACCCGCAAGCCGGTTGGGTCGAACACGATCCGATGGAAATCTTTGCCACCCAGAGCGCGGTGATGGTCGAAGCGCTGGCCCAGGCCGGTCTGCATCACGATCAGGTCGCCGCCATCGGTATCACCAACCAGCGTGAAACCACGGTGGTCTGGGACAAGACCACCGGTCGTCCGGTGTACAACGCCATCGTCTGGCAGTGCCGCCGCAGCACCGAGATCTGCCAGCAGCTCAAGCGCGATGGCCATGAAGAGTACATCCGCGACAACACCGGTCTGGTCACCGACCCGTACTTCTCCGGCACCAAGCTGAAGTGGATCCTCGACAACGTCGAAGGCAGCCGCGAACGTGCGCGCAACGGCGAACTGCTGTTCGGCACCGTCGACAGCTGGCTGATCTGGAAATTCACCGGCGGCAAAGTGCACGTCACCGACTACACCAACGCCTCGCGCACCATGCTCTTCAACATCCACTCGCTGGAGTGGGATTCGAAGATGCTGGAAATCCTCGACATCCCGCGCGAGATGCTCCCGGAAGTGAAAGCGTCTTCGGAAATCTACGGTCGCACCAAGAGCGGCATCGCCATCGGCGGTATCGCCGGTGACCAGCAAGCGGCACTGTTCGGCCAGATGTGCGTCGAGCCGGGCCAGGCAAAAAACACCTACGGCACTGGCTGCTTCCTGCTGATGAACACCGGCGACAAAGCGGTGAAATCGCAGCACGGCATGCTCACCACCATCGCTTGCGGCCCGCGTGGCGAAGTGGCTTACGCCCTGGAAGGCGCAGTTTTCAACGGTGGCTCGACCGTGCAGTGGCTGCGCGATGAACTGAAGATCGTCAACGACGCTCACGACACCGAATACTTCGCCAACAAAGTGAAGGACAGCAACGGCGTGTACCTGGTACCGGCGTTCACCGGTCTGGGCGCTCCGTACTGGGACCCGTATGCCCGTGGCGCACTGTTCGGCCTGACGCGCGGCGTGCGCGTGGATCACATCATCCGTGCCGCGCTGGAGTCGATCGCCTACCAGACCCGCGATGTGCTCGACGCCATGCAACAGGACTCCGGCGAACGCCTCAAGGCCCTGCGCGTGGACGGCGGCGCGGTCGCCAACAACTTCCTCATGCAGTTCCAGGCCGACATCCTCGGCACCCAGGTCGAGCGCCCGCAAATGCGCGAAACCACGGCACTGGGCGCGGCGTATCTGGCCGGTCTGGCGTGCGGTTTCTGGGGCAGCCTGGAAGAACTGCGCGGCAAAGCGGTAATCGAGCGCGAGTTCGAACCGAGCCTGGACGAAGTCGAGAAAGAGAAACTGTACAAAGGCTGGAAAAAAGCCGTCAGCCGCACCCGTGACTGGGCGCGTGAAGACGCTGAATAAGCCAGTCTGAAGACTGACTTAAGCTGTCCAAACAGCGTGAAAGCGTAGCGAGCGAAGGCAAGACAAGGCAAAAACAGGCGAGGACGCGGAGTTTACGGGTTTGTAAATGAGCAGTCCGAGCCTGTTTTTAACGCAGGATTGCCGAGCGCAGTAGCTTTCACGTTGTTTGGAAACTGGTCGGGAGGAGATTCCTGCGTCATCATGGGCAAATTTTGCACGGCAGCCCAAAGGAAGCCCCATGAATCTGCCTCCCCGTCAGCAGCAAATCCTCGAGCTGGTCCGCGAACGCGGCTATGTGAGCATCGAGGAAATGGCCACGCTGTTCGTTGTGACCCCGCAAACCATCCGCCGCGACATCAATCAGCTCGCGGAAGCCAATCTGTTGCGTCGCTACCATGGCGGCGCGGCCTACGATTCCAGCGTCGAAAACACCGCCTATGCGATGCGCGCCGATCAGATGCGCGACGAAAAACAACGCATCGGTGAAGCCATCGCCGCGCAGATCCCCGATCACGCCTCGCTGTTCATCAACATCGGCACCACCACCGAATCGATTGCCCGCGCCCTGCTCAATCACAACCATTTGAAGATCATCACCAACAACCTGCACGTCGCCTCGATGCTCAGTGCCAAGGATGATTTCGATGTGCTGCTGACCGGCGGCAACGTGCGCCGTGACGGCGGCGTGGTCGGTCAGGCGAGCGTGGACTTCATCAATCAGTTCAAGGTCGATTTTGCGCTGGTGGGTATCAGCGGCATCGACGAAGACGGCAGCCTGCTCGACTTCGATTATCAGGAAGTACGCGTGTCGCAGGCGATCATCGCCAACGCGCGACAGGTGATTCTGGCGGCGGACTCGAGCAAATTCGGGCGTAACGCGATGATTCGTTTGGGGCCGATCAGCCTGATCGACTGCCTGGTGACCGATCAGCAGCCAGTGCCGGCACTGGCGCAACTGCTGAGCCAGCACAAGATTCGTCTGGAAGTCGTTTAATCCCCCAAGATCAAAAGATCGCAGCCTTCGGCAGCTCCTACATGGATCCATTTGACCTGTAGGAGCTGCCGAAGGCTGCGATCTTTTTGCTTTTAATGTTCGAATATTTTCTTTTAGCCGCCCTTCGATGAGTTTTTTCAATCGAAGGCGACTGGCTGCGCGCGTCTTTATGGGCTACCATTTTCGCAAATGAACATTTATGTTCGATTTCCAAGACAGAAAATCAAAAGAGCCCGAGGCCAGCCGATGTCCACCTCTACCTTGCGTACGCCCCCGATTGCCGAGATCTATGATGTTGCCGTGATTGGCGGCGGGATCAATGGCGTGGGGATTGCAGCGGATGCCGCCGGTCGCGGTCTTTCGGTGTTCCTTTGCGAAAAGGATGACCTGGCCAGCCACACTTCGTCGGCCAGCAGCAAGCTGATCCACGGTGGCCTGCGCTACCTCGAACATTACGAATTTCGTCTGGTGCGTGAAGCACTGGCCGAGCGCGAAGTGCTGCTGGCCAAGGCGCCGCACATCGTCAAGCCGATGCGTTTCGTGCTGCCGCACCGCCCGCACCTGCGTCCGGCGTGGATGATCCGCGCGGGCCTGTTCCTTTATGACAACCTCGGCAAGCGCGAAAAGCTGCCAGGTTCGAAAAGCCTGAAGTTCAGCGCCGACAGCGCACTGAAAAGCGAAATCAAGAAAGGCTTCGAATACTCCGACTGCTGGGTCGACGACGCCCGCCTCGTTGTGTTGAATGCGATGGCTGCCCGTGAACACGGCGCGCACATTCACACCCAGACCCGTTGCGTCAGCGCCCGCCGCGCCAAGGGCCTGTGGTACCTGAACCTGGAACGCGCCGATGGCAGCCTGTTTTCGATCACCGCCAAAGCGCTGGTGAACGCCGCCGGTCCATGGGTCGCCAAGTTCATCCGTGACGACCTGAAGATGGAATCGCCGTACGGCATTCGCCTGATTCAGGGCAGCCACATCATTGTGCCGAAGCTGTACGAAGGCGATCACGCGCATATCCTGCAAAACGAAGATCAGCGCATCGTTTTCACTATTCCGTACCTGAACCACTTCACTCTGATCGGCACCACCGACCGTGAGTACACCGGCGACCCGGCGAAAGTGGCAATCACCGACGGCGAAACCGATTACCTGCTGAAAGTGGTCAACGCCCACTTCAAGAAGCAGATCAGCCGCGACGACATCCAGCACAGCTACTCGGGCGTGCGCCCGCTGTGCAATGACGAATCCGACAACCCGTCGGCCGTAACCCGCGACTACACCCTGGCCCTGTCTGGCGGCGGCGAAGAGGCACCGCTGCTGTCGGTGTTCGGCGGCAAGCTGACCACCTACCGCAAGCTCGCAGAGTCGGCGATGGCCCAGTTGATGCCGTACTTCACCCAGATGCGCCCGAGCTGGACCGCTACCGCGACCCTGCCCGGCGGCGAAGACATGACCACCCCACAAGCCTTGAGCGCACAGATCCGCGACAAGTTCGACTTCGTCCCGAGCGAAATCGCCCGCCGCTGGGCCACCACCTACGGCAGCCGCACCTGGCGCATGCTCGAAGGCGTGGAAACCCTCGCCGACATGGGCGAACACATTGGTGGCGGGCTCTACACTCGCGAGGTTGACTACCTGTGCAGCGAAGAATGGGCGACCACGGCGCACGACATTTTGTGGCGCCGCAGCAAACTGGGCCTGTTCACCACCCCGGCCGAGCAGGAGAAACTGGCGGCCTACCTGGGCAAGGTCGAGCAGAACCGCAAGATTGAAGCGGCCTGACGTTTACAGCGCTTGAAACGAAGCCCCTGAATCTCACGATTCAGGGGCTTTTTTGTTTATCCGGGCCGGCCACTTTACCTGCGGCGAGGGAGCTTGCTCCCGCTGGGTCGCGTAGCGGCCCCATTCATAAAAGCGGGCCTGCTGCGCATTCCAGCGGGAGCAAGCTCCCTCGCCACAAAGGTCGCGCTGCGGAAAACAACCGACGATAGATCGTTCGGTTTTCCGAACGCGACCTCCTGGTCGATTCGGATAACCGGATCAATTTCAGCCAAAAACATTAACCAAAAACTTTAATTTCCTTATTAATCAATCAGTTGATCCACTACAACTGGTCTGGCACGACTCATGCTCTACACTCTCTCGACGAATGCCTGCCGTGCCAACACTTCAGGAGCCGTCAGGCATTCGAAGCACAAAAGGGCCGACGAACTGGCTCCATAAAAAAAACAATTCGAGGAAAATTTGATGCGCATCGTTCCCCCTATCCTGGGCGCAGCCATTGCGGCCGCTCTGATCAGCACACCAGTTTTCGCCGCCGAACTCACCGGCACCCTGAAGAAAATCAACGATTCCGGCACCATCACCCTCGCTCACCGCGACAGCTCCATCCCGTTTTCCTACATCGCGGATGCTTCCGGCAAGCCAGTGGGCTACTCCCACGACATTCAAGTGGCCATCGTTGAAGCCCTGAAAAAAGACCTGAACAAGCCAGACCTGCAGGTCAAGTACAATCTGGTGACCTCGCAAACCCGTATCCCGCTGATCCAGAACGGCACCGCGGATATCGAGTGCGGCTCGACCACCAACAACGCCGAACGCGCCCAACAGGTCGATTTCACCGTCAACATCTTCGAAATCGGCACCCGTCTGCTGGTCAAGAAAGACAAGGATGGCAACCCGTCCTACAAAGACTTCGCCGACCTCAAGGGCAAAAACGTCGTGACCACCGCCGGCACCACGTCCGAGCGCATCATCAAAGCGATGAACGCCGACAAGCAGATGGGCATGAACATCATCTCCGCCAAGGACCACGGCGAATCCTTCAACATGCTGGAAAGCGGCCGCGCCGTTGCCTTCATGATGGACGACGCCCTGCTGGCCGGTGAAGAAGCCAAGGCCAAGAAGCCGACTGACTGGGTCATCACCGGTACGCCACAGTCCTTCGAAGCCTACGCGTGCATGGTGCGTAAGGACGACCCGGCGTTCAAGAAAGCGGTGGATGACGCCATCGTCGGCCTGTTCAAGTCCGGCGAGATCAACAAGATCTACAGCAAGTGGTTCGAAAGCCCGATCCCACCGAAAGGCCTGAACCTCAACTTCCCGATGAGCGACAAGGTGAAAGAGCTGATCGCCAATCCGAGCGACAAGCCTGCGCCTGACGTAAAAATCTGATTCCTGACTAACCTGTCGTCTGAGGGAGCAACCTCCCTCAGACGTCTGTTACTACCTGCTGGCTTTACTGTGGAACACTCGACCAGGCGGTTTCCGAGCCGATCGCGTGTGCCCGACGTTCAACGTCGGACGGGAAAGGATCTTCCCCAAGCGGGTGCTTGTACATCGATCGATTTCGAGGGGAGACCCTAATGAATTACAACTGGGACTGGGGCGTGTTCTTCAAGTCCACCGGCGTGGGCAGCGAGACGTATCTCGACTGGTTCATCTCCGGTCTGGGCTGGACCATCGCCATCGCCGTCGTGGCCTGGATCATCGCTTTGCTGCTGGGCTCCATTCTGGGGGTCATGCGCACCGTGCCGAGCCGCCTCGTGTCGGGCATCGCGACGTGCTACGTCGAGCTGTTTCGCAACGTGCCGCTGCTGGTTCAGCTGTTCATCTGGTACTTCCTGGTGCCCGACCTGCTGCCGCAAAACCTGCAGGACTGGTACAAACAGGATCTGAACCCGACCACCTCGGCCTACCTGAGCGTCGTCGTGTGCCTGGGCCTGTTCACCGCCGCCCGGGTCTGCGAGCAAGTGCGCACCGGTATCCAGGCGCTGCCACGGGGCCAGGAATCCGCTGCCCGCGCCATGGGTTTCAAGCTGCCGCAGATCTACTGGAACGTGCTGCTGCCCCAGGCCTACCGCATCATCATTCCGCCGCTGACCTCGGAATTCCTCAACGTCTTCAAGAACTCCTCCGTGGCGTCCCTGATCGGCCTGATGGAACTGCTGGCGCAAACCAAACAGACCGCCGAATTCTCGGCCAACCTGTTTGAAGCGTTCACCCTGGCCACGCTGATCTACTTCACCCTGAACATGAGCCTGATGCTGCTGATGCGCATGGTCGAGAAGAAAGTCGCGGTGCCCGGCCTGATCTCCGTGGGGGGTAAATAATGGACTTCGATTTCAGCGGCATCATCCCCGCGATCCCGGGCCTGTGGAACGGCATGCTCATGACCTTGAAGCTGATGGTCATGGGCGTGGTCGGCGGCATCGTGCTCGGTACGATCCTCGCGCTGATGCGCCTGTCGTCCAGCAAACTGCTGTCCCGCGTGGCCGGCGCCTATGTGAACTATTTCCGCTCGATCCCGCTGCTGCTGGTGATCACCTGGTTCTACCTCGCGGTACCGTTCGTGCTGCGCTGGATCACCGGCGAAGACACCCCGATCGGCGCGTTCACCTCCTGCGTCGTGGCCTTCATGATGTTCGAAGCCGCGTACTTCTGTGAAATCGTCCGGGCCGGCGTGCAGTCGATCCCCAAAGGCCAGATGGCCGCCGCGCAGGCGATGGGCATGACCTATGGCCAGACCATGCGTCTGATCATCCTGCCCCAGGCGTTCCGCAAGATGACCCCGTTGCTGCTGCAACAGTCGATCATCCTGTTCCAGGACACCTCGCTGGTCTACACCGTGGGCCTGGTGGACTTCCTCAACTCCGCCCGCTCCAGCGGCGACATCATCGGTCGTTCCAACGAGTTCCTGATCTTTGCCGGTGTCGTTTACTTCATCATCAGCTTTTCCGCCTCGCTGCTGGTCAAGCGTCTGCAAAAAAGGTTTGCCGTATGATCTCCATCAAGAACATCAACAAGTGGTATGGCGACTTCCAGGTGCTGACTGATTGCAGCACCGAGGTCAAGAAAGGCGAAGTGATCGTGGTCTGCGGCCCGTCGGGCTCGGGCAAGTCGACCCTGATCAAATGCGTCAACGCGCTGGAGCCGTTCCAGAAAGGCGACATCGTCGTCGATGGCACCTCGATTGCCGACCCGAAGACCAACCTGCCGAAACTGCGCTCGCGCGTCGGCATGGTGTTCCAGCATTTCGAGCTGTTCCCGCACCTGACCATTACCGAAAACCTGACCATTGCGCAGATCAAGGTATTGGGCCGCAGCAAGGAAGAAGCGACCAAAAAAGGTCTGCAACTGCTGGAACGCGTTGGCCTGTCGGCGCATGCCCACAAGCACCCGGGGCAACTGTCCGGCGGTCAGCAGCAGCGTGTGGCGATTGCCCGTGCGCTGGCGATGGACCCGATCGTCATGCTGTTCGACGAACCGACCTCGGCGCTCGATCCGGAAATGGTCAACGAAGTGCTCGACGTGATGGTGCAACTGGCCCAGGAAGGCATGACCATGATGTGCGTAACCCACGAAATGGGCTTCGCCCGCAAAGTGGCTGACCGCGTGATTTTCATGGATGCCGGCAAGATCATCGAAGACTGCAAGAAAGAAGAGTTCTTTGGCGACATCAGCCAACGCTCCGAACGCGCGCAGCATTTCCTCGAGAAAATCCTGCAGCACTAAAAGCACGACCGATTTGCCCTTGTGGCGAGGGAGCTTGCTCCCGCTGGGTCGCGCAGCGACCCCAAAACCTGCCAATGCGATCCATCTGAAACACCGCATTGAATGGATTTACGACTGCTTGGCAGCCGAGCGGGAGCAAGCTCCCTCGCCACAGGTTCCGCGCTCGAACAAACCAGGATGCTGTTAGCCATGCTGGTTGACCCAAGGCAACTGTGATGAAATGCGACCCCAATCTCTATCGCGCAGCGCCGCCATCACTTGCCGTGAAGCCTCGTCTGATTCGCCATCTGTTTCTGCCGCCGCTGATCATCGTGCTGATGATCGGACTGGGTTACGCCGGTTTCTGGACCAGTGAACATTTCGGCATCCGCAGCCTCAGCGAAAACGGCCAGCGTCAGCTTGAACTGCACGCGCGCACCGTCGAAAGCGAGATCAGCAAATACACCTACCTGCCCAGCCTGCTGGAACTGGAAACCAGCGTCCCGCAATTGCTGGCCGATCCAACCCCGGAACACCGGCAAACGGTCAATGCTTACCTTGAAGGCCTGAACCGGCGCAGCCGCAGTCGGGCCATCTATGTCATGGACACCACCGGCCGCGTGATGGCCACCAGCAACTGGCGCGACGTCGACAGTTACCTCGGTGAAGACCTGTCGTTCCGCGCCTATTTCCAGAAAGCCGTGCGCGGCGAGCCCGGACGTTTCTACGGCATCGGCAGCACAAGCGGCGAACCCGGTTACTACCTGGCCCACGGCCTGGAAGAGCACGGCAAGATCATTGGCGTCGCCGTGGTCAAAGTGCGTCTCGAAGCCCTGGAAGAACGCTGGCAGCGCGCCCGTCTGGAAGCCTTCGTCAGCGACGAGAACGGCATCATCATTCTTTCCAGCGATCCGGCGCGGCGCCTGAAATCGGTGGTTCCGCTGAGCGATGAAACCAAAGAGAAGCTCGCCCGCAGCCTGCAGTATTACTGGTTCCCGCTCAACGAACTGCAACCACTGGCCCGCGAAACCCTGGCCGAAGGCGTGGAGAAACTGACCTTCCCCGCCAACAGCGAAGTGAGCGCCGATGACGACAGCATCAGCTATCTGGCTCAGACCCGGCCACTGAGCGACACACCGTGGAATTTCACCTTGCTCACGCCGTTGCAGGACCTGCGCCGTGAAGCGATCAACCAAGGCATTCTGGTGGCGGTGGCGTTCGCTCTGGTGGCGTTCCTGCTGATTGCCTGGAACGAGCGGCGCAAGGTCATCGCCACCCGCCTCGCCGCTCGCGAAGCCTTGCAGGAAGCCAACGGTCAACTCGAACGACGGATTACCGAACGCACCGGCGACCTGCGCGCCAGCAACGAACGCCTCAAGAGCCAGATCCGCGAACGACGGCAGGCCGAAGAAACCCTGCGCCGCGCTCAGGACGAACTGGTGCAGGCCGGCAAACTCGCAGCCATCGGCCAGATGTCGACCAGCATTGCCCACGAATTGAACCAGCCGCTGGCGGCGATGCGCACCCTCTCTGGCAACACCATTCGGTTCCTCGAACGCGGCCAGCTCGACGTCGCCAGCACCAACCTCAAGACCATCAACGACCTGATCGACCGCATGGGCCGGATCACCGCCAGCCTGCGCTCGTTCGCCCGACGCGGGGACGACAAGGGCCAGGCCAGTCTCGGCAAAGCGGTGGACGCCGCGCTGCAGGTGCTGGGTGCCAGGGTCGAGAGCGCGTCACTGCAACTGCATCGGCAATTCATCGACGTGCAAGTGCAGATCGACCAGACCCGCCTCGAACAGATTCTGGTCAACCTGATCGGCAATGCCCTCGACGCCATGCAGGCGCAGCCGCAGCCGGAACTGTGGCTGGAGGGTGAAGAGTTCAACGGCAAATATCGTCTGCGGGTGCGCGACAACGGCCACGGCGTCGATGCCGAGGCGCGCAAGCATCTGTTCGAGCCGTTCTTCACCACCAAACCCGGCGAACAGGGCCTGGGCCTCGGCCTGACCCTCTCCGCCAGCCTCGCTGCCGCCACCGGCGGGCACCTGGGTGTCGAACATCCGGCCAGCGGTGGCACCACCTTCGTCCTCAGTTTACCGTTGGTAAGCCCTACTCCTGCCGAGCCAATATGAACCACGACCTTAGTGTGCTGATCGTCGAAGACGACCCCCATGTGCTGCTCGGCTGCCAGCAGGCACTGACCCTGGAAGACATTCCCTGCATCGGTGTCGGCAGTGCCGAAGAAGCGCTGGAGCAGGTTGGCGACAACTTCGCCGGCATCGTCATCAGCGACATCCGCCTGCCGGGCATCGATGGCCTGGAACTGTTGACCCGCCTCAAGCAACGCGACCGCAGTCTGCCGGTGGTGCTGATCACCGGTCATGGTGACATCTCAATGGCAGTCGGTGCGATGCAGAAAGGCGCCTACGATTTCATGGAGAAACCGTTCTCGCCGGAGCGTCTGGTCGACGTCGCCCGCCGCGCACTGGAGCAACGCAGCCTCGCCCGCGAAGTCTCGTCGCTGCGTCGGCAACTGGCCGAACGCGACTCCCTCGAAGGCCGGATCATCGGTCGTTCCCCCGCGATGCAGAACTTGCGCGAGCTGATCGCCAACGTCGCCGACACCTCGGCCAACGTGCTGATCGAAGGCGAGACCGGCACCGGCAAGGAACTGGTCGCCCGTTGCCTGCACGATTTCAGCCGCCGCCACACCAAGCAATTCGTCGCGCTGAACTGTGGCGGCCTGCCGGAGAACCTGTTCGAAAGCGAGATTTTCGGCCACGAAGCCAACGCCTTCACCGGCGCCGGCAAACGGCGTATCGGCAAGATCGAACACGCCGACGGCGGCACGCTGTTCCTCGATGAAGTGGAAAGCATGCCACTGCCGTTGCAGATCAAACTGCTGCGCGTGTTGCAGGAACGCACCCTCGAACGCCTCGGCTCGAACCAGAGCGTGGCGGTGGATTGCCGGGTGATTGCGGCGACCAAATCCGACCTCGACGAAGCGAGCAAGGCCGGCGAGTTTCGCAGCGACTTGTACTACCGCCTCAACGTGGTGACGCTGGAACTGCCGCCGCTGCGCGAGCGCCGCGAGGACATCCTGCAACTGTTCGAACACTTCACCCAGCAGTCGGCGCTGCGTTTCGACCGCGCGTTGCCCGAGCTGGACAACCAGACCCTGTCAAACCTGATGAGCCACGACTGGCCGGGCAACGTGCGCGAACTGCGTAACGTCGCCGAGCGCTTTGCCCTCGGCCTGCCGGCGTTCAAGAAGTCCGGCGCCAGCAGCGGCGGTCAGGGGCTGGCGTTCGCCGAAGCGGTGGAAGCCTTCGAGCGCAATCTGCTCAACGATGCCTTGCAACGCAGCGGCGGCAACCTGACTCAAGCCAGTCTGGAGCTGGGCATGGCCAAGACCACGCTGTTCGACAAAGTGAAAAAATACGGATTGAGCCACTGATGGATCTGATTCTCAAAGCCGCCCTCGGCGCAGCAGTGGTGTTGATTCTCGCCGCGCTGTCGAAGACCAAAAACTATTACATCGCCGGGCTGGTGCCGCTGTTTCCGACCTTCGCGCTGATTGCCCACTACATCGTCGGCAAGGGCCGTTCGGTCGATGATCTGAAGGCGACCATCGTGTTCGGCATGTGGTCGATCATTCCCTACTTCATCTATCTGGCGACGCTGTACGTGATGGTCGACCGCATGCGCCTGGAGACGTCACTGGCGGTGGCGGTGGTCGCGTGGTTGATCGCGGCGACCGTGCTGGTCTCGGTGTGGGTACGCCTGCACAGCTGATCACAGTCCGCGCCCACAAGGGAACCGCATTGCAAACGTAGGAGCGGGCTTGCTCGCGAAGAGGCCCGAATCAACACCGTCAAAACCTCAGCTACAGCAGGTTGCCGCTTGCCACCGGCTCGATCTGCGCCCAGTGCGACGTGTCTTCACGATGCGCTTGCAAATACGGCAACACCGCTGCCAGCAACGGCGCCTTGAACGCCTCTTGAAAACGATGGGCCAGCCCCGGAATCAGCTTCAGCTGACTGCCTCGAATATGCGCCGCCAGATGCACGCCGTGCATCACCGGCAACAGCGGATCCGCCGTGCCGTGCACCACCAGGGTCGGCACCCGCAGTTGATTGAGCAACGTCACCCGGCTCGGCTCGGCGAGGATCGCCATGATCTGGCGCTTCACACCTTCCGGGTTGAACGCCCGGTCGTAGGCCACCGCCGCCTGATGCAACAACGCCTGCCGGTCATCCGTGACAGCCGGGCTGCCGAGCGCTGCCAGCAGATCGGCCTGCTGCTCCAGCGCCACTTCGCGATTCGGTGCGCCACGCCGCGCCAGCAGTTGCACCAGCGCCGCACTCGGTGCCGGCAAGCCTTCGGCGCCGGAACTGGTCATGATCAGTGTCAGGCTTTCCACCCGTTGTGGCGCCATCGCCGCCAAGTGCTGGGCAATCATCCCGCCCATACTGGCACCCAGCACGTGAAACTGCTCGATGTGCAGCGCGTCCATCAACCCCAGCGCGTCGTCAGCCATGTCGCTCAGCGAGTACGGTGCCGACACCGGCAATCCGAGCTTGTAGCGCAGCACTTCAAAGGTCAGGTTGGCGCCGGCCGGGGCCTGCCGCCAGGTCGACAGGCCGACATCGCGGTTGTCATAGCGGATCACCCGAAAACCCTGCTGACACAGCGCAACCACCACCTCGTCCGGCCAGTGAATCAACTGGCCGCCCAAACCCATGACCAGCAACAGCGCCGGATCCGAAGCACGGCCGATGCTCTGGTACGCCAGGCTCACCTGGGCCAGATCGACCCGTTCAGTCGGTACATTGACGTCGCAACGCGAAGCCGCCATCGACGGCAGGCCGAACAACAGCGCGGCCAACAGAAAAAATAAACGCATGAAGAAACACCGAAACGCAGAACCCCAGTAGAGCGCGAGTCTGATGAAGTTTGTTCAAGCGCGCTGCCACAGTTGCGTGACAGTTTGATGAAGTTTGCCGAGCGGTCATTCTCCGACAACGAATCAGGCCGGAACGGTCTGTACATCCTCTGCAACAAAACCACTCCCCCAGCGATAACCATGTACCGCATGGGCTTGTGACAGCGCGCCTCTAATAGGCATGAAAACCGGAATCACCCGGTCTGCATACCCTCTGGAACCCTGTCGCATGACCCATTCGCCTCCCCTTGTAACAGCCGACTTCGGCCTTGATCAGCGGCTACAGCCCAACGTCGATCAACATCTGCACCTGTTGGCCACGGCTCGTCTGAACGACTGTCACCAGCAATGGCTGGACCTCATGGCCCGGCATCCCGGGCAACCCGAAAGCGCCTGGTGGGATGCCCGCGCGCCCGGCACTGCGCTGTCACGGCGCGAGCATGCCTTGAGTCTCTATCAGCAGCACTTTGAGGCCGCGCTTCAATGGGCGGCTGCCGAAGGCAAGCTCGACACCTCACAACGCCACAGGCTTGAGCAGCTTCTCACCCCGTCGAGCCAGGTCGCGGCGGATCTGCGGGTCGCGCAACCGGTACTCAATCGTGTCGATAACAGCCGGGTGCGCCTGTACGGCACGCTGCTGCTTCAGTTGGAGGAAACGCTGCTGCTTTACCTGCCCGCACACCCACAACCGTTGCTCCGCTTCGAAAAACAGGCCGACCTTGAGCGCTGGCTGATGGATCAGCAACCGGAGCGACTGCAAGTCTCCTCGCTGGACTTCATCGAATTCGGTAGTGATCCGCTCAAGCGCGGCGTTGAACCGCTGCTGTCGAGTTCGCCCGTCACTGGCGACAACGGGATCGCACTCGACAAGTTTTTCCCGATCACGCCCGCTCTGTCGCAAAGTGCCGGGCCAAGCGTCGATGAGGTTGCGCCCTTCGGTTTGCTGATGGCCGACATTCCCCTGGATCTGCGCCGGCAGACGCTGGCGCTTGAACAGCGCGCGCTTGACCGCTTGTTTGGTGACGCCGAGCCGAACAGTCCGCAACGTCAACAACTGGCACAACGACTCGTCGCCTTGAGCGAGGCTCAGCAGGCCAGTCATGACGCGGCATCGGCCCTGCTCGACAGCCACAATCCGCTGACCCTGCTCGAGTTACGCCGCCGCTCAAACGAGCATTACCAGGCCCTGCTGCAGGCGCGTATCGCAGGGCTGCGCGCGGAGGTCGAACTGCAACGGACGCTGGAGCAACTGTCCGTCGCCGAACATCGGCGAGTCACCGCAATGCTGGATGCACCGGGACACCACCTGCCGCCAACGGACGGGGTCATCGCCCGCATATCGTTGGCCACTTCAGATGACAACATCAGCGTCGTCGAGGAGCTGCCAGGTGTACTGATCATCGCCCCTCCTGCAGCGCTAGCCCCCGGTTCCACCGACAGCCTGCTGCTTTACTGGCCCGGCGAGTTTGGCGGCCTGCAACGTTTTGCTTCGCGTGCGGCACTGGAGCAGAACGTGTTCAAACGCTCGCCCCAGGACGGCGGGCTGACCCTGCACCTGACACCACTGACCGATGACCCGCTCGCCTGGTCACTCGATCAGCAGCTCTATCAATGCGAACAACAGGCCGCACAGATCCTGCGCGACAACCCGCTGCCCGGCCGTGCCGGCGAGCGTCAGGCCGAGATGGAAAAGTTGCGCGAACAACACTTGCCACGCCTGACCGTGCCGATCGCGCAGGCCCGCGAACGGGCATTTGCCGAACGTCAGGCGCAAGACCGCAGCGCCGCGCTGGCCGGCAGCCTGCCCGAGTGGTTCGACAACCTCGACGCGGCGCACCGGACCACGCTCAAAGCGCTGATCAGCCACTACCTCGGCGCCATGCATCGCGCCCATGCGCTGCTCGAACGGGAGCTGCCGTCGCGTCAGGCCTTCGCCGAAAAACGCATCGACGCCCGCTTGCGCGCGGACTTCGCACTCAAACACAGCGTGAGCGTGAGCCTCGATCTGCCCGATTCGACGGTCTGGCAAAAAACCGTGATGGAAGGGGCTGCGCCTGGCACGCCGCAACGCAATGTCCTGACCGCGAGCGACAAGCGCAGCGATCTCGCCCTCGAACAACTGGCACAGCACAACATCGATCAAGCCATGTGGTGGCGACTGTCGTTCATGCAGGCCAGGATCCGTGCCGAGGACGAAACCGATCGGCAGCGCGTCGAAGCCGGACTCAACCCGGTCTACTTGCGCAAACTGGTGACCGAGCTCGATCTGCCCGGACGTTACGAAGAACAGATTCGCCAAGTGTTTTTCGGCGCGCCGACAGAACCTGCGTTTCAGCAGGCCTGGCGTCGCGAATGCCTGAGCGAACCATGGCGGCTGATGCTCAGGTTGCAAGGTGAATTCGCCCTGCTGCAACGGCACATCGACAGTGCCGGCCATGCCGTACTGAAGGTCGCCATCGATGCGACTTCACCCCAAGCGTATGCCGTTGATGGGAAGCGCATCGCGCTGCTGCCGGTGCAGCTGACGGTTGGTGGAGAGGACACCGCGCATCAGGGACCGAGCACGCTCGCCGGGCTGACGTTCATTGTCGAACAGAACAATGGCCTGACCCTGCTCTACCTGCCCGACAGCACCGACGCCATCTTCCTGCGGCAGTACCCGACGCTGGAACAGGCCCGAATGGATCTGTTCAGGCGTTGTATGGACAGCAAAATGGTCAATTACCTGGCCGGACGCGCCGTGAGCGGCGATTTTGCCAGCCATGTCAGCCGTATCAATCAGGCGCAATTGCGCAATTTCGATGCCCTGATCGGCGTCGGAATGGCTTGGCCGGCGACCACATCGCTGGCCACTCATCTATTGAACGTGCACATGGGTCGGTTGCTGGAAGCCCATCGCAGCAGTTCGCGTTCCAACGATGCGTTGTATCTGGAACGCTGTGCACTGAAATCCGGGGCATTGTTCAACTATCTGAAAATGGCCATCGGCATGGTGCCGTTCGTGGGGGCGGCAGTGGCCCTGTATGACGCCTGGAACAGCGCCAATCTGGCCGTCGCGGCGTTCTTGCGCGGCGAGCTCGGGCATGGTCTGGCCGAGGTGGAAGCGGTGCTGCTGTCACTGATCGACGCGGCAATGGATGTGCTGCCCGGAACCGTCTCGGCCCCCGCAGCAGCACGTCTGGCCACCCGTCAGCGGCAAGGCGCGGCCCTGGGCGGATTCGCCACCATGTCGTCGTCCTGGCAACGGGCCCGGCAGTCGCTCGACCGCTTCAAGGGTTACGAGTACGAATTCGACATTTCCCTGGCCGGCCTGCACCCGGCCACCCACGGTGTCTATCGCAACGTCTACCGTCACGCCGATGGCGATTTCATCGTTCGTCAGGGCCGCATTTATCGGGTTCAGCTAAGCGATGCACCGCGTGGCTGGAGGCTTTACGGCACATGGATGCGCGGCTACAAACAACCGATCGCCCTCGACGACAGCGGTCAGTGGAACACCCACTATGCGGTGCACGGCACGGTAATGGACGGTGGCGGTCCTGGCGGCGGCGCAGTGCTCGGACATCTGGTCGACGGCCTGGATCCGCTTTGGCCTGCGCCGATCCGCCAGTGGCTACCGCGCTGGTGGACCGATCGGCAACTGCGCCGGCAAATGACCCTGACCAACACCGCCGACAACTACACCCGGCGCCTCGATGCTCAGACCCGCGCCACCAACCAGTTGCTGGAGAACTATCAGAACCTCGATATTGCCCAGCGCAAGCCCCTGCAGACAGCCGTTGACACAGCCTGCCTGAATGACATCGACGTCGCGATCGCCCAATACGACAACCTTGTCGAATTAATACCTTTGAGCCACGGCCGCAAACGTCTGCAGATTGAAGCCATCCAGAGCCGCTGCGCCTGGATCGTGGTCGACCGCGCCGTGCAGCGCGTCACCGTAGCCCGCGACCGCTTGCTGGAACACCTGAACCGGATCGACGCACTGGTCGCCGAGTCCGATGCCGTGCCCTTCGACCACACCAGCGTCCATATCACACTCATGGCCCGGCGCAAGCAGGCGCGCGAGGATTTCCTCAAGGAGTTCGATCAACTGCATGCGATCACCGAGCAGGCCAGACTGTGGAACAACCGCATCAGCAACCGCGCGCAGAAAGCCCGGATGGCGAAAGACATGGCCGCTATCAACCGCAATCTGGGAGACAACACGCATCACTACCTGAGAACTGCGCATCTGCTGGAGATCATTGCCCGCTACGATGCGGTCACTGACCTGTCCTGGGCGTATTTCCATACCCAGCTCAAAGACGCCCGGACCAAGGTCGGGCGCGCGTTGCTGACCCAGCATCACCTGCCAGAGGTCAGCGCCAGCCTGGTTCAGCGCAATCGGGTCCTTGAGGACTGCCTGCAAATCTATGCCGATTTCCGTCGTCAGTTGAACGCCTGGACACTGGGTTATGCACAGCATCTGGATCTGGAACAGGTCGGGCTGTTCCTCGAGGGACTGACTCAGGTCGAAGCGCAGGCGCGGCATGCGATCAGACAACGTGCGCCAATCAAGCCGAAAGAGCCTGGCGGCAAGCAACTGTTCGAAACCGAGGACAACCAGTTGCTGATCGGCACGGAAAGCATCGACGCCGGCACCCGGGAAAAACGCATCACCATTGAAGGCATCGACGGATTCCGCGAAACCTGGCTGCCGCGCTCCGGTGGCAAATACCATCTGCAAGTGCGCACCGCCCCGACGCCAGCAACGTTGCCAACTGACGTTCAGCCACTGCTGGTAGAAGCGCGCAAACGTCTGGCAGCTGTTCCGGTTTACAGCAACAAGGTGCAGGGCTATGCCCGCCAGGACATGCTGCCGGTGGATCTGGAACACATGCTCAGCAGCGAAGCGATTGAACTGAGCACCCGTGCCCAGGCCATCGAGCGACTGTCGCCGACCGAACCGGTGGTGCTGCAACTGCACGACAAGGCCCGCGAACTGCGCCGTACCGGTCGTACGCTGCGCATTGATCAGTCACTGCGCAGCAAGACGCCCACTGAAGGCTATCTGGATTATCTGCTGCAACAGCAAGTGGTGGATATCCGCCGCGAAGGTCCGCTGCGGGCACTGGGCAAAAGGGCTGATGGACGCAAGGATTTCCTTCAGGAATACGCCGTGCGCGACCTCACCTCCACGCCGCCGCGCACGCTGTGGTACGCGCATTTTCACTACACCTCGGACAAGGTGCCGTTTGCTGACTTCGTCAAGGCGCACCTGAAATTGCCGGAGCAACGCAACCTCGGCCTGCAATGGCAGCAGGTTCAGGCCGCCAGCGGTGCACAGGTCGAGGCGATCTGGCGCGGCGATATCGGTAAACCGCTGGGTATCCGGCATTTCGCAGACCTCTAGGGCGAAAAGCAGCGGGGCATGGCGATGCCCCGCTTCTGCTCGAGTGGTCGACAGCACTGTCAACATGAGACAAACTCACCGCCTTCGAATTTGTCACAAGTTTTCCTCATGGGGCCAGCCGTGCTTGAAATCCGTCATCTGAAAACCCTGCATGCCCTGCGCGAGGCCGACAGTCTGGTCGATGCCGCCGACCGTTTGCACCTGACCCAATCGGCGCTGTCACACCAGTTCAAGGAACTGGAGGAACGCCTGGGCATGCCGTTGTTCGTGCGCAAGACCAAACCGGTGCGTTTCACCAGCGCCGGTCTGCGCCTGTTGCAACTGGCCGACGCGACCCTGCCGCTGTTGCGCGCCGCCGAGCGCGACATCAGTCGTCTGGCCGGCGGTACCGCTGGACGCCTGCACATGGCGATCGAATGTCACAGCTGTTTCCAGTGGCTGATGCCGACCATCGACCAGTTCCGTGACGCCTGGCCGGAAGTCGAACTCGACCTCGCCTCGGGTTTCGCCTTTGCCCCGCTGCCGGCGCTGGCCCGCGGTGACCTGGATCTGGTGGTGACTTCCGATCCGCTGGACATCGCCGGCATCACCTACGTGCCGCTGTTCACTTACGAAGCGATGCTCGCAGTGGCGAACCAGCATCCGCTGGCGAGCAAACCGTACATCGTTCCCGAGGACCTGCTGACTGAAACGCTGATCACTTACCCGGTGGAGCGCGACCGGCTGGACATCTTCACCCGCTTCCTCGAACCAGCCGACATCGAACCGGCGCAGGTTCGCACCTCTGAGCTGTCGGTGATGATGATGCAACTGGTCGCCAGCGGCCGTGGCGTGTGCGGCATGCCGCACTGGGCACTGCACGAATACAGCTCGCGCGGCTATGTAAAAGCCAAGCGCCTGGGCGAAAAAGGTCTGTTTGCCACACTGTACGCCGCGATCCGCGCCGACATGCTCGATGCGCCGTACATGCGCGATTTCCTGCTGACCGCCAAGGACACCTCGTTCTCGACACTGGATGGGGTTAGCGCGGTGCGCTGACACCAAGGTGCCTCATGACTGACGGTAAACCGAGAGCATTTGCGAGACAAAAAGATTCATTGTGGTGAGGGGATTTATCCCCGATGGGCTGCGCAGCAGCCCTGAGACCTGTGCACTCGGTGTTTCAGATAGCCCGCGTTTGTAGGATTTGGGGCTGCTTCGCCGCCCATCGGGGATAAATCCCCTCGCCACAAAAACCTCTCACTTAGGGGGAGGATCAGAGCTGGCGCCACATGTGAATCTTATCGAAGTAGTCTTCACCCACCCGCACCGCCAATGGCTCAAGGCCGAACTGGATGAAGCCGCAGCGCTGGTACAGGTTGAGCGCGGCGTCGTTGCCGGCGGTGACGGTGAGCTGGAGGACTTTCAGTTCGGGATGGGTTTGGGCTTCAGCGATGGCAGCCTCGACCAGCTGATGGCCCAGGCCGTGCTGGCGAAAATCGGCTGAGACGTACAGGCCGAACAAGGTCGACTTGTGGCGGGCCTTCTCTCGCGGTTCGAACGCCAGGCCGACGATGCCGGCCAGTGTGCCTGCCTCGAACGCACCGAGCACCACATCCAGCTTGCTGGTCAGCCGCGCTTCCCACCAGCTCAGCGGCATCACCGCGCGCTCGCGCACGCTGGAGGTGAACGCCTGCGGATGGCGGTCGTAGGCTTCGAGCATCAGCTCGCGGTAAGCCAGCGCATGGCTGGCGTCGAGGCGTTCGATCCACATGCTCAGGCGGTCCTGCGTTGTTCAAGCATCAGGCGCACCGCCAGACCAGCGAGTACAAACCCCATGAAGTAACGCTGCAGCGCCAGCCATGTCGGGTTGCGCACGAACCAGGAAGCAATGCCTGCCGCGAACAGCGCGATCAGCAGATTGACGCTGAAACTGACGCTGATCTGGGTCAGGCCGAGGAGGATGCTCTGGGTGAATACCGAGCCGTGTTCGGGGCTGATGAATTGTGGAAACACCGAGAGGTAGAACACCGCAATCTTCGGGTTCAACGCACTGGTGAGAAAGCCCATGGTGATCAGTTTGCGCGACGAGTCCGGGGGCAATTGCTGCGCCTCGAACGGTGAACGCGCACCGGGTTTGAGCGCTTGCCAGGCCAGCCACAGCAAATACAGCGCACCGGCCCACTTCAGTACCTCGTAGGCCATCGGCACCGCCAGAAACACCGCGCTCAAACCGGCAGCCGCGGCAAACATGTGCACGAAGAAACCACCCACCACACCGAGCAACGAGGTGACCCCGGCCTTGCGTCCCTGACAGATCGAACGCGAGATCAGGTAAATCATGTTCGGCCCCGGCGTCAGTACCATCAACAACGCGGCGGCGGCGAAGATCAACAGGTCTTGAAGCGGGATCATGGTGGACGTCCTGTGCGTGGGGGATCAGGCGATCGCGGTCAGCGAGTGGCGATAAAACGGCAGGATCAGGTCGCGTGTCAATGGCGCCAGAACGACAGCAGGATCACTGACCGGATCAATCCAGATTACTTCCTCGATTTCGGCAGCGGGCGTCACATCGGCATCGATGGTCAATTGAAAGATCTCTGCTTGCACGACAAACCCCGGCTCGTTGGCGGCGGGCGCCGAGAACTGGCCGAGAAAAGACGCCTGTGCCGGATCGATCGTCAGCCCCAGCTCTTCTTCCAGCTCGCGGGCCAGCGCGTGCACTGGCAACTCATGCGCCTCGATCTTGCCGCCCGGTTGCATGAACGCCGTGGTGCCACGCTTGCGCACCAGCAGGGTCTGGCCTTGAGGGTTGAGCAACAGCGCAGCGGCAATACGAATGAGGTTTGGAGCGACAACGGATGCAGAGGTCATGGGTCAGCCACCGGCCTGGAAAAAGCGCAAGGATCCCATGCCCGGGCTGATCACGTCACCTCACAGGTCACTCTCCCAACGCCTTGAGGGCAGTTTCATCCGCCTCCGGCAGCTTGACGAAAATCTGGTACTTGCCGCCCTCCATGGCTTCAAAGGCAATCAGCTTTTCCACCAACAGCGCGCTGAGCACTTTGCCGGCGTTGAGCAACAACATGCCGTTATCGGCATTGAGATTGCGCGCCAGAATCATCCCCGCTGCCAGGTCCCGGGTGGTCAGGACCTTGACCGACGGGTCGGCCAGGGTGATGTCGCCCAGAAATGCCGCACACACCTGAATGAAATCTTCGATCAGTTGCGGGTCATACAAGCGCCCGGCGTACTGGCGCAGGTACAGCAGCGCTTCATCGCTGTTCAAATGCCGCTCGAGGATCAGGCCGCGTTGCAACTCGACGAAATCCACCGCCAGTTTCAGCAGGCGCGAACCGAACGGAATGGCCTCGCCCTTGAGCCGGTCGGGAAAGCCGCTGCCGTCCCAGCGTTCCTGGTGATGCAGGATCAGGCGGGCCGCGTCCTTCATCGGGTCCAGCGTCATCAGCAGCGATTCGCTCTGCTTCGGATAGCTGCGATAACGCTCGCGATCGGTATGACGCAGCAGATCCGAAGGCATGGTCATCATGCCGTCGGTCCAGCTCAGTTTGCCGATGTTGTACAGCGCGGCGGCCATGGTCAGATCGCGGCTGGTGGCCTCGTCCAGAGCATGCTGTTTGCAGTAGCTGCGCACCAGTTCGATGATCTGCCGATTGGTCTGCTTGGCAGGCGGCAGACGCAGATTGGCCAGCAGCGAAAACACTTCGGTGCCGGTGACATAGCTGTGTTTGAGTTCTTCGTAGGCCAGATCGAGCATGTCGGCGGTCTGTTGCAGTTCGGCGGTACGCGCCGCGACATGCTTTTCCAGGGTGCTGTTGAGCAGTTTGAGCTGGTCGTTCTGCACTTGGGTCAGGCGCTCCAGACGCTGACGCTCCTGCTCGGAATGCTGATGGTCGAGCGCTTGGCGCAGGATCAGCAGCAACTCCTCGTCATTCCACGGTTTGCTGATGTAGCGATGAATCTGCCCGTCGTTGATCGCCTTGATGATGGCCGATGGGTCGGCATAGCCGGTGAGCATGATGCGCACGGTCGCCGGATAGCGTTGACGGACATGCGCCAGTAACGAGGCGCCATCCATGTTCGGCATGCGCGCATCGCTCATCACCAGATCCACGGGCTGCTGCTCCAGCATCTCCAGCGCCTGGGCACCGCTGGTCGCCAACAGGACGTCATAAGGTTGCCCCCGCAACAGGCGGCGCAGGCTGTTGAGGATCGATTCCTCATCATCGACCAGCAGCACCGTGGGGCGATGCGACGGCATCGGCGCGGATTGCTCTTGCATGGCATGGCCTCACGCGAAACAGAGTTAACGACACACCGACCGACCGCCCCACTGGCCCGCGCCTGAGTCCAAGGCTAGATGATTTTTCAGTGCATTCACGTAAATCTTCGTCCGGCGTCGCCAGCGCAGTACCGAGGGGCCGACTATGCTGTACACGGCAAAGAACTCCATCGGCTTACAAAACAGGCAATGGCGAGGGAAAAGGATGCCCCGGATGATCACAACACGCCTTCCCGAGGAGGGCGCGGCATGAACCCGCCCACCGCGCCGATCAATCGCCGCGTGCTCATTGTCGACGACAGTCCGGCGATCCATGACGACTTTGCCAAGATTCTCAGCCCCGTCGTTCCCGGCGACGATGGCCTGGGCGAAACCGAGAACCTGTTGTTCGGCACCCCGTCTGTCCGGCACACCCCACACTTCGAGCTGGATTCGGCCTTTCAGGGCCAGGAAGCCCTGGAAAAACTCAAAGCCGCGCTGGCTGAAAACCGCCCCTACGCCATGGCCTTCATCGACATGCGCATGCCGCCAGGCTGGGATGGCCTGGAGACCATCGAACGGCTGTGGCAAGTCGACCCCAAACTGCAAGTCGCACTGTGCACGGCCTATTCCGACTACTCCTGGGAAGACATCGACCAACGCCTGGCACTGAACGACCGGCTCCTGATTCTGAAAAAGCCTTTCGACGCGATCGAGATTCGGCAGATGGCCAGCGCCCTCACGGTCAAATGGCAAATGACCAAAGACGCCGAGCTGAAAATGAGCCTGCTGGAGCACGCAGTGCAGGAGCGGACCCGGGAGCTGTCGGACGCCAACGTGATCGTGCAGAACAGTCCGACCATCCTTTACCGCTTGCGTGGCGAGCCCTCGTTCGCGCTGATGTATATCTCCCACAACATCACCCGCTACGGCCATGTCGCCGCCGACCTGGTGGGTTCGCCCGACTGGGCGAAGGTCCTGATTCACCCGGACGATCAGGCCAGCGTCGACGCGGCAATGGCCCGGGTACTGGATCGGCATGCGTCGGGCGCGTCCATCGAATTCCGCATGCGCACCGGCCAGGGCACCTGGCGCTGGGTGGAGAACCGCTACATCCCGGTACGCGATCAGGACGGCCGTCTGCTGGAAGTCGAAGGCATCATCCTCGACATCACTGAACGTCGCCAGGCCGAGGACAAACTGGCCTTGCTCGCCCGCTCCGATGGCCTGACGGGCCTGGCCAATCGCGCCACACTGATCGAACGCCTGCACCAGGCGTTTGCCGCTGCGCGACGCGGCGCGACGCCGTTTGCGGTGTTTTACCTGGATCTGGACCACTTCAAGCGGATCAATGACACGCTGGGTCACCCGGTTGGCGATCTGCTGCTGCAGGAGGTCGCCCGGCGCATCAAGTCCGGTGTCCGCGAAAGCGACGTGGTGGCGCGTCTGGGTGGCGATGAATTCGCGGTCCTGCAACTGGACGTCAGTGACCCGACCCAGTCGGCGGCGATGGCCGCCAACATCCGCGACGCGTTGCTGGCGCCGTATAACCTGGCCGGCAATGCACTGCACATTTCGGTGAGCATTGGCATCAGCAGTTACAGCGAGCTCAGTCTCGACGCCGACAGCCTGCTCGGGCAGGCCGACATGGCGCTGTACCGCGCCAAGGAAATGGGCCGCAACCAGTATCACTTCCACTCCGAGGACATCTCACGGGAAGTGGCCGAGCGCATGACCCTGGTCAGCGAATTGATAACCGCCCTTGAAGGCAATCAACTGCGGCTGCATTACGCACCGGAAGTTGATCTGCACAGCGGCAGGATTCTGGGCATGGAGGCACAAGTCCTCTGGCAGCATCCCCGGCGCGGCCTGCTGCCGGCAGCGGACTTTGTGCCGATCGCGGAGAAAACCGGCGCAATCATTCCGCTCGGACGCTGGGTGCTGGATCACGCCTGCCATCAGATGCATCTGTGGCGTAATCAAGGGGTGGCGCCGCCCGTGATGGCGATCAAGATTTCCCTGGCGCAACTCAAAAGCGGCCCGGAACTGATCTACACCGTGCTGCGCACCACCGCCCGATGGGAGCTCGCCCCCTGGGACCTGCGCTTCGATGTCACCGAGGCCACGCTGGCCCAGACCAAGTGGACGCACAACGACGCGTTGCCGCGCCTGCGTGAACTGGGCGTGACCATCGCCATCGATGATTTCGGCACCGAATATTCCTCGTTCGATTACCTGAAGACCTACCGGGTCAATCAGCTCAAACTGGCCCAGAGCGTCATCGACAATGCCGCTCACGATGTGGCCGGTGCCAACGCCTTGCGCGCCATCGTCAACTTCGCCCGGGACCTGGACATCGGCATCATCGCTGAAGGCCAGCCGTCGCCGGATCAGCCGTGCGCGCCACCTGCCGCAGCCCCGCTGCCCAGCGCGCGCGGATTGTATTTCAGCGCGGCGGTCAACGCCGAACAGGCCGGGCAATTGCTCAAGGACAGTGCTCACCCGGCACCGAAGGAGGACGAGTGATGAAAACGCCGTTCCCCCAGACCAACCGGCGCATCCTGATCATCGACGACACGCCGGCGATTCACGACGACTTTCGCAAGATCCTTGCCCCACAGGTTCAGGACGCCGTCGATCTGAATCAACTGGAACAGACGCTGTTCGGCACCCAGCAGACGCCGCACCTGAGCTTCCAGCTCGACTCTGCTTATCAGGGCCAGGAAGCTCTGGCTCTGGTCAAACAATCGCTGGTCAACGGCAACCCGTATGCCCTCGCCTTCATCGACATGCGCATGCCGCCCGGCTGGGATGGCCTGGAAACCATCGAACAATTATGGCGGGTCGATCCGAACCTGCAGATTGCCTTGTGCACCGCGTACAGCGACTACAGCTGGGAGGCGATGGCCGAACGGCTGGAGTTCGGCGACCAGTTGCTGATCCTGAAAAAGCCGTTCGACAGCCTGGAAATCCGCCAGATGGCCAACGCGCTGACCTGGAAGTGGCAGCTGGCGCAGGACGCGGCGCTGAAGATGCTCAGCCTCGAGCAGACCATCGAGGCGCGGGTGCACGAATTGCTCAAAGTCTCGCATCTGCTGCAATACGACAGCCTCACGGAGCTGCCCAACAGCACCCTGCTGGGCGATCGTCTGAGCCAGGCGATTGCGGTGTGCCGGCGCCATGACAAGCAACTGGTGGTGATGTTCCTCGGTCTGGATCGCTTCAAGCGCATCAACAATGCACTGGGCCATCCGGCGGGCGACGAGATGCTCAAACGGGTCGCCCGGCAACTGCTGTCCTGCGTACGTGATTCCGACTCGGTGTTTCGTTATGGCTCGGACGAGTTCGTGGTGATCCTTGGCGACATCATCCATCCCCAGCAAACCCACGGCCTCGCGGAAAAACTGCTGGCCGCCATTCGCCTGCCACAAGCGATTGCTGGCCACGACGTCAGCGTCACGGCCAGTCTGGGCATCAGCGTTTATCCCGCTGACGGCCTCGAAGCCATCGAGCTGATCAAGAAAGCCGAGACGGCGATGCGCAACGTCAAGGAGCACGGCCCTGACACCATTGGCTTCTTCATCGAAGCCATGAACCAGCACGCCCGGGAACAGCACAGCATCGAGTCGGGCATCCGCCGCGCGCTGCATGAGCACGAATTCGTCCTGCACTACCAACCGAAAATCGACTTGCGCACGGCCACAGTGGTCGGTGCCGAAGCGCTGATACGCTGGCAGAAACCGGGACACGGCTGGGTCTATCCTTCGGACTTCATCCCGGTGGCCGAGGACAGCGGTCTGATCGTGCCGCTGAGCAAATGGGTGCTGGCTGAGGCCTGTCGTCAGACCCGCGACTGGCAAGTCGCCGGACTGCCGCCGATCCGCATGTCGGTCAATACTTCGCCGATCGATTTTCGTCAGCGTGACTTCGTCGCCGGCATCGAGCGCGTGCTTGAGCAGACGGGCCTGGCCCCAGACTGCCTGGAGCTGGAAATCACCGAAGGCGTGCTGATGCAAAACGTCGAGGCGACGATGACCGCGCTCAAGCGCCTGACAACGCTGGGCACGCGCCTGGCCATCGATGACTTCGGCACCGGCTATTCCAGCCTGAGTTACCTGCGGCGGTTTCCCATCGATGTGCTGAAGATCGACCAGTCGTTCATTCGCAACCTGTGCAACGACCCCAACGATGCCGCACTGGTGAGCGCCATCATCCATCTGGGCAAGAGTCTGGGGCTGAACGTCATTGCCGAGGGTATTGAAACCGCCGAACAACTGGCCTTTCTCAAGGCGCATCACTGCGAGGAAGGTCAGGGCTACTTTTTCAGCAAGGCCCTGCCGGCAGACGCGTTTGCGCGCTTGCTGGCCGGCAGCGAACCCACGCCGTGGGCGATTTGATCAACACGCTGAAAACGGTCCTGAGTCAGGGAGACGATTGCCGATGAGTCTTTTCCACCACGCCATCGTGTTGCTGCTCTGCGGGCTCTGCGCCGGGGCCAGTGCCGAGCCGCTGGACGAGCCGCTCAAACCGTTGCCCGCGGTGCCGCAGCAGGACGTCCGCCGCGTGGAACTGGGTCGGCGCCTGTTCCATGAACCACGGTTATCGATCAACAACACGCTGTCCTGTGCCAGCTGCCACCAACTGGACAAGAACGGTGCCGACAGCCGCGCTCTGTCGCTGGGCTTCGACGGTAAACCGGTGGCGGTCAACACGCCGACCGTGTTCAACGCCGCCCTCAATTTCCGCCAGTTCTGGGACGGCCGTGTCGAAACGCTGGAGGAACAAAGCAACGTCGTCATCACCAGTCCCCATGAAATGGGCAGCGACTGGCGCACGGTTATCGAGCGGATCTCGAACGACCCCGACTACCGTCGCGACTTTGCCGCCACCTACCCGGACGGCGTGACCCAGGCCAATGTCCAGCAGGCGCTGGCCAGTTTCGAACGTACTTTGCTGACGCCCGGTTCGCGCTTCGATCAATACCTGTTGGGCAACACCGACATCCTCACCCTTGAGGAAAAGTACGGCTACCAGCGCTTCAAGGAATACGGCTGCATCGCCTGCCATCAAGGGGTGAACATCGGCGGCAACATGTTCCAGAAGTTTGGCGTGTTCGGCGATTACATTGCCGATCGCGGCAACCCGACCGTGGCTGATCAAGGCCGCTTCAACGTCACCCGGGACGAAGCGGATCGTGAATTTTTCAAAGTGCCGAGCCTGCGCAACGTCGCGCTGACCGCGCCCTACTTTCACGACGGCTCGGCGGACACCCTCGAAAAGGCGGTGGATGTGATGTTCCAGTATCAGTTGGGACGCACGCCGACCGAAGAGGACAAACGGCTGATCATTCTGTTTCTCGAGACCCTGACCGGCCAAAGGGAAGGCAAGCCATGATCAACATCTCCCGTCGGCGCAGTCTGCTGTTGCTCACGCTGGTCGCTCTGGTGCTGGCTTCGATACTGCTGTTTCTGTACTTCAAGTCCAGCTCCGACCAGACCATGACCTATACCGAGTCGCGGGATCTGATCCGGCAGATCAAACAGCAGAATTCGCTGTGGGAAAACGAGATCCTCAAGGCGCGAGTGGCGCTCACCCACAATTATGATCCGCTGGTGTCACCCATGACCGAGATGAACCGGCTCTGGGCGCGCTTCGACGCGATCGAGGCCAGGCATGGCCGCAACGACTCGGCGCAATGGAACGACGCCCACGAGGGTTTTCTGCAGGCGATGCAGGAGAAGATCCGCCTGGTCGAACAGTTCAAATCGCACAACGCACTGTTGCGCAATTCCCTGGCCTTTTTGCCCACCGCCGAAGACGACATTCAGGAGCAACTCGCCAACCTGTCGGACCTGGATAAATTACAGCTGCAAAACATCACCACCGACACCTACGACCTGCTGCTCAGTGCCCTGGAGTTCGCCCAGGTCACTTCCGACGACAGGGCCGCCGACATCGAGGTCGGCCTGAACAAACTGAAGGTCAATGCGCAACGGCTGCCGCCGGCGTTTGAAACCCCGATCAAAATCATGAGCAACCACATCAGCCTGATCGCGCGCGAGCAGCCGCTGGTCAATCAGTTGCTCGAAAGCATCGAAAACATTCCCGTGGCCGAGCGCCTGGACACCCTCACCACCCTGCTCGATCGCGATCAACAGCGCGCCGATCGGGTCGACCGCCAATACCACTTCTACCTGCTGCTGTTTTCGGTGTTGCTGATGCTCTCGCTGGTGTGGCTGGCGATCCGCCTGATCGGCAGTTTCGCCGAGATCAATCGGGTCAACACGGCCCTGCAAACGGCCAACGATGCCCTGGAGCAACGGGTCGAGGAACGCACCCGCGAACTCAGGGACGCCCAGAGCGAACTGCTCGACGCGGCGCGTCAGGCCGGCATGGCGGAAATCGCCACCAACGTGCTGCACAACGTCGGCAACGTGCTCAACAGCGTGAACATCTCCAGCGACCTGATCACGCGCAAGCTGCGCAACAGCAAGACCCAGGGCCTGGGCAAGGCCATGCAGTTGATCAACGAACACCCGCATGACCTCGGCGCCTTTCTGTGCGAAGACCCCAAGGGCAAATTGCTTCCCGGTTACCTCAATCAGCTGGTGGGTGCGATTGCCCAGGAACAGCAGGAAATGGTCGACGAACTGAACCAGATGAACAAAAGCGTCGATCACATCAAGGACATCGTCGCCACCCAGCAGTCCTACGCCGGCGCCAACAGCATGACTGAACCGCTGTTCATCAATGAATTGCTCGAAGACGCCTTGCGCATGAACGCCGGAGCGCTGACCCGACACCACGTCACGGTGGTCAGAGAGTATGCCGAGGTGCCGCAGGTGATGGGCGATAAACACCGTTTGCTGCTGATCCTGATCAACCTCATCAGCAACGCCAAATACGCCATGTCCGACCTCAGCAACCGCCCTCGCACCATGACGCTGGCGGTAAAAATCGTCGATGACAGCTTCCTCGAAATCAGCGTCAAGGACGATGGCGAAGGCATTGCGCCGGAAAACATGACGCGGATCTTTGCCCACGGCTTCACCACCCGCAAGGAAGGCCACGGCTTCGGTCTGCACAGCTGCGCCCTGGCGGCCATCGAGATGAACGGGCACCTCACCGCGCACAGCGACGGACCGGGCAAAGGTGCGCTGTTCACCTTGCAGATTCCCCTGATCAGCGTCACGGAGAACGCATGAGCGAGCTGTCGAACCGCCGTATTCTGCTGATCGACGACATGCCGTCGATTCATGAAGACTTCCGCAAGATTCTCGCGCCACCGGCGGCGCAGTCAGTGGAACTGGACGAGATGGAGGCGGCGTTGTTTGGTGCACAGGTGCGCGCCGAACGTCCGCCGTTCGAGCTGGACTCGGCCTACGGCGGCGAGGAAGGCCTGGGCAAACTGATGCAGGCCTTGCACGAACAACGCCCCTACGCACTGGCCTTCGTCGACATGCGCATGCCCGACGGCTGGGACGGCGCGAAAACCATCGAACACCTTTGGCAACAGGATCCGCTGTTGCAGGTGGTGGTCTGCACAGCCTACTCGGATTACTCCTGGGATGAACTGCTCGAACGGCTGCAGGCGCATGACCGATTACTGATTCTGAAAAAGCCGTTCGACAACATTGAAGTGCAACAAATGGCCAACACCCTGCTGACCAAATGGCAGATGACCGAACGCGCTTCCTTGCAGATGCATCACCTGGAACATCTGGTCGATCAGCGCACCGCCCAGTTCAAGCAGGCCAGCGAAGCTCTGCAGCGCGAAATCGATGAACGCAAGCAACTGGAAAGTCAGCTGGTGCAGTCGGAAAAGCTCGCTTCACTGGGGCAAATGGCGGCTGGCGTGGCCCATGAAATCAACAACCCGATCGGCTTCATCTCCTCCAACCTCGGCACCCTCGACGGCTACTTCAATCAGTTGCTCAGCGTACTCGATGCCTGGCAGACGCTGGGCGCCACGCCAGACAGCGAATCCGTGGCCCGGCTTGAGCAGCTGCGCAAAGACGCCGATCTGGATTTTCTGCTCGAAGACATTCCGGTACTGATCCGCGAATCCAAGGAAGGCATTGGCCGGGTCGGACAGATCGTCAAGGATCTGAAGGATTTCTCCCGGGTCGATACCCATCAGCAATGGCAGTGGGCGAATCTGCAGCAAGGCATCGAGTCGACCCTGAATATTGTCGCCAGCGAACTCAAGTACAAGGCTGACCTGATCAAGGAGTATCAGCCGCTGCCGGACATCGAGTGCCTGCCGTCACAAATCAATCAGGTGATCATGAACCTGGTGGTCAACGCGGCTCAGGCCATGGGCCCCGAGCGCGGCACCATCACCTTGCGCACCGGGCAACAGCAGGACACGGCCTGGGTGGAAGTCGAGGACACCGGCGCCGGGATTGCGCCGGACATCCTGCAGAAAATCTTCGATCCGTTTTTCACCACCAAACCGGTTGGCCAGGGCACCGGGCTGGGCCTGTCCCTGTCCTACGGCATTGTCAAAAAACACGGTGGTGATATTTCAGTCCGCAGCGAACCGGGGGTGGGCACGACCTTCCGCGTCGAGTTGCCGATGCGTCAGAGCCGGCCCGCGGCCTGAGGCGCCTCAGGTCGCTTCCTGAAAATCCATCTCCGGCGGCTGCCGCCGAAAGCCGCCAGTGAGCACCGCCAGATACACCACGCCAATCGTCAGCCAGCTCAAGCCCAGATACACCGCCAGATGATCAAGGCTGACCATCAGCCACACGTCCGCCAGCAGCCCGATGAACGGGAAGACCAGAAACAGCACCAGCTCACGCGGGCCTTTTTTCTCGCCACCGATCCAGTAATGAAAAATCACCGACAGGTTGACCAGGCTGAACGCCAGGAACGCACCGAAGTTGATGAACGAGGTTGACGTGGTCACATCGAGTTTCAGTGCCAGCAACGCCACGACCGCACACAGCAGGATGCTGTTGACCGGCGTGCCGAAGCGCGCATGCAAGGTGCCGAAAAACGACTTGGGCAACACGCCATCGCGCCCCATGGCAAACAGCAAGCGCGAACCGCTGGCCTGAGCCGACAGCCCCGAAGCGAACTGGCCGACGATCAGGCCGATGAGGAAGATCGAGACGAACAGGTCGCCGCCGATGTTGCGTGCGATTTCATAGGCCGCCGAGTCGACGCTGTCGAACTGGAATGACGGGTGGGCAATCTGCACGAAGTACGACACGCCGACGAAGATCAGCCCGCCGATCAAGGTGATCAACATGATCGCCCGTGGAATGGTGCGGCGTGGGTCGCGGGTTTCTTCGGTCAGCGTACTGACCGCGTCGAAGCCGAGGAACGAATAACAGGCAATCGCCGCGCCGCTCATGATCAGCGGCATTTGCATGTCACCGTTGAAGAACGGTTTGATCGACCACAACGGCGTGCGCGCATCACCGCCGACGTAGTGCACACACAGCGCGACGAAGGCGATCAGCACCAGAAATTGCACCAGCATCAGCAAGGCGTTGATACCGTTGGCCAGTTTCAGGCCAACGATGTTGATCGCGCTGGTGATGCCGATGAACGCCAGTACCCAGATCCACTGCGGGATCGACGGGAATGCCGAAGCAAGGTACGCCGCGCCGATCAGCCAGATCGCCATCGGCAGAAACAGGTAATCGAGCAACACCGCCCAACCGGCGATGAAGCCGAGCCTGGGGCTGATCGCCTTGCGCACGTAGCTGTAGGCGGAACCGGCAACCGGGAACGCGGCGGCCATGCGCCCGTAACTCATAGCGGTGAAGAACATCGCCACCAGTGCTGCCAGGTACGCTGCCGGGACCATGCCGGCGGTGGATTGCGCGAGGATGCCAAAGGTGCCGAGGACAATGATCGGCGTCATGTAGGCGATGCCGAACAGCACCACCGACCCTAATGACAGGGTGCGTTGCAAACGAGCCATGGGCGACTTACTCCGAATGTTATTGGATTTATGGCAGAGCCGAGTTCGGCGAATGTTTCGGGTGTGGCTTTGTTTTTTTGGGTGAGTCAGATGAATCGATAAAAGATCGCAGCCTTCGGCAGCTCCTACAGGAGTACGCAGTGCAATGGTGTAGGAGCTGCCGAAGGCTGCGATCTTTTGATCTTCAGCGCGCAGGAATCAGCAACTCACGCAATCCGCACGCGTGCTCCACCACCTCCCCCGGCAGCTTCAACCGCTGATCATCCAGATAGCGGTAATCCTGGCGCGCGACCTGCAACCGGTCGAAATCCAGCTCGACGCTGAACGTCCCTTCTTCGCGCCCCGCCTCGAACAGCAACGTCCCCAGCGGATCGACCAGCGCACTGCCGCCGGCAAACATCAAGCCGTCATCCCCGGCCTCAACGCGATTGACCATCAGCGCAAACGCCTGATTTTCCTGAGCACGGGCCATGATCGCGGTGCGGTGAGTCGGGGCGTACGGGTCCATGTTGCCGTTGGTCACGATCAGCAACTCGGCGCCCAGTTGCGCCAACGCGCGGGCGGACTCCGGGAACTCGATGTCGTAGCAGATCAGCAGGCCGACGCGCACACCGTTCCACTCGCAGGTGGCGTAGCGGTCGCCGGCCTCGAACACGCCGCGATCCGACGCCCAGAGGTGGGTCTTGCGGTATTTGAGGGCGATGCCTTCGGGGGTGATCAGCAACGTGGTGTTGTAGAAGCGACCGTTGTCGTTCTCAGCCATGCCGATCACCACGGCGAGGTTGCGCTCGCGGGCAGCGGCCAGCACCGCGCGGACGGTCGGGCCATCCAGCGGCTCGGCGATCTGTGCCACGGTGTCAGCCGTCGGGAAGCCCATCAGGTGGGTTTCCGGGAATACGATCAGTTGCGTGTCGGCACCGCACGCGGCAATCGCCGCGAGGGCGCGTTCGAGGTTGTATGCGGTGCCATTGTCACGGCCCGCCAGTTGGGCGAGTTCGACTTTCATTGCGAGTCCTTGTGGTCAGGGCCGGGCGCTGAAAGATTGCCCGGTGGCTGTCTGTGGGCCAGTATGCGCAGCAAGCAACCGGCAGGGAATCACGCGGCCGGGGTAACCCGATAGGGGTAGATTCATGACCGTTTCGTTTGATGACATCACTTGGCACCGCGCCGTCGGGCAGTTGATCGACGCACTGGACAAGCCGAATTTCTGGGCACAACTGGTGCGTCTGCTCGACCAGTACGTGGCGTTCGATAGCTGGGTGGTGTTGCTGTTCAGTGCCGATCAGCACCCGCAAGTGTTCGCCGAATGCCCCGCCGAGGACGGCAGTCCCGACCCGCTGTTTCAGGATTATCTGCGCGGTTTGTATCTGCTTGATCCGTTCTACATCGCCTGCCGCGAGCAGTCGCGCACCGGGCTGTATCGCCTGTCGGAGGTGGCGCCGGAGCATTTCGAGCTGACCGAGTATTACCAGCGATACTTTCGTCTGAATGTGGTCGCCGACGAAATCCAGTTCAATTGCCAGCTCGAAGGCGAACGCACGCTGTGCCTGTCGCTGGGCAGTGAACAACGTTTCACTGGCGAACAGATCGCTTTGCTGTCATTGATCCAGCCGTGGGTGCTGGGTCTGTTGCGCCAGCGCCTGCCGTACGAAATCAACGAAACCGTGGCCCTCGCTGCCGCGCCTGCACCGGCCGACTGGCGGGTGCAACTGGAAGCGTCGGTGCAGCAACTCAAGGGTGCGCAACTGACTGCCCGGGAGCTGGATGTCGGGCGTTTGATGCTCAGCGGTTGCTCCAGTAAAGAAATCGCCCGTAAGCTGGAAATCTCCGTCGAAACCGTGAAAGTCCATAAGAAACACATGTACAGCAAGCTGGGGATCAAATCCCAGTCGGAGCTGTTTTCGATTTTTCTCCAGGCGCAGAACGCCTGAAAAGCCTTGGCATGCAGGAGACATCTGAAGCTTGGAATTCCTTGTGGCGAGGGAGCTTGCTCCCGCTCGACTGCGCAGCAGTCGCAAAACCTGGACACGCGATGCATCAGACAGACCGTGATGGCCAGGTTTGGGGCTGCTGCGCAACCCAGCGGGAGCAAGCTCCCTCGCCACAAGAACAAGCCAGTCTGCGCGCCATGGGTAATCATTGAGTCCGAACCAAGGAAACCGTATGAGCCTGTCACTCCTGAGCCGCTACGCCTTCTTTGCCGTCTGCGTGATCTTCACCCTCGCCAGCCTGCCCTTTCTCGAACACGACTGGCTGTGGCCGATCACCGCCGTCACCGGCGTGCTGAGCCTGCTCGGTCTGTTCGACCTGCTGCAGAGCCCGCACGCGGTGCGCCGCAACTACCCGATCCTGGGCAACATCCGCTATCTGGTCGAAGGCATCCGCCCGGAGATCCGTCAGTACCTGCTTGAATCCGACAGCGACGCCCTGCCCTTCTCCCGCGCCCAGCGCTCGCTGGTCTATTCGCGGGCGAAGAACGAAACCGCCGACAAACCCTTCGGCACGTTGATCGACGTCTATCAATCGGGCTTCGAATTCATCGGCCACTCGATGCGCCCGGCGCCATTGAGCGACCCGAGCAGTTTCCGCGTCACCGTCGGCGGCCCGCAATGCACGCAGCCGTATTCGGCGTCGGTGTTCAACATTTCGGCCATGAGCTTCGGCTCGCTCAGCGCCAACGCCATCCGCGCGTTGAACCAGGGCGCCAAACTCGGCAACTTCGCCCACGACACCGGCGAAGGCAGCATCAGCCCGTATCACCGCGAACACGGCGGCGACTTGACCTGGGAACTGGGCAGCGGTTATTTCGGCTGCCGTACCAGCGATGGCCGTTTCGACCCGGAACGCTTCGCCGCCCAGGCGCAGAATCCGCAGGTGCGGATGATCGAAATCAAGATGAGCCAGGGCGCCAAACCCGGCCACGGCGGGATCTTGCCCAAGCACAAAGTTACCCAGGAAATCGCCGACACCCGCGGCATCCTGATGGGCGAAGACTGCGTTTCGCCGTCACGCCACAGCGCGTTTTCCACGCCGATCGAAATGATGCAGTTCATCCAGCAACTGCGTGAGCTGTCCGGCGGCAAACCGGTGGGTTTCAAGTTCTGCCTCGGGCATCCGTGGGAATTCATGGGCATCGCCAAGGCCATGCTGGAAACCGGCATCCTGCCGGACTTTATCGTGGTCGACGGCAAGGAAGGCGGTACCGGCGCCGCGCCGGTCGAATTCACCGACCACATCGGCGTGCCGATGCGCGAAGGCCTGCTGTTCGTGCACAACACCCTGGTCGGCCTGAACCTGCGCGACAAGATCAAACTCGGCGCCAGCGGCAAGATCGTCAGCGCCTTCGACATCGCCAGCGTGCTGGCCATCGGCGCCGACTGGGCCAACTCGGCGCGCGGCTTCATGTTCGCCATCGGCTGCATCCAGTCGCAAAGCTGCCACACCAACAAATGCCCGACCGGCGTCGCCACCCAGGATGCCCTGCGTCAACGCGCCCTCGTCGTCCCGGACAAGGCCCAGCGCGTCTACAACTTCCACCGCAACACGCTCAAGGCACTGGCAGAAATGCTCGCCGCCGCCGGCCTCGAGCATCCGTCGCAACTGTCGGCCAAGCACCTGGTGCGGCGTATGTCGGCGACCGAGATCAAGCTGTTCTCGCAGCTGCATGTGTTTCTGAAACCGGGGGAATTGCTCACCGGAGAAGTGAATGGCGAGTTTTATTCGCGGATGTGGCAGATGGCGCGGGCGGACAGTTTTGAGGCGCAGGAAGTGGCTGCTGCGTAGATTACTGAATAGCGTCAGCCATAATTGAAGGCTGACGCTTTTCATTTGACGATGCGAATATATTGAAAAGCCGCAGATTAAGGTTGCCGAAGTCCCATCTACCTTTCTGAACCCAGTTGTTCGGAAACTCGATACTTTCATCCATGTTTGAGCCCGAATGGCCGCTAACCCACCAAACCCTTTGTGATTCATTTGAAAGCTTGCTCAGGCTGAACAAAAAAACCTCATCACGTACAGGATCGAGTAACGAAAGAAAACCGAAGCCTGTCGGGCGAGAGGCAGTGTCATGTACCCAGCTTCGCTCAAATAACATCGGTTGCCGATCAGAAAAACCATACGCCTCCAAGGAGTAATACCAGAGTGTTCCTTCAACGACTATCTTATCCCCCGAGGCAATGGAACTTTTCAACTTCCTACCCAACTTTTCCATTGGGAAATCCTGCGGAGAACGTGAATAATTCAAGTCATCTACTTGTTGATAAACACTCAAGACACCCGGAACCTCTACCAACAACATCAAAGCCAAAACAGCCACCATATAACGCCAGTTCGAACAAGCTATTGCAACAGCAACTATCATCGGCACCGCCATTGAGCAAAAGGCCAGATAGCGAATCGTTATCATGGGAACCACAAATGAAATACTCATAGCAACAATCATGGGCGTCCATAGGTACGATACGACCAGCATGCAAAGCGAAAATTGGTTCTTATCCCGATAAACAACAAACCAAGACAGCGACAGAACTAAAAACGTCAATAGCCAACAACCCAGAACATCACTTACGTGCACGTTCTGCAGCGTGAAAAAGGCCCAAAATAATGACGGAATCGTTTGATAGGACACGGGGGCTATCCAAGCGAACAGGCCATTCTGGCCGATAAGATTAACCGTTGATAGCAGGTGCAGAAGACTAAAAGCCCAAGGAACATACGATATGGCAATAAAAAGATTTGCCCACCACCATAGAGGATGCAGGACGTATTTATGCCCACGAGTGCTTCTGACACTCAAAAAAAACAGATACACCCAGCTTGATGCAATCGCCAACGCAGCAAAATAATGCGTATATATCGCCAGTACCGAGAAAAAAACATACCAAAAGAGATATTTTTTACGATCTGGATTAGTGACCCACGCTGTCAGCGCCAGCAAGGATGCAAGTAATAAAAATGAGAGAAGCGCGTACATTCTGGCTTCTTGACTATAACGAATAGCGATGGGCAAAAATGCAGTGAGTAGGCCACATACAATACCGGCTCTCGGCCCGGCTATAGCTCCTACAACATAGACACTACAAATAACGGCCATACTCCCCGCAACGGCACTCAGTGCACGCGCAGCGTATGGACTATCACCCCATATCAAAAACCAGACATGCAAAACGTAATAATAAAAGGGAGGGTGGACATCACGACCTGTGTAGTACCAGATCTGGTCAACCGACATGGAACCAAGACGTAGGCTGAATGCCTCATCCAGCCAGAAAAACGGGCGTTCCAAAGCGTAGAAACGCAAGGACATTGCGAGCAGCAAAACCGCCATCAGCGCAAGCCGGTCGATCATCACGGATGTCTGAGGTTTGGTAGAAAAAGAAGTTGTCAGCAACGGTTTCATGTCTGTTTTCTCCAGAACAGCACAAACCGGAAAAAGCAGTACCCCAACACCAGGTTCAGTGCGGTAAACACCGTGACCGTCAGCAGACCATTCCAGTCACGCGCATCGGCAATCCTGCCGATACCAAAACTCGCGCCCCCCATCAGACCAACAAACAGCAAGTAGCCGAATACCGGCGTCTTGCTGTCGAAGGTGTAGAGCATATTCACGTAAAACGAGAACGCCGCCGCCACGCAGAATGCGGCGAAGTTACTGGCTGCCTGGGTCAACCCGATGGCGCTGCACAGGACGAAAAAAATCTGCCAGTGGATAAGTGCATCAGCGATGCCAATCACTGTCAGCGCAGGAAATCCTTTCATTACGGTTCCTTGCCATGGCTTGGTCCGGCTGACTTTCGAAGCTAGGGCAAGGCGCTTGAGTGGTCTACTGTCAGAAATTACAGGTGCGGGGTGGATTGCGACGGACGGTCAGGGTTACCACTGCAGCAACCTGCCGTGAGGCGGTTCCTTCATGACGATGAAACCGTAATCGCCAATCAGGTAAATCCGGTAATACAGGCTGTCCACCAACGCAGGAAAACCCTGATAACCAACGCGCGTGGCGTTACGCCGTTCGCGTTCGGCGACCACGTTGGTGATGCCTGCCGACGGCAGATTTTCCGCGAGGATGAAGTAGTCGATGTTCAGCAAATAGCGCAGTACCGGTAACTGTTTGAATGTGCCCGTCGCACTCGCCAGCCAGCGGTCGGAGTAAGTGACCGACATGTAAATCCGCTTGGCGTCGCGCAATTCGCGATGGGAAGAAATGTCGTGACTGAGGCTGTAGAGAGCGCTGCTGGCGAAGGTTTTTTCCATCGTCAGTACCCGCCCGTAAGCGAAGGACAGCGACAGCGTGGCCAGAAGCGGAATCGCCAACAACAGGGGCAGCCGCGAGTGCAGCGACTTCAATTCGATAGAGGCCAGATAGAACAGCAACATCAACAGCACGCCGAACCCCATCAGGGTTCGCGCACCTTCGTTGAAGTCGCGAAACAACAGTGTCATTCCCGGCACCAGCAGCACAAGCAGTGGCAAGGTCAGCAGGCAGCCAACGCTCAGGAGCAGGCCCTTTGCGGGTGGTTCCCGGCACAGGCGAATCTGCCGTCCCATCCGCACACCACCGAACAATGCACAAAAAAGTAACACGACGAACACTGCCGTGTAGCCACTGTGAAACAGCAGCGCCACCTTCTCCATGACCCGGCCAAGATTGATGCCGATCTGCAGCAGTGGATAAGCACTGAAGTCGAGCAATTCGGTGCGTGTTGAATCCGTGAACGGATAGGCCGTGACTGCGTAGATCGAAATACCCAGCACCAGTTGCGCCAGCTTCCAGCCCGCCAGCCTCCAGAGCTCTGCCCAAGGCAGGCGCAGATGAACAGCCCTGAGCAATTCCACACAGCACAGCCCGAGAAACACATTGAGGCTGATCTGATACAGCCCGATCGCCAGCGCCAGCAACACCGAAGCCACCAACCATCGTTGTATCCGGGAAGTGCCGCCAAACGTGATCGCATAAATCACAGCGACCAGGCTCAGCGCCATGCCGGCTCCGTCGTATTGATAGGACAGGTTCTGCAACAGGAACGGGTTGTACCAGAGCGGCAAAGGCACCAGACAACAGGCCAGGGTCGGTTCGGGAAAATAGTGAAAGGTCATTCGGGTCAGAGCCAGTGACATGGCCAGCGTGGCGAGTAACATCGTCAGTGGAGAAATGTTCGGCGCAGCGCCAGTGAACGTCAGCGCTTTATACAGCCAGTCCATGAACAAGCGCCCCTGCCCGGCCCACACGTTGCCGGCAGCCAAAGTGCGCCAGTTGTCGTCGATGTAGGGGAAGTCGGCGAGGAGCAGCGGCAGGATGTACAGCGTCGTGGCGAACAGGAAAAACAGTACGACCTGACGCTGACTTAGCTCTCGATCGAAAAATGCACTCGCCCTCATGTCGACGCCTCTGCTCACATCTACACAGAACTCCATGCAATCCCGGGGACCATGGATTGCCTAAAAATTGGAGTTTGCTGTCACGACGGAGTTGTCGACATCAGGGTGTTTCAGACTGACGGTCAAGAGCCAGGCCATTTTCCCCCGACCTTGGACAGCGGTTGTCCGTCACGCCCCGTCGAGCAGAGTCTGGAGCCTGGATGGCATACAGATGCAGTTTCATCTCGCCAGCGTCTTCTACCAGCAGACACTGCCAACTTTCGGGTATGCGCTTGTCGAAGCCTGATGAAGGCCCGGAAGACACCCACCACACTCTCTTTACGGAGGCAGGTAATGTGGACAGATCTTCAAGAAACAGTCTGTCGCGGTCCCGATAGATCAGGGTGGAAGAGCCATAGCCATTGGGACGATTTGCATGAGAGTTGTCCCACGGTGGCTCATACAACAATGGCTGGAGACCGAGCCGGCTGTAATAGGCAACGCTGTAATACCAGTACCCGTTATTGACGATGATCGAATCACCGGGGATCGACCGCTCGTTGATACTGGCAACGACTTGATCCAATGGATGCAGCGTGGCATTGCGTGGGTCATCCAGATCGTCCTGTTGGGTGTACACGATACTCAGGCCGAGGCATTCAAGACCGAGAATCACCACCACCACAGCACCTCCCGAAATCGGGTTTCGGCTGACGAGCCTTTCTACCGTCATGGCGAGCAGCATCATCAGACCAATCGCCGCAAAAGCCATGTAACGTTCAACGAAAATCGACAATTTGAACGACACCAGGAACGCCGCAAGGACGGGAAAAAAGCTGTAGAGAAAAACTAGCTGGCCGACTCGCAGCCGACTGCGATCCGCGAATACCACCCACAATGACGACATCACGACCAGCACCGGGAGCAACAGATAAACCGGCGTGAAGAGTTCGGTGTGGCTGCGCAACGTTAAAAACCGCCAGATAGCCGATGGCAAGGTGTACATGGTCGGATCGGGAATCCAGAAGATTTCACCGCCGGCCCTGAAGGCCTCATTGTGTACGATCACTTCATCTGCCAGGACCATCAGCCAGGGAACGCAGGCCATTGCGGTAATCAGCCAGGCGCCCCAGATCCTCGCCCGAGAGAGCACATGTAATGTTTTATCACCCTGAAACCTCAGGGCGACGAGGTAAATGAAATGCGCCCCTACACACAGAATCGCCAGATAGTGAGTAAGCAATGCAGAAATCAGCAGCAGTATGTAACCTAACAGGTAGCGGTCCCGAGCACTTCTGAGCCAATACACCAGCGCAATAGTTGCCCCCAGCAACCAGACCGCTTCCAACGAATACATCCGAACCTCCTGGCTGTAACGCACAGAGATCGGCAGCAATGCCATGAACAGGCCTGCCAGGAGCGCTTGCCGCGCCGTACCGATCAAACACATCAACCACATTCCCAATGCCACAGCCAACACACCTGATACCGCGCTCATGGTGCGAAGTGCCAGCACACTGTCGCCAAAAACCTGGATCCAGATATGGAGCAGCAAATAATAAAGAGGTGGATGAACATCGTGCCCTGTGTGAAACAGGATCGCTGCGGGAGACTGAACACTGATCAACGCGCTGAAGGCTTCATCCGTCCAGAAATACGGGAGGTTGATGTCATTTAAACGAACGACAGTCGCCAGGATCAGAATCAACAAGGCCACGGCCCACAACCCTCGTGCCTCCAGTGCGGCACTCTTCATTTCCTTGTTGGAGGATTGCATACAGACTTCCTGTGTGTATGGCAGCAGATATCCAACACGCTAATCCCATTTTTAGAACCTGGTCTACTGTTAGAACTAACAGTCAGAGCGATGCATTAAGGTCTCTGAAACGCAAAAGCCCCGGCCAATCGACCGGGGCTTTCAGGTTTCAGCAGTGGCTCATTTACGACGCCGAACGCACCGCGCCCTGGGACGCACCGCTCGGTTGCAACTTGAACACGTAGAACAACACCGTCAGCAGCACCAGGAACGCCGGCCCCACGTACAGTGCCACGCGGGTGTCCGGGAAGTACGCCATCAGACCGACCACCAGCACCAGGAACGCCAGCGCGAAATAAGAGCTGACCGGGTACAGCCACATTTTGTATTTCAGGCCGGCACGTTCGCTGGCGCTCAAACCTTTGCGGAATTTCAGTTGCGCCAGCAGGATCATGACCCAGGTCCAGATCGCGCCGAAGGTGGCAATCGACGTCACCCAGACGAAGACTTTCTCCGGCACCAGGTAGTTGAGCAGCACACCGATCAGCAGCGCGAAAATCGACAGAAGCAGTGCCCGGCGTGGCACGCCGTTGGAAGTCTTGGCGAAACCGGCCGGGGCCTGACCGTTCTGCGCCAGGCTGTAGAGCATGCGCCCGGTGCTGAAGATGCCGCCGTTGCACGACGACAGTGCCGCCGTGATCACCACGAAGTTGATGATGCCGGCAGCGGTCTTGATGCCCAGACGCTCGAAGGTCATCACGAACGGGCTGCCTTGAGTGCCGATTTCGTTCCACGGGTAGATCGACAGGATCACAAACAACGCGCCCACGTAGAACAGCAGAATGCGCCAGAACACCGAGCCGATTGCATCGGGAATGGTCTTCTGCGGGTTCTTCGCTTCACCGGCGGTCAGGCCGATCATCTCGACACCGAGGTAGGCGAACATGACCATTTGCAGAGACATCAGTACACCGGTCACGCCGTTGGGCATGAAGCCGCCATGGGCCCACAGGTTGGAAATCCCCAGCGCCACGCCGTCGTTGCCGAACCCGAAGGCAATGATGCCGACGCCGCCGATGACCATGGCGATGATGGTGACGATCTTGATCAGGGCGAACCAGAACTCGAATTCACCGAAGGCCTTTACCGCGATCAGGTTGATCGAACCCATGCTGACCAGCGCCGCCAGGGCCCAGATCCAGCGCGGCACATCGGGGAACCAGATGCCCATGTACACGGCGACCGCCGTGATTTCCGCGACGCAGGTCACCAGCCACAGGAACCAGTAGTTCCAGCCGGTGAGAAAGCCCGCGAGCGGGCCGAGGTAGTCCTGGGCATAGCGGCTGAACGAACCGGCCACCGGGTTGTGCACGGCCATCTCGCCGAGGGCGCGCATGATCACCAGGATCGCCAGGCCGCCGAGAATGTAGGAGAGCATGATCGCCGGACCGGCCATTTCAATGGCCTTGGCCGAACCCAGGAACAGGCCGACACCGATACAGGCGCCGAGCGCCATCAGGCGGATATGCCGTTCACCGAGTTCGCGTTTGAGCGGACCGCCGTGAGCGGTCTCGCCATGGGGCAGGTGATTGCCGACTGGCATAGGGATACAACCTCGTCTTGTTATTGGATATGACCACCGAGTGGCGAAGCGTCGACCGATAGGCCTGAACTTCCCGAAACCGCGCCGGCCTCGTGGGCAAACGCGTCTCGCAGGTCCCGACCTGCAAGATCAGCGGGGCGTGCAGTATAAAAAGCTTGTGACAGGGCTTTTCACTCTATAAGCAACAACATTCAGCGGGAAATCTCGGCATTCCGCCGGTTTACGGAGAGGCATTACCTGGACTCCGTAGGATTTTTCCCCACTAAAAAGGCCGGCGAGTATTGCACAGCATTGGTGCACCGTCATGCCCCTGTGTTGGTGGTATTGCGTAGGTGATAGCTCTAGCACAGCTGTTTCGATGTGCTTGGCTGTCTATTCCCCTGTGGCGAGGGAGCTTGCTCCCGCTCGGCGGCGAAGCCGTCGTATTACCGCGCACGCGGTGCTTCAGACAAATTGCGAATACAGGGATTGGGGCTGCTTACGCAACCCAGCGGGAGCAAGCTCCCTCGCCACAGAGAAGGCGACATCTGCAAATTTTCGGAAATTTCGTACAGCCATCGCAGACCCAATTCTTGAATGCTGCGACTAGCGTGAATAAGGATTGAACTCGCAAAGGACGCAACGGAATGCGTAAACCCCCAAATTCACATCGGCTCCGCCGAGGGCGTTGTTCGGAGTTAGGACGTGCTTATCTCATAACTACTGTGGTGCATCAGCGCCGCAGAATATTCAGCGATTGGCAGATGGGGCGTTTGTTGATAGCGGAACTCAGGCGAGCTCATGACCAGCGATGGGTCGATTCGATAGCCTGGGTGGTGATGCCTGACCACTTACATTGGTTGGTCCAGCTGGAAGAAATGCATATTGAACGTCTGATGCAAGCGGTGAAATCCCGCAGCACATTGTCGATTAATCGCGCCCTGAACCGAAAAGGCGCGTTTTGGCAAACAGGCTATCACGACCGCGCCATCCGTGATGGTAAAGACTTGAAACCCCTCGCCCGTTACATCATTGCTAATCCGCTACGAGCAGGATTGGTGGAGCGGATTGGCGATTACCCGCTTTGGAACGCCTGCTGGCTCTAAAGCTCCCACTTCCCCTGTGGCGAGGGAGCTTGCTCCCGCTCGGCGGCGAAGCCGTCGTATTACCCGCGCATGCGGTGTTTCAGACAGATCGCGATTAGAGGGATTGGGGCTGCTTACGCAACCCAGCGGGAGCAAGCTCCCTCGCCACAGGTGCAGTTTTCTTCAGAAACCACCCCCACTCAAACCCCGCACATTTTTTTCCCCATCACCAACCACCGTCTAAGCTTCAGTCAAGTCCGATCAATCTGCGTGAATGGATCAATCGACTATGGGCGCTTTGTGGCAAACCGATTCGAGTAAAGCCGTGGTTCCGACTGAACGTGTGGATGAAGCGCCTGTCCCCCCCAAAAAACGCCGCAACCGGCATGGCTGGAAGGCGTTCTGGTTATTGCTGCTGATTATTGCCATCGTCGTGGGTCTGGCTGCGAGCAAGGAGATGCGCACCTCGCGTTTTCAGGCCCGGGAGCTGAGCCAGTACGCCGCCTCGCTCAAATATCAGCTGGAACCGGGCCCCAGCGAAGCGATCCGCTACCCGGGCAACGGGCCGTTCGATCTGCGTCTGGGTTACAGCTCTCTCGATGAATTCTTGCCGCGCCTGCTCAAGCGCGACTACGTGATCACCGAGCAGACGCGGTTTTCTCCGGCGCTGCTGAGCTACACCGACAAAGGCCTGTTCGTGCCCTATTCGGAAAAGATCCAGGCCGGGCTGTCGATCACCGATTGCCGCGCTGCGCCGTTGTATCAGTACAAGTACCCGCAGCAGCTGTATTCGAGTTTTGCAGCCATTCCGCCGGTGGTGGTCAGCAGTTTGCTGTTCATCGAAAACCGCTTTCTGCTCGACCCCAAGCAACCGCTGGCCAACCCGGCGGTGGACTGGCCGCGCTTCGGCATGGCCGCCTGGTCGCAGGTGGCGAAGCTGCTGCACCTGCCGGGGCAATCGGCGGGCGGCAGCACTTTGGCGACGCAACTGGAGAAGTACCGGCACTCGCCCGATGGCCTGACGGTGTCCGGTGCGGAGAAGATCCGCCAGATGATTTCCGCCAGCGTGCGCGCCTATCAGCCCGGGCCGCAAACCCTCGGCGCGCGGCAGAACATCATCCGCGACTACCTCAACAGCGTGCCCCTCTCCGCCGTGCCGGGGCATGGTGAGGTCCATGGCATGGCCGAAGGTTTGCGGGTCTGGTACGGCAGCGATTTCAACCAGGCCAATGCACAGCTGAACAGCTCGGCCACCGACCCGAAAACCATGGCCGACAAAGGCTTGGCCCTGCGCGAGATGCTCTCGCTGATGATCGCCCAGCGCCGTCCTTCGCATTACCTGACCAAGGGCCGTGAAGAACTCGCCGACCTCACCGACAGCCACTTGCGCCTGCTCAAGCAGAACGGCGTGATCGACAGCGCCCTGGCCGATGCCGCGCTGGCGAGCAAGGTCACTTACCGCGACTGGCAGACCCAGCCGACCCTCCAGCCGATCGAAACCAACAAGGGCATCAGCGTTGCCCGCAGCCGTCTGGCGACGATGCTCAATCGCCCGCTGTACGACCTCGATCGGCTCGACCTGTCGGCCACCAGCACCTTGCAGGGCGATCTGCAAACCCAGGCCACTGACTACCTGAAAAAGCTCGCCGATCCCGCGTTCGCCGGGCAGATTGGTCTGATTGGCGAACGCCTGCTCACCCCCACCAGCACCACTCAGGTGCGCTACAGCTTCACCCTGTTCGAACTGACCCCGGACGGCTCGCGGGTACGCGTGCAGACTGACAGCACCGATCAGCCGTTCGACATTAACGAGGGCAGCAAGCTGGAGCTCGGCTCGACGGCGAAAATGCGCGTGCTCACCACTTACTTGCAGATCATCTCCGAACTGCACGACAAGTACGGCGCCATGAGCGTACCGGAACTGAAGAAAGTCGAGGTGCCGGATCAGGATCGTCTCAGCCAGTGGGTGATCGATTACCTGATCCAGAACAAGGATCACGACCTGTCGAAAATGCTCGGTGCCGCGCTCGACCGCAAATATTCCGCCAACCCCGGCGAGGCGTTTTTCACCGGTGGCGGCCTCCATGTGTTCCATAACTTTCGCAAGGAAGACAACGGCCGCATGCCGACCTTGCGCGACGCCCTGCGCGAATCGATCAACCTGCCGTTCATTCGCCTGATGCGCGATGTGGTGCGCTACGTCACCTACTCCGGCCCCAACAGCAGCGCCGAACTGCTCAAGGACGACCGCGACCCGCGGCGGCAGGAATACCTGGCCAGTTTCGCTGACCGCGAAGGCACCTCGTTCCTGCTCAAGTTCTGGAAGAAGTACAAGAACAAGGACACCCAGGCGCGCCTCGACACCTTCCTCGACAGCATGCGCCCGACCCCGATCCGCATGGCCGCCGTGCATCGTTACCTGCTGCCCAACGCCAGTCAGGAAGACTTCAACAGCTTCGTGCGCGCCCACCTCAAAGGCGCCAAGCTCACCGAGAAACTCACCGACGATCGCCTGATCCGGTTGTACGACGCCTACGGCCCGGGCACCTACGATCTGCCGGATCAGGGCTTCATCGCCAAGGTCCACCCGCTGGACTTGTGGTTGATGGGCTACCTGCTGCACAACCCGGATGCCACCTTCAGTCAGGTCGTCAAGGCCAGCCAGTTCGAGCGCCAGGAAGTCTACAGCTGGCTGTTCAAGAGTAAACACAAGGGCGCCCGTGACAGCCGCATCCGCACCATGCTCGAAATCGAAGCGTTCCTCGAGATTCACCAGCGCTGGCAGAAAGTCGGCTATCCGTTCGACCATCTGGTGCCGTCGCTGGCCACCGCCATTGGCAGCTCCGGCGATCGCCCTGCCGCGCTGGCCGAGCTGATCGGCACCATCCTCAACGATGGCGTGCGCATGCCGACCCTGCGCATCGACAGCCTGCACTTTGCCGCTGGTACACCCTATGAAACCCGCCTGACCAACGACCCGCATGTCGGCAAACGGGTGATGCCGTCGGAGGTCGCGACGGCGATGCGCGAAGCCCTTTCGCAAGTGGTGGACTCGGGCACGGCGAAACGCGTTTCCGGCAGTTTCAAAACCGCCGACGGCACGCCATTGGTGATGGGTGGCAAGACCGGCACCGGCGACAACCGTATCGAAGCCATCGGCTCCGGCGGGCGGATCCTCAGTTCCAAGTCGATCAACCGCACCGCGACCTTCGTGTTCTACATCGGCAACAACCACTTCGGCACGCTTACCGCGTTCGTCCCCGGGCGTTCGGCGGAGAACTTCAAGTTCACCTCGGCGCTGCCGGTGCAGGTGCTCAAGGGCATGGCACCGATCCTTTCGCCGTATCTGCAGCCGGGTACGCATACCCTGTGCCAGCCCGATCCGATGACCGCAGCACGTTAGGCTGGCGCCTGGGTGGTAACGGAGTATTTTTTGCCGTTGAATTTCCGCTGTTTCGCGGCGTAAACACGCCGCGCTTCCAACCTGTTTTTGCGCTTTTTTCGCGCCGGGTCATTTCTTAGTCTGATCGCTCCATTTTGATCAACGGACGATCAGGCCATGCCCAACCCTTCCCTGACACTGTATCGATCGCAGCAGACGCCTTCTGCCCAAGGTCATAAAAGTGTCCATCACGATCTGGTTAAAGATGCCCTTCCCGACTGGCTGTACAAGGCTTCGGCAGCACGGGTCGAATCATTGAAAAACGTCACCTTGACCATGCCTGCATGGCATCGCAGCGCTGCGGCCAGCGAGCATCAACGGCTCAAGGATGAAATGAGCCAGGCATGGACCGCGCAGAACAACATCGATCGCGCGCTGAGCAAGCTGCAAGATGCGCGCACCTTCGCCAGGCCCTTGTTGCAACAGGCCTTGAAGACGCGCTTCGGTGTCGAGGACGATGTCGAGGACACCTGGGTGCGGCTGTACATGCCAGTCAAAACGTCTTGGTGGGCGCATGACTTTGCCAAAGGCACGCAGAGTCGCACGGTGTCGCTGCTGGACGCGGCATTGCATAACTTTTCCAGCGACGAAACGTTCACTGCCGACTCCTGCTTTATCACCCGTCCCGATGCGCTCGGGCAGTTTTCGGTCAAGGCACTCAAGCACAAGATCAGCATCGAGCAGTTCAAGGCATTGTGTCGCGAGCTGGATATCGGCGCGCGCTACCAGACCCACTTGCACGAATTCGTGCTTTCGAAAAACCAGGTGGCCCGTCAGTACCTGCAGCTCAAGGTGACGCACAGCCAGAAACAGACACTGCGAGTCGCCGCGCGCATGGCCCTGCTCAAGGGCGACATCGACCGTCAGGCATTTGAAGTGGTGCAAGGCATGCTCGAAGACCGTGCACAAGTACTGTGGCACGGCAAGGCTGTGCGCTATCACACGCTGACGATGATGGACACACCGCTGACAGGCATTGTACTGATCAGCGTCGACCCGCTTGCCGCCACGCGGCCCGTCCCCGTTCTGGCCTATGTGCCCCACGATCCGGAACACCCACTCAAGCAATATCCCGATTCACTGGCGTTCATGGCCGAGCTGACCCGCCAGTTGCGCGACACCTCTCCGTCCTCGTCTTACCAGCGGTTTTTCAGTCAGTTTGTCCCGCAGCGCCAGCGAGGCTATTTCTTCGCCCGACTGAACGAGCGCCTCAGCCATGTGACATGGCAGGCGACGCCCTCCGGGTCGAACTTGCCCAACTGGCGCGATACGCCTGTGGATCATCCCAACTTGCAATTTCGCGTGGCGCCGGTTCAACAGGATCGCGAAACACGCTTTACCGGTGACCTGTGGCAGTACCTCTACCAACAGAAACTCAACAAGATTCTCAGCGATGCCCGTGATATCGCCATATCCACCGAGTACGCCGACCGCATGGCCCGCTGGGCATGGTGGGACAACCTGGAAAAAATCCTGACGGACATGCTCAATCTGGCGATGCTGGTGGCCGTGCCCTTCGTTCCCGAGCTGGGCGTGTTGATGCTGGCCTATACCGCGTATCAGGTCACCGATCAGATTGTTGAAGGAATCGTCGACCTGGCCGAAGGTCACTTGGCACAAGCCGGTGCTCAAGCCATCGGTGTGCTGGAAAGTATCGTGCAACTGGGGATTTTCGCTGCCGGTGCCAAGCTGGGCAGCGCGGCACTGGTCAGGCTCTCGCCGTTTTTTGAAAGCCTGAAGCCGGTAAAACTCAGCGACGGCCAGACGCGCCTCTGGAACCCCGACCTCACTCCGTATCGCGTGACCGACCAGATACTGCCCGCCACCACCCGTCCCGATGCGCAAGGCTTGCACCCGCTGGGCAGCAAGCACCTGGTGAAGCTGGATCAGCAGGTGTTCGAGGTGACCCGGGATCCGCTGAGCGGTGAACACCGGATTCGTCATCCACGCCGCCCCGACGCCTACGCGCCGACGCTCAGGCACAACAGCCATGGCGCATGGGTCTGTGAATCGGAAAACCCGCGCCAGTGGCAAGGCCCGCAGTTGATGCGCCGAATCGGCCACGCCACCGATGGATTCAGCGATACGCAACTGGAACAGATTCGCCAGTTGACCGGCACCGATGAGAACATCCTGCGGCGCATGCATGTGGAAAACGCGCCGCCCCCGCCTCTGCTGGCCGATACCCTGCTGCGCCTGGCAAGCCAGCCGGCACCGGAGGACGCGGCGCCGGCTCTTTCTACCCCGGCCGCCCGGGTACTGCGTGACTGCCCGCAACTGACGCCGGTGCTGGCCGAACGTGTTATTAGCCAGGCCAGTCCGCTGGAGATGCAGCGGGTTACCCTGCGACGGCAGGTGCCGTTGCGTCTGAAAACCCTGGCCCGCGAGCTGGAGTTTGAGGTGCAGTCGGTTCGAGCGGCGCAAGGGCTGCAACGCGAAGCGCTGATCACGGTCGAGAGCGAACGCCTGGCCTTGGGCGCGTTGCGTCATCACAGCGATGCCTTTGGCGCGCTGCGGATCGTCATCCGTGACGGAACATTCGACGGCCCCCTGCGCAGCAGTGCCGGCGCCGAGTCGGCCGAGCGGGTCCGGGTGCTGGTGCGCACTGGCGAGAACCTTTATCAGGTGCGCGATGGCTCGAATCAACTGCTGCGCCGGGCTTGCGGTCTGTATGAAGCGATTCTCTACGCGAGCGAACATCAGGGCCGAAGCGTACTGGGTTACAGCACCCGCGATGCCGAGCAGCTCAAGCAATGGATCATTGCCAAAACCACCGCCCCGAGCGAACGGCGCACGGTGCTGGCCGAACCGCCGATCCGCCCCGTTGTTCAATTCGACACCCAACTGTTGGTGCGCGGAGGCGGTTTGAGCCGAGACGGCGCGAGCCTGCACGAACGCATCGAAGATCTGCATCCGCACTTCACTGCGCGCGAGGTCGATGCCTTCGCCCAGGCCTTGACCGAACAGGGCGAACCGCTCAAAGCCATCGAGGCGATGGAGAACGATCTGGATGAACTGCGTGAAACGGTCAATCGCTGGCGCTATCAGCAACCGGACACCTGGGGACCGGGCAGCCATGGCTTTCGCGATGGCGGCGGATTACACATTCACGAACGTCTGCTGGCTTGTTTTGAACGCAAGACCGAACACTTGGGACAACGCAGCGATCCATCCTCTTACGCGCTGGATCTGTCGCGCGAGATGCTTTCCCTGAACCTGGAAACCTGGTGGGCCAAACGCCCGGAGCTGAAAAAATTCCTCGACAAGGTCACCGTGCTCAAACTCGATAACACACGCTTTGCCACTGATTCCAGCGGCTTGCTCAAGGACTTCCCGCACCTGATCGAACTGAGCGCCAAAGGCTGCGACCTGCCCCGTTTGCCAGAGCGCATCGGCACGTCCTTGCGCCGGCTCGAACGTTTGCGTCTGAGCGATAACAAGATTGTGCTGGATGCCGCCACCGTCGAGCGTTTACGCAGCCTGACGTACCTGGAAGTGCTGAAACTCGATGACAACCCGCTGGGGCTGTCGCCGAACCTGTCACGCATGCCCAGGCTCAAGGTGGTGGGCCTGAAGAACACCGGGCTGACCGCCTGGCCTGAAGGCATTCTGGCCAGACCTCGTCCCCGTGGCTTATTACTTGACCTGCGCGGCAATCCGCTGACGACAATTCCGGAGGTGGTCAGCGGCTCCGAGGCACAGTGGCTGGTGGCACGTACGCGCCTGGACGTGGCCAGCCTGTCTGAGGTCAATCAGGTGATCTATCAGACCCATCGACGCGCAGTGGGCCTGCCCGAGGAGACGGTTCTGCCGGCCGATCCCACGCGCAACTTCTCGATCATTTCCGCGTTTGGCGCCGATTATTGGAGCGACGTGCCCGGTTGGGGCATCAACCGTGAAACGCCTTGGTCGGAGCTGGTGGAGGAACCGGCCGCGCAACCGTTCATGGCGACGCTGCTCGGTGTACGCGAATTCGCCGACTACCGCGCCGGCGGTGAACTGCGCCAGCAACTGATGCAGCGTGTGTGGCGCATGCTCGATGCCGTGCACCACGACAGTCGGCTGCGGGAAAAACTCTTCACCATGGTGGTCGCTCCGGTGGACTGCGCGGACGCCGGCGCTCAGTTGTTCAACCACATGGGCATCAACGTGCTGGCTTCCGAGGCCTATGCCTACGCGATCGGCCCCCGGGAACTGGAAAACAGACTGGTCACCCTGGCCCAGGGCGCGGCGCGCCTGGAACAGGTGAACGACATTGCCCGTGCGGACGTCGACAGTCGCGGCGGCAATCCTGACGATGTCGAAGTCTATCTGGCGTATCAGACCGGCCTGGCCAGACGCCTGGGCCTGCCCTGGCAGACCGAGTCCATGTTGTTCCGACCGGTGTCGGGCGTGACTGACGCGATGATTGATACGGCGTACGACACGGTGCTGGCACTGGGTGAAGGCGATGGTCTGGTGGACAAGATGCTCGAACAGGACTTCTGGCAGAACTACCTGCAAGAACAGTTTCCAGCGCGCCTGGCCTCGAACAAGCATCGCTACCTGAAGCTGTTCGAACAACTGGAAACCTTACGCGAAGTGCAGCAGGAATGGCTGGCTTCGACCACGGATCAACAGCGCGCCGAGCGGCGCAGCCGACTGCGCGAACTCGCTGCCGATCTGCCGATCCCCGACACCGTGCTGTTCGCTGATACACCGATCAGCGAAGCGACCTATAACCGCGTGCTGATCGATTTGGTGGATGAGGAAAAGGGTCTGTCCAGACGCTTGACTCGTGATGCCATGAGACGCGCCGGTTTGTAATGACGGCATGACACAAGACACCTGACGGCCTCGCGCCTTACACCTCGGAATCCCAGATCACAATGACAACCCCGGAATAGGTGCCGCCTGCACCGGGCCGCAGCATGCTGACCATTGAATGTGGCGGAACCTCGAAATGCAGCGTTCCCGGTGCCTGATCGACATAGAAACCAGGTTTGAAATATTGCTCGTTCCCCGTCCCGGGCCGCAGTCGTAAATCCCGCACGGGCTGACCGGACAGGTCGGTGATGCCGTTGGGCATACTGACGCTGATGTACAGCTCGACTCGACGATTCTCTTCCCGGTTTTCCAGAGCACATTCGCCATTCAGCCCGGGCCCGCAGCTCATGAGCATCTTGAACCGCGACGATGCCGAGATATTGAACGTCTGATCGCGGATCAAGCGCACCGGCCGACGTCCTGAATGCAGCCAGCTCTGCCAGCCGCCCTCGGGCACCAGTCGGACCTTGTCACCACCGGGAGGGATATCGACCTTGAGGGTGTGCTGCACGTCGAGATTGAAACTCAGCGCCAGTGTCGAACTGCTCGGCAGCATGACATCGCCAAAATCGAAATCGCCATTGGGACCGACGGTATACGTCAGCGAGCCAAGGTACCTGCCCGACGACATGCCCAAAGGATCCGGAGTCTCCAGTTCATAGGCGAAGTCGAGGTAGCCCAGGCGCAACCACGGGATGTCGAACTTTGCCTGCTTGGCACACGCTTCCTGCGACGGGGTTTTCCAGAAAAAACTGTAAGCGGTGGGGATAAACCAACCGACGCCACTGTACTGGCAAGGTGACGGGGCATAGACCCAGCTCAATCCCCATAAAAGATTGTGCGCGACGCGATAGTCTGCGGCGCCGCCTACCAGCTTCATGACATCTTCAGTGATGTATTCGGAGCCAATGCCGGCAATCCGTACCTTCACCTTTTCCGGCTTGCCGGTGTGTTCGTGATAGACCGTCAACTCGCGCCACTGCGCCGGCACCTTGAGCATCGCACCCTGGCGCGGTGAATCATGATTGGCACGAATGGGCCCCCGCGATTCAAACTGGATCGGAACGCGCAAACTGAACATTTCGTTATCTGCACACTGCCCCGGATTGTTCGCACAATAGCCGCTCAACGGCGTGGTATTGATAAACCGGTTTCTTTGCGGCTGTGCCGAGTCAGGCTTGAACAGCGCCGTGATCTCGACCTGTTCGGCACTCGTACGCTCGGCCGACAAACCCAGCAACAGAGCACCGCATAGCCAACGGATGACTATCATGAATGGCTTCCCAACGCTGCTCATTGCGGCGCTACCGCATTGAATATCAGGTGCACGTTGCCGTAGTAACTCCCCGGTTTGTAACCACCGGCAGGCACGATCGGCTGGATGTCCAAGGCATAACGCCCGCCGACCCTCGCCTGCTCCGCCGTGACCACCTGCCGTGGCGGCGTTTCATGCGTCAGTTGGGTGCCGGCAAAGCTCACGCGCAGATAAATGTTCTGTTCGTCGCGGCCATTGGACAGATACGGCTCGCTGTCCAGGCGGGCCTCGATGGCACTGGTGTCGTGCTTGACGTCGAACTGTTTGCGTAATCCGCCCAGGCTCTTTGTTGTCACGTTCCACGGCAGAATCTGCGGGCGATGAATCCAGTCCGTCTCGGCCGGAATCACGTAAAAACCGAGGGTCGGAATATCCACCGACACCTCGAATCGGTGCTCTTCACGCGCCGCAAACAGCGCAGCACTGCACAACGTCAGCGCACCCGCGCCCACGGCAATCAACGATTGCTTGATCATCTCAGGTCATCCCGTGATTAGTTGCCGACAACTCGCAAGGCTTTCTTGCTGTCGCCCTCGACCAGATTGAAGCGGTACTCGCGCCCGGGCTGCTTGACGAACTCGAAACTGCCGCCGCCGCGGATGTGGTGTTTGGTGATCGGCTCGCAGGCGGTTTCCTCTTTCAGGGCACAATTGCGGAACTCGTCGATCAACACCACGGTGTTGCCGTTGTTGCGTATGCGATACGTGCTCGATTGGTCCTCGATCACGCTGTCGAAGCGACTGTCTTTCGGACGTACGAAGAACACCGTGCCGAAGCCGGTCATGACGTTGACCCCGGCCGACAGGGTGTTTTTGTATTCGTCGCGTTCCTCGGCGGAAATCGCGAACTCGTCCTCTTTCTCCGGGACCACGGGAATGAAGCGCACGCGGAAGTAACGCTCGGTGTCACGGTTGCCCATCAGCAGCAAGCGAGTGCCCTGCATGCCGTTGGCCGGGACGATCAACCGTGCGGGGCTGGCTATCAGACCATCACGACGGCTGATGTCCGTCTGACTCTTGACCTCGATTTCCCGGGCGCTGCCGTCGGCGTCGTAGACGATCTCGAGAATGTCGACCTTGACGAACGCGGTGCTGTCGCCGCTGTTGAATACCCGTTTCAGGTAGGTACTTTTGTCACTGTCGAGATAGTCGTAGACGGTACCGACGTTGATCTGCGGGCCGGCATGTAGGCCGAAGGAAAAACCGCTCAAACCCATCAATAACAACAGACGTTTCATTACCTTGAATCCTTGGTCGTTGAACACAGTGCCGGCTCGAAGCTTCGCTCGGCGGCGCATCAGATTTCCGAATCCCAGATCACGTAGACCGCGCCGGCGTAAGTGCCGGCAACACCGGGTTGCAGCATGAATTCCATCTGGTGTGGCGGTATCTCGAAATGCAGCGTGGCCGGCGCACGGTCCACATAAAAACCAGGCTGGAAATACAGCGCGTTCTCCGCCCCCGGACTCAATCGCCTGTGCCTGACCGGTTGCCCGGCCATGTCCGTCAAGCCAGGAGGCAGACTGACGCTGACGTTTATCTGAACTCGCCGATGGGTTTCTCGATTCTCCAGCGCACAGTCGGGCGCCAGGTTCATTTCGCACCTCAATTGCATCTTGAATCGCGATGACGCCGAGATATTGAAGATCTGGTCACGGAACAGGCTCACGGGCCGGCGACCGGCCTGCAGCCAGCTCTGCCAACCACCGGCCGGTACTAACTGAACCTTCTCGCCACCTGGCGGGATCTCGACCTTGAGGGCGTGCTGTACATCCAGAGTGAAATGCAGCGCCAGGAAGGTGTCGTCGGGCACCATGACGTCCCCCATGTCGAAATCGGCACCAGGACCAAGCGTGTAGAGGACCTGGCCGGTATAAAGCCCGGTGGACATGTGCAACGGATTGGGCGTGCGCAGTTCATAGGCGAAGTCCAGATACTCGTAGGTCATGGCCGGGATTCGAAACATGGCCGGTTTGACGCAGTTACCCTGACGCGGGGTCTTCCAGAAGAACCGGTAGAAATCATCCGAATAGGCACCCACGCCACTGATTTCGCACGGCGACGGTGCATAGACCCAACTGCCACCCGACCACAGGGCCTGATGCCCTTCGAGTACACTGTCAGCCCCCGTCAGTCTGACGGCCGTATCACTGAGCCGGTATTGCGAACCAATGCCGGCGATCCGCACTTCAACCCTTTCCGTTTCTCCCGTTTCAGCGTTGGTCACGTTGAGCCCGCGCCAATCCGACGGAACCCTGAACATTGCAGTGTCACGTGCACTTGCATTGGGCTCCAGAGCCTTGACCGAGTTGAAACGCAGCGGCACCCGGATGCTGAACATGTTGTAGGCCTGACACTGCTCGGGATAACTCACGCAATAGCCGCTGGAGGGCGTCTTGTTGACGAATTTGTTGCTCTGCGGATTATCTGGATCAGGGATGAACAGCGCCCTGATGTCCTGTGTCGCCGCCTCGATCGTGGGCGCCAGAAACAGCACCAACCAGCAAAAGTATCGCGGTAGAAATGTCTTGAGATTCACCACTCAACCAGCCTCCTGTCGATTCACGGAGACATCCGCCAACGTATCCGGCGAGCAGCGCAGATCGCCGATCATCAGCACGTTGCTTTCACTGCGGTGTTTGGCGGTATCGAGCCGGAACTGGCACAACAACTGGTCGGCGTAGCGCACTTCCAGGGTCGGTGAGCCAACATGCATTTCCATCGAGAAGAACCCGTCGACCTCGCTCACCCCACGGCTGGCGTGGTTGATCACGTGGTGGCCCTTGAGCGGCCGCCCCTGCGGATCGAGCAAGCGTCCAAGCACGGTCACGGTTTTCATCACGCGCACCTTGCGGTACTCCACGCCGCCCTTGTTCAGGTGGTAGCGGGTGCATGCCGGTTCGATATTCGCGGCGGGGGCGTGATTGCCTTCGAAGTCAAAGCTCACCGAGCTGTTCTTGTAGGCCGTCAACGGGATGAAATTGCGCCCCACCCGCAACGCCGCGCTGCCTGCGCCGAGATCGTCGGCACGCAAGGCAATGTCGTCGATGTCTGACTCGACATCGACGATCATCCCGGCGCCGCGCCCCAGATGCTGGCTGGTCATGACCAGTTGCTGGCCTCCCATGACAATCGTGCTGTCGAGATTGAGGCCGCCAGTGAAGTTGCCGTTGTAGGACGAGCGCTGAAGAAAGCCGTCGCCATTGACCTGATCGGTGCGAAAGTTGGCCAGACTCGCCAGGCCGACACCGTACGTGTCGGTCAGCGCGGTGACCGACACGCTTTGCAGAACATGGTCCTGCAGGTCTTTGCGATAGCCGAACGAGCCGTTGTTGTCGCGGCTGCCATCACGGGCGGTACGGCTGCCGATACTGGCGGACAATTGCTGGCTCGGCCCGCCCAGCGCCATGTTGATACTCAGGTCGATCCCGCGATTGCGTGCATCGCCGCTGCTGTAACTGCCCGGCCGATCGAACAGCGACAGGCGCCAATTGGCGTCGCTGCCAAACAGTTCGGTGCGTTGCGTCCAGCCCAGGTCCATGCCCACGCCTTCGACGTTACCTTCGCTGTGCGAGACCCGCGCACTCAGGGAGTTCTTGCGACTGATGCGATGGTTGAGCGCCAGCGACGAGTTGCTGGTTTCGCCGGTGAACACGTTGCGCTGGCGTACGCGGGTGCCATCGGGCAGCGTGTCGTAGCTGTTGCGGGTGTCGAGCCAGCTGCGGTTGTGGCTGACCACCAGACTGCCGGCGCCATAGTTGTACAAGCCCTGCACATCGGCGCCGGTGCCGTGATCTTCGGTCTGGTAAAGGTTGGCGTAGAGGCTGATGCTGTCCGCCAGGCTCCAGTCGATCGAGCTGCCGTACTGCAACGTATCGCGGACCTGGCGCGCCGACAGGCCGAGGATCACTCGCGGGTGCAACAAATAGTTGAGCGCGGCGCCGGCGGTGAGATCGCCGCTTTGCTGTTGCTCCCAATTGCTCAGCAGTTTGCTTTCCTGCCCGGCGAACACGTTGTAGCGCCAGCGCTCGTCGAGGTTTTGCCAGTTGACCGGTTTGTAGACCAGCTCCTGAGTGGTCGAGGTGGTCTGGCCATCCTCGATCAGACGCACTTCCACCTCATAAATGCCACCGGGCAGCGGCCGGGTGTCGAGGGTCTGCAGACCGGCAGTGACTGACTGGGTGTTGATCAACAGTCCATCGCGATAGATCTCCACCGATGCCTGGCGATTGGCCGTGACGAAAATCGGGTAGACGCTGGGCCGCGGGCTATCGACCGCCAGACTGTCGGAGCTGCCATACATCACGCCGACCGCCGTGTCCGGGCTGGTGCCGAACGAACGGGGCTGGCGGGTCAGGCCTTCGGAATTGGGGGTGAAATAGCCCAGACGGAAAAAACTGCCCTGCAGTTCGCGCTGGGTGTAGAGCTCGTGCACCGCGTGATAGGTCTTGGTGTCCGGCCCGCCGAGGCGCGCCAGTTGCATATTGAAGGACTGGCTCCAGTTGCCGAGACTGGCACTGGCTTCCAGACCGAAACGTCCGCCCAGATCCTGATCCTGGCCGCCGTTGAGGTTCAGTTGATTGCGCAACATCAAGCCATGGCTGCCACCTTCCGGCTGTTCATGAAAACGCTGGACCTGCAGATCGCGCTCGGCGTTCGCAGTGGCGATCGACAGCAGCGAGTTTTGCAGGTTGTAATGCAACTCCAGCAATTGCTCGGGGCACTGTCCGCTGCATTTGCCGAGGGCCACACCGGGTTTGAGAATGCTGGCCCACGTTTGCTGTTCGATCGCGCTGAAACGGCTGTCACTGGTGTCAGTGAAGTCGAGCAAGGTAATGCGATCATCGCGTGACAACACAATCATTGCCTCGCCCAGCGGTTGTTGATCAAGTTCGACACGAACCGCCAAAGGCACATCAAAGAAATGCTCTTCGAAGTCCGCCGGTAGACCTTTCGCCTGAGCCAGCAAACTTCGCGGGGTATTATCGACTGGAGGCGGCGCCGCCAGTACGCTGCTGCTCAAAAGCAACGCAAGCGCAGTCGCGATGGGCGTCATCGGATACATGAATTAATACTCTGATTACCGGAAGTAAAAGCCCGGCCGGGCAACTTGCAAGTTGCAAATCGCCGACCGGTTACGCCACTTGAACAAGTAACGTCAGGTATTGCCGTTCTTACTTAAACCGAAGGTTCGACGACCAGCATGACCACACCGGTGTAGTCGCCTGCGGCCGGTTTGGCACCGGTGGCGCTGATCTTGAACGGTGCGCGATAACGGGTATTGGACTCGGTATCACCCACCACTTCCTGCGAAGTGGTGGTCAGTGTCTTGCCGTTGAGTTCAACCTTCAGATCGATGGTCTGGTTGCCGGCGATGAGCTTCGGTACACCTTCCAGACGCGCATGAACCTTGCCTGCGGTATGCAGCACATCGAAGTGGCCATTGACTTCGCGCATCGAAGCGGTCGCCGGGTTGTAGCTCATGTCCTGATCCTTGTTGACCAGATCGGCATCCACCGGCACCGCATAAAAGTCGTCAGCCGGTACGTGCGCCACGATGCTGATCGAGTGCTTGGCTTCGGTCGCGGCAAACGCCATCGAGGCGCTCATGGCCAATACAGTCAGAGGGGCGGCAAAGGCGAGTTTCTTGAACATCATTGAATACCTGTCTTATATAAATTAGTTGAGTCGTCGACCCGTCAAGGCGAACAGAACAGTCACGAGCAGTCCGTATTCACCGTTAACTTTCAACGCCGAAGCATGTTCAACCAATTTATCTTCAAAGTAAGCAGGCAACGTCCTGCGACCTTGTAGCCTGGACGCCATTAGATGAGAAAGAAAAAACCGCGAAATTCAGGAAAGTTCCTGTCCGACTGTAAGATACAGGCTACAGCGCGCCACCCGAGTGACTGTACGCGCCACAACTTTGCAGCAACTTCCGTCAGACATGTACGACACTTTGCCGGAAATAAAGGGCGAAACAGAACATTAGAGACTCAGCACTAATCTGCGCCTTTGTCGGGGGATTTAATACTGCGTTTTCTTGATCATTTTCCGGTTTTTTTGGCCGCAGATTCGATCGATCAGGTGTGCACCGTTGGTCAGGCCCCCTTGCATGAGCGATAAGATATATCTTAAGTTGTATCTAAACACGACGAGAGAGAAGGAAAATGAGAGACCATCATGCCCCCCATCACCACCGCGAACACGGCGACGGCCGTGACGGCTTCGAAAAACGCCCCGGCCGTGAACGCGGCGGACGCGGCCCACGGGTGTTTGCCCCGGGCGACCTGAAATTGTTACTGCTGGCGCTGATCGCCGAACAGCCCTGCCACGGCTACGACCTGATCCGCCAGATCGAAGGCATGTTCGACGGCGCGTACAGCCCAAGCCCCGGGGTGATCTACCCGACCCTGACTTTCCTCGAAGAAAGCGACCTGATCAGTGGCGACGCCGAGGCTGGCAAAAAACGCTACAGCGTGACCGACACCGGTCGTCTGTCGTTAAGCGAGCAAGCCGTCGCACTGGACGGTGTGCGCATGCGCATCGACGTCAGCAAACGTTCGTTGCGCGGCCATGACCGGCCGCCGGAAATCCACGAGGCCGTGCACAACCTGCGCCATGCCCTGCAAATGCACCACGGGCGCTGGAGCGCCGAAGAAATCCTGCGTGTGCGTGACCTGCTCAACGACACCGCCAAAGCCATCGTCGACGGCCCCGCCGTTCAATCTGCCCCGGAGAAAGCCGAATGACTGCAGTCGATACCCAAACCATTCACCGCGTGATGCACGACATCAAACGCCGCAAGCTCGAAGTGCTGCGCGTGGTCGACCTGACCCCGCGCATGCGCCGCATCACCCTTGGCGGCCCGGAGCTGGCCGGGTTCATCAGCCTGGGCACCGACGATCACGTCAAACTGCTGTTCCCGCAGAACGCCGAACAGGCTGCAGCGCTGGAAACCATGGTGCTCGGCGCGGGCAAGGACAATGGCCCGATGCCCGAGATGCGCGACTACACCCCGCGTCGCTACGACCTGGAAAAACTCGAGCTGGACATCGACTTCGTCCTGCACGGCGATGGCCCTGCCTCGACTTGGGCCGAACAGGCCCAGCCTGGGCAATTCCTGCACATCGGCGGCCCGCGCGGCTCGATGATCGTGCCGGACATCTTCGACAGCTACCTGCTGATCGGCGACGAAACCGCCCTGCCCGCCATCGCCCGGCGCCTCGAAGGTCTGGCGGCCAATCGCAAGGCGCTGGTGGTGATCGAAGTGGAGAACGGTGCCGAGCAACAGGTGCTGGAGAGCGCGGCGCAGGTCAACGTGATCTGGGTGCTGCGTGAAGGTGGCAAGGACAACCTGCTGACCACCGTCAAACAGCTGCAGGTGCCCAAGGGCAATTTGTATGCGTGGGTAGCGACCGAGACCAAAGTCTCGCGGCAGATCCGCCGAGTGCTGCTGGATGAGCATGGGCTCAATGAACAGTTCGTCAAAGCCGTGGGCTACTGGCGGGTCGAGGGTTCTTCTGAAGAGGAATGACGTTCACTCCACCGTTAAGATGAACACCTTTGTGGCGAGGGAGCTTGCTCCCGCTCGGCTGCGAAGCAGTCGCAAAACCTGTGGTCGCGATGTGCCTGACGCATCTTGTTGTCCGGGTTGAGGGTTGCTTCGCAACCCAGCAGGAGCAAGCTCCCTCGCCACAGGTTTACACGCTATTTTTCAGCCTCACGCCAGCGATCCAGGCCGATCACCAGCAAGCCAATCAGCACAAACCCCACCAATATCCCCCCGGCATTGATGAACACCTGTGCATAACCGAGCAGTGCCACATCAATGAACGGATACGCGTACGCGCCGAGCTGATGCCCGCGCAGCAACGCGTAAATGAAATACACCAACGGGTAAATCAGCCACAGCGGCAGGTGCCAAAGGCGCAACGTGCCTTTGGGTACGCAAAACCACCAGTAGCCGAGAAACAGCAGCGGCATCACGTCGTGCAGCAGTTCGTCAGCGATAAACTGCCAGCCCTGCGGATGCCACAAATGCCGCAGCAGAATGCTGTAGGCGAGACCGACCACGGCGATGCTCACGGCAATCCCGCTGCTGACCCACGGCTGCAGAAACCAGCGTTGCGCGGCGGATTCACGCCGGGTGACCGCGCAGGTCAGCACGGTCGCCACCAGGGTGTTGGTCAGTACGGTGAAGTAGCTGAAGAAACTCACCAGCCCACCCAGCAGGCTGGCGTCGACACTCAGCCGTGCGAGGAAAATCAGGTACAGCTGAATGCTCAGCCCGACCCAACCGAGGCTGGCGATGACCGTGATCAGGCGTCGCCGCATAACGGCGTCCATCTCAGAGCGGTCGCTTGGTGCGCATCAGTTTCACGTACAAGCGCTCGACCTTCTCCCGTGCCCAAGGCGTTTTGCGCAGGAACGTCAGGCTCGACTTGATGCTCGGATCGCTCTTGAAGCAGCGGATATCGATACGCTCGGCCAACCCCGACCACTCGTAATGCGCCACCAGCGCATTGAGGATCTGTTCGAGGGTGACGCCATGCAGCGGATCAGGAGAGTGGTCGTTCATGCCAAGCCTTTGGACGGAGTGAAAATGCACAAGCCGCGCACCTTAGCCGAGGGGCCGGTCAGGTGGAAGGCCTTGCATCAAATGTAGGCCAACCCGAGAAGATCTCAGCCTGTGGTCCGCGCCACAATGCGCCCGTTTGACGCACTGTTACCGAATCCGAAATGCTGCATGTCTGCAAAAGCCCTTTGTCTTTTTGTTACAGATCATTATCCTGCCGCCCTTCAGCTGAATCGCTTCACTGCCTGCGTCAAATTGAAGCGCTCGGTTTACCCCCGTAAAACACCAAAAAAAGACTGACCCATGCCTGATTTTTCCTTCTCCCGAGACAGCGCTATCTCAGCCTTGCGCCTGCTCGGCGGCTGCACCGCGCTCGGCTTCGCCACTTACGCCCAGGCAGCCCCCGCCTTCGACAGCGACTCACCGTGGATGCTCGGTGACTGGAACGGCACGCGTACCGAACTCGCGGAAAAAGGCTACGACTTCAAACTCGATTACACCGGCGAAATGGGCAGCAACCTGCACGGCGGCTACGACCACGATCGCACCGCGCGTTACAGCGATCAGTTCGGTCTGGGCACGCACCTGGACCTGCAAAAAATCCTTGGCTGGGACGACGCCGAGTTTCAGCTGACCATCACCAAACGCAGCGGCAACAACATCAGCAACGACCGGATCAACGATCCGCGCGTGGGCGGCTTCACCTCGGCCCAGGAAGTCTGGGGCCGTGGCCAGACCACGCGCCTGACGCAGATGTGGTACCAGCAGAAATTCTTCGATCAGAAGCTCGACATCAAGGTCGGCCGTTTCGGTGAAGGCGAAGACTTCAACAGCTTCCCGTGCGACTTCCAGAATCTGGCGTTCTGCGGCTCGCAGGTCGGCAACTGGGTCGGCGGCATCTGGTACAACTGGCCGGTCAGCCAGTGGGCGCTGCGGGTCAAATATCACCTGACCCCAGAGTTGTACGCGCAGGTCGGCGCTTACGAGCAGAACCCGTCGAACCTCGATCGCGGCAACGGTTTCAAACTCAGCGGCAGCGGCACTCAGGGCGCCGTGCTGCCGGTGGAGCTGGTGTGGACGCCAAAGCTCAATGGCCTGCCGGGCGAATACCGCGCCGGTTACTACTACAGCAGCGCCAAGGCCTCTGACGTCTATAAAGACCAGAACGGCCAGCCTGCCGCGCTGAGCGGCGAAGCCTACCGCAGCGCGTCGAGCAAACACGGCGTGTGGTTCGGCGCGCAGCAGCAAGTCACCAGCATTGCCAGCGATCATTCGCGCGGCTTGAGCGTGTTCGCCAACGCGACGATGCACGACAAGAAGACCAACGCGATCGACAACTACGTGCAGGCCGGCGTCGTCTACAAAGGCCCGTTCGATGCCCGCGCCAAAGACGACATCGGTTTCGCCCTGGCCCGCGTCCACGTCAACCCGGCCTTGCGCAAAAACGCCGAAGCGAGCAATCAGGCGCAGGCGGTCTACGACTACGACGACCCGTCCTTTCTGCCACCGCAGGACACCGAATACAGTGCCGAACTGTATTACGGCGTGCACCTCGCCAACTGGCTGACCGTGCGCCCGAACCTGCAATACATCCGCCATCCCGGTGGCGTGAACGACGTCGATGACGCGCTGATCGCGGGGATCAAGATCCAGTCGTCATTCTAAAAAACACTGAAGAAACCTGTGGGAGCTGGCTCGCCAGCGATGCGATTTCACATTCGCCATTATCGTCGGCTGACACTCCGCCATCGCTGGCAAGCCAGCTCCCACAGGGATCGGGAAAAATTCGTTAGCTAGACAAGTTTTTATCTGAACCATACCCGCGCCCAATCGTCATCTAAAGTGACTACAGCGCGGGACTACATAAACGTCACGGAGAATCACACTATGAGCACCGAAAGTGCTTCGAGTCGGGGCCGTCTGCTACCGAGCCTGCTCGGCATTCTGCTTCTACTGATGGGCCTGGCCATGCTGGCCGGAGGGGTCAAGCTGAGCATGCTCGGCGGCTCGCTGTACTACCTGCTGGCCGGTATCGGCATTGCGCTGAGCGGCATTCTGTTGCTGCTGCGCCGCCGTGCAGCGCTGGGCCTGTACGCTATCGTGCTGTTCGCCAGCACGGTCTGGGCCCTGTGGGAAGTCGGTCTGGACTGGTGGCAACTGGTGCCGCGTCTGGCGCTGTGGTTCGTCCTCGGCATCGTGATGTTGCTGCCGTGGTTCCGTCGTCCGCTGCTGCTCGATGGCCCTGCGCCGATGGGCACGGGTGGCCTGAGCGTGGCCGTGGTTCTGGCCGGTGTCACCGCTCTGGCCAGCCTGTTCACCCACCCGGGGGAAACCTTCGGCGAACTGGGCCGCGACACCGCGGACATGACCAGCACCGCGCCGCAAATGCCTGACGGCGACTGGCAGGCCTATGGCCGCACCGAATTCGGTGACCGCTACTCGCCGCTGAAGCAGATCACCCCGGCCAACGTCGGCAAGCTGCAAGAAGCCTGGCGCATCCAGACCGGCGACCTGCCGACGGCCGATGACCCGGTCGAGCTGACCAACGAAAACACCCCGCTCAAAGCCAACGGCATGCTCTATGCGTGCACCGCGCACAGCAAAGTGCTGGCGCTGGATCCGGATACCGGCAAGGAAATCTGGCGCTTCGACCCGCAAATCAAGAGCCCGGTGGGCTTCAAGGGCTTCGCCCACATGACCTGCCGTGGCGTGTCGTACTACGACGAAGCGGCTTACGCCAAGTCTGAAAACGCCGCGTCCGCCGTCATCTCCGAAGCCGGCAAAGCCGTTGCTCAGGCCTGTCCGCGTCGCCTGTACCTGCCAACCGCCGATGCCCGTCTGATCGCTCTGAACGCCGACACCGGCAAGATCTGCGAAGGCTTCGGCAACAACGGCGTGGTCGACCTGACCCAAGGCATCGGCCCGTTCACCGCCGGTGGCTACTACTCCACCTCGCCGGCGGCGATTACCCGTGATCTGGTGATCATGGGCGGTCACGTTACCGACAACGAATCGACCAACGAGCCATCGGGCGTGATCCGCGCTTTCGACGTGCGCGACGGTCACCTCGTGTGGAACTGGGACAGCGACAAGCCGGACGCCACCGAGCCATTGGCCCCGGGCGAAATCTACAGCCGCAACTCGGCCAACATGTGGTCGCTGGCCAGCGTCGACGAAAAACTCGGCATGGTCTTCCTGCCACTGGGCAACCAGACTCCCGACCAGTGGGGCGCTGACCGCACCCCAGGCGCCGAGAAATTCAGCGCCGGCATCGTTGCCCTCGACCTGGCCACCGGTAAAGTGCGCTGGAACTACCAGTTCACCCACCACGACCTGTGGGACATGGACGTTGGCAGCCAGCCAACCCTGCTCGACATGAAAACCGCCGACGGCGTGAAACCGGCGCTGATCGCTCCGACCAAACAGGGCAGCCTGTACGTCCTCGACCGTCGTGACGGCACGCCGATCATCCCGATCAAGGAAATCCCGGTTCCGCAAGGCGCCGTGAAAGGCGACCACACCGCACCGACCCAGGCCCGTTCGGACCTCAACCTGCTGGCCCCGGAACTGACCGAAAAAGCCATGTGGGGCGCCAGCCCGTTCGACCAGATGCTGTGCCGCATCCAGTTCAAGGAACTGCGCTACGAAGGCCAATACACGCCTCCGTCGGAACAGGGCAGCCTGATCTACCCGGGTAACGTCGGCGTGTTCAACTGGGGCGGCGTCTCGGTCGACCCGGTTCGCCAGATGCTGTTCACCAGCCCGAACTACATGGCCTTCGTTTCGAAAATGGTGCCACGCGAGAAAGTCGCCGCCGGCAGCAAACGCGAAAGCGAAACCGCTGGCGTGCAGCCGAACACTGGCGCGCCCTACGCGGTGATCATGCACCCGTTCATGTCGCCACTGGGCGTACCGTGCCAGGCCCCAGCCTGGGGCTACGTTGCCGGTATCGACCTGACCACCGGCAAAGTCGTGTGGAAACGCAAGAACGGCACCAGCCGCGACAGCTCGCCAATCCCGATCGGTTTCACCCTGGGCGTGCCAAGCATGGGCGGCTCGATGGTCACCGCGGGCGGCGTCGGCTTCCTCAGCGGCACCCTCGACCAGTACCTGCGCGCCTACGACGTGAACACCGGTAAAGAACTGTGGAAATCGCGTCTGCCGGCTGGCGGCCAAGCGACTCCGATGACCTACACCGGCAAGGACGGCAAGCAATACGTCCTGCTCGTGGTGGGCGGTCACGGCTCGCTGGGCACCAAAATGGGTGACTACGTGATTGCGTACAAACTGCCGGAATAAGTTTTAGCGGCGGTAATAGAAAGGCGATGCTCCGTGAGGGGCATCGCCTTTTTTGTGCCCACCCAATATCCCTGTAGGAGCTGCCGAAGGCTGCGATCTTTTGACTTTGATTTTTAAAAGCCAGATCAAAAGATCGCAGCCTTCGGCAGCTCCTACAGGAAAATGTGCTGGTCTATGGGAAATGTGTTCGTCCTACAAATGCTGGTGATTGCGCGGAGTTTTCCGACAGGTCGCGTCGGTTGTGCCTCGGAAGTTGGCTGGATAGGCTCTGGTGGTCGCTGGAAATTCAGCGGCCGGGCGTCGCGGCCCGAGCAGTTCATTCGATTTAATGCATAATCGCCGGCCCGAACTGGAGCGCTCAGGTGCTTTCGTTTGGTTTGATGGTGGCTGTGCGCGGGATACCTTCGGGTATGCCGAGATTGCCGAATGGCTCGGTCCGCGAACCCGCGTACAGCTGCCACCCTCAGTCGCGTCGCGGCGATTGAGAGTGACAGCCCCACTTCTCATTCGGAGCTTCACCATGATCAAACCCACACCCAATCCCCCCGAAACCTCCCCCTACGAATCCCTCGATTCTAGAAAACTCCACGACGCCGCCGAGCGTGCGCTGGATCACTACCTGAAACCCTCCGTCGCCGCGGTGAGATTCCACAAACCCAGCAGCATGTTCCAGGTCGCCCCGGACATGGACAACGAAAGCCTGCTGGTCCACGCCTGCGAATCACTGGCCCAAGCCAGCCTCATGACCAGCGACATCGCCGCGTACATCGACATCCCGCAGCGCCGGACGATTCTGGCCATTCAGCAAATCATCATGCTCGCCGAACTGGCGGTGAACCGAGTGCTGGATAACCACGAAATCTCGCAATCTCCAACACACAACTAATCCCCTGTGGGAGCGAGCCCGCTCGCGAAGGCGCCAGCACATTCAATATTTAAGGTGCCTGACCCACCGCTTTCGCGAGCAGGCTCGCTCCCACAGGTCAATTGAGTGCATTCAGCCAGAACATGGCCGGCTGTCAGGCCGCCATCGCTGGCAAGCCAGCTCCCACAAAATCAAGATCAAAAGATCGCAGCCTGCGGCAGCTCCTAAAGGGAAAATTAAGTACAACCCGCACGCGGCGCATGCCGCCCCACTCAACAGGATGAGCGTTAGCTCGGCTGCAGCTCTTGATCTTGATCCACGGGCGACGTCGGAAGGCTGAGTGGAGGGGTTGATCCGGGGGGGGAGCGCAGCGACCGTTTGGCGAAGCCAAACACAGCGAGAGGAGGTGCAGCGAAGCAAACCGTAGGCGCT